>JABIRI010000221.1 GCA_018667915.1 Opitutaceae bacterium | reverse complement strand
GCATTTCCAGTTCAACACCAAGACGGGGGTGTATTTGATGTCCAACGTCGCGGAGATTCCGACCTTCTTAAAAGGCACGATGACGAGCTGGCGTCGGTTGTTTACGATCGAGCTCGATAACAACGTGGGTAATCTGATCAAGGAATCGAAAAAGATCCACGTCGAGGCGGTGGCAGGTCGAAAGGTTTCCGGTGAGGCGGGCTCGACCGATCGAGATGGCGGATCTTTGGACCTGCGATGGATTTTTAAGGCGGGTGAGCAACTGCTCACCGATAAAGAAGTGCGGTCATTGTTGAAGCGGGGGAAGTCGCCTACGATTTTACCCAGTGTGGGCATCGTGGAGCTGCCGACGGAGCAGATTCAGGCGATCGAATCTTGGCGTAAAAACGTCGAAGAGACTCATGGCGAATCCGAGTTGTCGCCCTACCTGGTATTTTCCCTATTTCACGATGATCGCTTCAAACTGACGGTCTCTCCGGAGCTGCAGGAATGGCGTGACGACGTGGTAAAACCGGCTCGAGTCGAAACCGAGTTGCCTGAACTTTTACGACCCTATCAGCGTCGTGGGGTAGAGTGGATGCATCATCTGGCGGATGTCGGGTGCCACGGTCTATTGGCCGATGAAATGGGACTGGGTAAAACTTTGCAGGTCATTTCCTTACTCTCGGCCCGGCCGATTGGCGGAAAACCGAATCTCGTCGTGTGCCCGGCTTCGGTGGTGCCGGTCTGGCGGGAAGAAATTCAGAAACACTTCCCGGCGTTGGAGACTGATATTCTCAAAACCGGCAATGACTTTACGTTGCACGACAGGCCGATCATTTGGATCGCGAGTTACACCCAACTGCGCAAGCACCGCGAGCTTTTGCCCAAGGTGGAGTTTGGATATGCGGTGCTGGATGAAGGGCAGTTTATCAAAAACCCCGATGCGAAGGTGACTCAAACCACCTATGCCATCAAATCGCGACATCGCATGGTTTTAACGGGGACTCCCCTGGAAAATCGCCAACTGGATCTGTGGTCCATTTTCCGATTTCTGCTGCCGAGTCTGTTGGGCTCCCGTTCCAGTTTCGAGCGACAGCTTAATGCGGATCGACTCGGCACGATGTCTCGATTGCGGGCGCAATTGGCGCCGTTCATCTTGCGTCGGACGAAGAGTGAAGTGGCAACGGAACTGCCGCAGAAAGTTGAAATTGAACTGCATTGTCCGATGACGGATGTGCAGCGAGAGGAATACGCGCGCATCTGCTCTGAAGGGCTGCAGCGCCTCGGTGACGACGTGGGAGCGGCGATCCGGGAAAAATCCTTCGGCTTCCTCGCATTGCTTACGCGTTTACGGCAGGTGTGTTGCGATCCCGATATGTTGCCCTGGCGCGATTCTCCGCTGGCAGATTCGGGTAAGATCAGTCTGCTGATCGAGAAGCTTACGGAAGTGATCGAGAGTGGCCACAAGGTCGTGATCTTTTCGCAGTTCGTGATGCTGTTGGATCGCGTGAAGGAAGCCCTGAATATACACTATCCGGACCTGACTCAGTTTGAGCTCACGGGCATGACTTTGGACCGGCAAAAACCGGTGCAGGACTTCCAATCGTGTGAGGAACCGGCGGCAATGTTGGTTTCGCTCAAGGCGGCGGGCACGGGTATTACACTGCACGCAGCGGACTACGTTTTTCTACTGGATCCGTGGTGGAATCCCGCCGTAGAGGCTCAGGCGATTGATCGGGTTCATCGTATTGGCCAAACCAATACCGTGTTTGTTTATCGCATGGTTACGGCCGGCACGATCGAAGAGCGTATCCAAGAGTTGAAAGAGTCGAAACGAGACCTATTTGATAAGTTGGTGGGTGGGCTCGGAGGCGACTTTGATTTGAGCCAACACTTCACTTCGTTGCAGGATTTGGTGACGCTGACCCAAGAGACGACGGAGAAGGATTCGGATAGTCCCGAAAACAGCCATTAGGTGGTATCGTTTGTGTGTCGGTGTAACTCGGCTGACACATAAGTTACGCCGAAGTATCGCGGCGGTAACAAGTTGGAGGCATAGTCATATTCCGATTGTCTGAGCGACGGCCTCTATGACGTGGTCGTCAACATGTTCCGTTTTCCACGTCGATTTAGTGCTATCAGTCCAGTTACCGGCTTCGTAAGAATGTCATTACTGTTGCTGGTGTTGGCACCCGTTTTGAGGTCGCAATCTGAAGGTCAGGCGAGGGTCTCCGGACGGGTCTTGGACCAGAGCTCGGGTCTGGGCGTCAGGGGTGTAGCTGTCATGGTTTTGGATACGGGGCTG
>JABIRI010000169.1 GCA_018667915.1 Opitutaceae bacterium | reverse complement strand
TTGAGTGAGTCCAACGGAGTTTCGGAGTAATGGCCGCTGAATTGTTATGGTTAGAAAGTAGAGTGCCTCTTTCACATCCAGTCGCCCCTTTCGCAATGCCGAGTAACCGGGATTGTGTGAAGGCGAACTCATACAGCTAAGATGATCCCAAGGATGTCGGGCGTAAAGCCCGACCCACCCACTCCGCCGAGCCCTGCATGTGGGTCGGGCTTTATGCCCGACAGTCGCGGCCTATCTCCCCCCCCCTATTCAGGCACTGCGGCGAGCTCGCTCAATACGTCCGTTTTCCACGCAGCGAGTTCGGCCTGGAGGCGCGCGGCGATGAGGGGCTGCTTGGTCGTGAGATCGGTCTTTTCCCCTGGATCGGCCACGATATCGTAGAGGCCCGTGCCGTCTCGTTTGATCAGTAATTTGTAACGCTCTTCCATCCACGCGGATTCTTTGCCATCGCGATTTAGGAATCCGATCGTGGCGTCACGCGTTGCCCGTTCGCCTTGGATAATAGGCAACAGGCTCATTCCATCGTAATCCCGATCGGTCGGGAGCGGAATATCGAGTGCGTCGAGAATAGTGGGGAAATAGTCGGTCGTGATGGCGGGCGCATCAATCGTTCGGGGGCCGTCCGTTCCATCCGGCCAGACCAACAGTCCCGGCACCCGCACGCCCCCTTCGTTGATCGATAGTTTATAGCCTGAAAGATCACCCGCCGAACCCACATGCCGCGGCGACCCTTGCCGGGCGGGCCCGTTGTCGGAGCAGAACCAGAGCATCGTATTTTGGTCGACTCCGAGTTGCTTCAACTCCGCGCGCAGTCGGCCCATCTGTTCGTCCATCGCCGTAATCGTCGCGTAGTAATGCTGTTCCGACACCGGTTGATCGCCATACATAGCGCGGTGTTTTTCTCCGCCGACGACCGGCGAATGTGGCGTGTGAAACCAAATCACCGAAAAGAACGGTTTGTCTGCCTCCACGCTGTTGCGAATGAACGGCAACGCGCGATCCATGATCACACGGGAGTCATCCCCGTCCATATTCTCGGTCACCGTTTCGCCCGGTCCAGTGAAGTATTCATTACCGTAAGGCTCACCGCTTGCCGAGGGCGTCAGTTCCACTTGTTTCAAATCTCCCGGATCCTTGAGCGGATCCCAGGTGGGCACTTTGGATTCGGTTACAAAATTCACGTCCACATCCCGTTCCCACGGCGGGCAGTAGTAGCGCTCCGGCGTTTCGCTAAACGCACCCCAGCGTTTTTGATCACCTTTGATTTTCGAAAGCGTGCCGAGATGCCACTTACCAAAATGCCCCGTCGCATAACCTGCCTCTTTGAGCACGCTGGAAATCGCGATCTCGCTGGGTTCGAGCATCCCCTTCATCGCATACGTCACCCCCATCCGATACGGATGTCTTCCGGTGTAAACGCTCGCCCGGGTCGGCGAACACATCGCCGCCGCCGCATAGAAGCGCGTGAACGTCACGCCTTCCGCGCTCATTTGGTCGAGGTGCGGGGTCTGCAGGATCGGATGTCCATTGTAGCCCGTATCGCCCCAGCCCTGGTCATCGGTCATGCATAAGATGATGTTAGGCCGATCCGCCGCCCCCACGTCTGCATTTGCCAACGGCAGCACGACCAGCGCCGTTGCCCAAAGTCGAAAGCCCCAACGCGAAATGAGATTATTTAACAGATTCATTAAAGATACGGGGGACAAAGTGGCGGTTGCGGAGTCAGATCCTAGTGGAGCAATTGGGCATTATCGCGATCAATCCACCCGCTACAATTCCGGACATCTCAATTCCCGCCAAAACTGAACGTTTAACGCAAAATGCTGATTGCCGCTCAACCCTCCTTGCCTGCATGTTCTTCCTTCTCACTCACCCCGCCTGACGATCAGGCAACTTACCCTGAAAATTATGAATGTTTCCACGAAAGGAACCGCTCAACACACCTATGACGCCATCGTAGTCGGCTCCGGCATCAGTGGTGGTTGGGCTGCGAAAGAACTGACCGAAAAAGGACTCAACACGCTCGTCCTCGAACGTGGTCGCGACGTCAAACACGGCGACTATCCCACGGCTATGATGGAAAAGTGGGAATTCCCGGGCCGTAATTCAATTTCTCAAGAATCGCTGGATCGCCAAGCCAAGCAAAGCCGCACCGGCTACACCACCCGTGAGGCCACGGCCCACTGGTTTGTGGACGACGTCGACAATCCTTACTCCGAAGACAAAGCGTTTGACTGGTGTCGCGGCTATCACGTCGGTGGTCGCTCCCTCATGTGGGGGCGCCAATCCTATCGCCTCAGTGATCTCGATTTCGAGGCCAACGCCAAGGATGGTTTCGGCACCGATTGGCCCGTGCGTTATAAAGACCTGAAACCGTGGTATGATCACGTCGAGGGTTTCGCCGGTATCAGCGGCAACAACGACGGACTACCCCAACTTCCCGATGGCAACTTCTTGCCGCCGTTCGCCATGAACGTGCTCGAGGAACACGTCCGCGATCGCATCGCCAAAAAATTCTCCGATCGCCAGTTGATCCACGCTCGCGTGGCCAACCTCTCCCAAGCCCACAATGGCCGCGGCGCTTGCCAATATCGCGCCCGTTGTAGTCGGGGTTGCCCTTACGGCGCTTACTTCTCCAGTAACTCTTCCACCCTGCCCGCCGCTTACGCGACGAACCGTCTCACGCTGCGTCCATTCTCGATTGTGACCGAGGTCATTTACGACGCGAACACCAGCAAGGCCAAGGGCGTGCGCATCCTCGATGCTGAAACCGGCGAAGCCATGGAATACTACGCCAAGGTTGTTTTCCTCTGCGCATCCGCCATCGCTTCGACTTCGATTTTGATGAACTCCAAGTCCGACCGATTCCCCAACGGTATGGGCAACGACTCCGGCGAGCTCGGCCACAACCTCATGGATCACCACTTCAAAGTGGGCGCTTCCGGCCGTTACGATGGGTTCAACGATATCTATTACAAGGGCCGACGCCCGACCAGCATCTACATCCCCCGCTTCCGCAACCTCGGTGATTCCGCGACGAAACAAAAAGACTACGTTCGCGGCTTCGGTTACCAAGGTGGTGCCAGCCGCACTAGCTGGACCCGTGGCGTGGCCGAACTCGCCCGCTTCGGCGCAGACCTCAAGGCCGACATGTTCGCTCCCGGCGACTGGCGCATGGGTATCGGCTCATGGGGTGAGCATCTGCCTTACCACGAGAACCGCATGTATCTCGATCACAACAAGGTCGATAAATGGGGCATGCCCACCGTCACCTTTGACTGCGAGTTCAAGGAAAACGAACGCTACATGCGTAAGGACATGCAGGCGTCGGCCATCGAGATGCTCGAAACCGCCGGCCTCGAAGACATCAGTGGCTTCGACGATCCTACCAGTGCGCCCGGACTCTGTATCCACGAGATGGGCACCGCTCGCATGGGCACCAGTGCCAAGAACTCCGTGCTCAACGGCCACAACCAGGTTCACGGCGCCTCCAACGTCTTCGTCACCGACGGATCGTTCATGGCCTCCTCCGCCTGCGTGAATCCTTCCCTCACCTATATGGCGTTCACGGCCCGCGCGGCCGACCACGCCGTCAACGAACTTAACCGCCATAACATTTGATCGCCATGAATAGACGCGAAGCTATCAAACGCACGGCCCTACTCTTCGGAGTCGCGGCCTCGCCCGCCACCATCACTCGAGCTCTGGCCGAAATGTCCGAAGGCGGCTCCGCCCGCTACCTCACCTCGTCGCAGTACAAAATTGTTGTAGCGGTCGCAGAACGCCTGCTCCCCGCCAGCGATACACCCGGTGCGACTGATGCCGGCGTCGCCGACTATGTCGACGTCGCCTACGGCCTGTTCATGTCGGACGACAATCAGAACAGTCTCCGAAAAGGTCTCGCCCACTTGGATCGCCACGAATTCGACGCGATGGATGCCGCCAAACAGGACGCCACCATTAAATCGATCGCCGAAGACAACGCTGCCCCGGGTAAGAATTGGTTACGCCAATTCCGCTCCCTCGCCTTCAACGGCTACTTCACCTCCGAAGCTGCCGCCAAGAGTGGCTTCAACTGGGACCCCGTTCCCGGCGGATTCAGCCCCAAGCTCCCCCTCGCCGAAGCCAACGGCGTCTCCTTCTTCGAGTAAAACTTAACCTCCGGGTAAAAACAGTCGGGCGTAAAGCCCGACCCACGTTGTGCTAAACATTGCATCGGTGGGTCGGGCTTTA
>JABIRI010000271.1 GCA_018667915.1 Opitutaceae bacterium | reverse complement strand
CGACCACATCCTGCGATTCAACCGTGGCATGCAAAACGCGGTCCCCCCCCGCGTTAACGTGCCGGGGGTTTAGCTCGTAGATCTTTAGTTTTTGCTCACCAGCGACGAATTCATACTGAGCGACCTCTCCCAGATATACAGAATCGCCGATCCTCCCTTCCACTGAATTGAGATCCGATCCTTGTTCGGCCAATTTCCAACACTCTGGACGAACGGAGAGCGTCACGGCATCTCCCGCGTTCGGTTTCTGAGTAGAATCTCCCAATACCCCGTGGAACCGTCCGATCTCGGTATCCACCACCACATTTTCACTCGTAATTTCGGCTATTTTTCCATCGATCAAATCGGTTTCGCCGATGAAGTGAGCGACGGTTTTACGATGAGGTCGACGATAGACCTCCGTAGGGGTGCCCACTTGCAGAATGTGGCCATCTTCGAGAATAGCCATGCGATCGGAAATCGAGAGCGCCTCCTTTTGGTCGTGGGTGACGTAAACCGTGGTCAGTTGAAATTCCTTACAGACCCGGCGAATTTCCGTGCGCATCTCCAAGCGTAGCTTCGCGTCGAGATTCGAAAGCGGTTCATCAAGTAACAGGCACCGTGGCCGAATCACCAAAGCCCGCGCGAGTGCGACCCGTTGCTGTTGTCCACCGGATAATTGATTGGGCGACCGATCTGCGTAGTCACCCATGCGAACGGATTCGAGCGCTTCGCCCACGCGGCGAGTGATTTCCGGTTTGGATACCTTTCGTTCTTCCAAACCAAATGCCACATTCTGAGCCACGGTCATATGCGGCCAGAGCGCATAGCTCTGAAACATCATTCCGGTATTGCGGCGATGGGGTTCCAACCGAGTCACGTCTTCATCACCGAAGCGAATCCGTCCGTGTTCCGGGATATAGAATCCGGCCAAACTGCGTAGCAGGGTCGTCTTACCACAACCGCTGGGGCCGAGAAGGAAAAACAGCTCACCCGGTTCAATTCGAAGGTCGAGCTCGTGGAGAGCCACGACGGAGCCAAACTTCTTGGTTAGATGGTCAACTTGGATCGAGATCATGCGTTACGGGAGCCAGAATCTCTAAAACTTCGATGTTCCCGGGGGCCAAAGTCAACAACCGCCGGACATTGCGTCTCCGTCCTTGCCCCTTTCCCCCGAATCCGACTCCATCGGCGCAGATGTCAGCGACGCTTAAGCTCCACCCTTCTCATTCGGACCTCGAATCGATCATGGTTTCCGAAGCATCCATAAAACGCCGCGTGAAGCGCTTGGGCATAGAGATTGCCGAGACCTATGGGGATGACGAGATCACGGTCGTTTCGATCATTAATGGTGCGATCCTCTTCACGGCCGACTTGCTACGATTCATCCCGAATCCGGTCCGTCTCGATTGTATCCGCATCTCCAGCTACGGCAACGAGACCAAATCGATCGGGAAACCCAAGATGATGCACAGCCTTACTCTGGATGTAACCAACCGTCATGTTCTGATCATTGACGACATTTTGGATACGGGCAAAACCCTCGCGATGGTCACCCAGTCCATTACCAAACAAAATCCCGCCAGCGTAAAAACCTGTGTATTATTGGATAAGAAGGGGCGGCGGGAAGTCCCCTTCGATGCCGAGTTCGTGGGATTTAACATCCCCGACAAATTCGTGGTGGGATATGGCCTGGATTTTGCTGAACGCTACCGGAACCTCCCCTGTATCGGGGTATTAAAACCCGAATTGCAAAATCCTCCCGAATGGGCCTGACTCGTCCGAAAATTCCCAAGAAAAAATTCTCTCTGCTTTCCCTATCCCTCTTTTTACTGGTCGCATTCACTGGGTGCGAAACGACCGATGCCAGTAAATCCAAGGCCAATGACGATGATGAATACGAATACGTCACCAGCACCAACAGTCGTATTCCCCGGAAAGTCCGCAAAGGGTCCACCTACAGTCAGGATTCAGGCAGCAGCCCGATGGGAAGCGTTTCGGGACAGAAGGCCAAAGACTACATTGGCACCTCTGGGGCGGCCACCAGCCGAGGAAACGACTGAGGCCCCGCTTGCAGGTTTAATTTTAAGTCCCGGTTTCTGCCGGGACTTTTTTTTGAATATTTCCCCACCAACGGTCGTCTCAATCTTCATGAAACCCAATCCGTTCCCCCATCTTCTTTTCGTCGCTTCGGTTGCGGTAGCGATAGCCTCCACCGCCCTCGCCCAGTCGGTGCGTTACCCCGATGGGTATTCGGAGCCACTCCCTCCGGTTTGTGTCACCTTATTTTCCAGTGACCATTACCGGGGAGAATCCGTCACCTTGGGCGCCGGCGAAAGATGGGATGATATGAACCACATTCGATTCCCCAGCGGACGGCGCGTGAACAATCGAGTTTCTTCGATTTTGATCGAAGGTCCCGCTTTTGTCACACTTTACGACCATCGCGACTTTGGGGAAGAATCGATTTCCTTGCTCGACAGTATTCCTTGATTGGACCGTATCGATCAAGAGCGCTGGGGCGATTGGGATAATGAAGCATCTTCCATCGTTGTCCGGATTGCCGACGAGCCCCTGAGAACGGTGGTTCGCTCGGGTGGCAATCACCACATTCCTTTTGAGCGGACCACTCCGAATCCTTCACCCCATTTTAACCATGGTGATGAACCGGTCCGTGACCTCGGCGACGACAATTTCGAGAAGGAGATCATGCTGGATCGCGATACCGTGCGGCTGGTTGAACGCGCCTATCACGATGTCTTGGGGCGTGCCCCCGACTTGTCCGGCCGTAGCACCTACGCTCGCGTGGTCTTCGAGCGTGGTTGGGACTCATCCCGCCTCCGCAAAGAGCTGCGTAAAAGCCCCGAATTCCGTGATGAAGTGGTCCCGCGCACGATCAAAAATGCCTACAAAGAGGTTCTCGGTCGAGACGTTGATGCGGCGGGTCTGCGCACCTACAGTGACCGTATGATCAGGTCCGGCTGGTCGGGCTCGAAAATTCGCGATGCCCTCAAGCGCAGCCCCGAATACATCAATCGCTCCCGTCGCCCCATTGCTCCTAGTATCCCGCGGCCGGATCGCCCCAAAGCAACCGCCCCTAAGACGAGTCGCCCGAACCCTTCCCCGGTGGCCAAAGAGGTCGTGTCGAAAAAGGAACCGGTTAAGCCAAGAGCCAAGTCCGTCATTTCCAAGTCTGCCCCACCCCGCAGCCTCCCGGACAAAGAATCGCGTCCTCCGGCCAAAGAGACAAAGCACAGAGGTAAGCCGCCACCACCCAAGTTGAATTGACCAATCCTCCGTAAATCCAGGTCCTCACAAAAAAACGCCCCGTAGTGACGGAGCGTTTTTTTGTGAGCGAAGAAACCTGTTAGGAATTCACTTCTGCATCGGTTGCAGGTGAAGTCGGTTCACTCGGCACGATTTGTTCAAAATCCAATTTTTCTTCGTCGGGCTTTCGAATAACGCGGACCGGGGATCCGTCTTTAACGGTTCCTCGAATAATTGCCTCGGCTAGTGGATCTTCCAGGTAATGTTCTACCGCGCGACGAAGTGGTCGTGCGCCGTATTTTTCATCGTATCCCTTATCGATGAGTAGCGTTTTGGCTTCATCGGTGAACTCGAGCGTGATGGCGCGATCCTCGAGTCGAGCGGCGAACTTCTTCACCTCGATTTCGACAATCTTGACGAGATCTATTTTCTCCAGCGGCCGGAAAAAGACGATGTCGGAAATACGATTTAGGAATTCGGGTTTAAAGACGCGTTTCGCCTCTTCGAGGACTTTTTCGCGCATCAATTCATGATCACTGAAGCTGCCGGTAGCGGCCGTGAATCCCATGGAGGTTTGCCGCTGCAGCAAGGAAGCACCCACGTTGGAAGTCATGATGATGATAGTATTGCGGAAGTCGACTTGGCGACCAAGTGAATCCGTCAGTCGGCCGTCTTCCAGGATTTGCAGTAGCAGTTGCAAAACATCGGGGTGAGCCTTCTCAACTTCGTCGAAGAGAATTACCGAATAAGGTTTACGACGGACCGCCTCCGTGAGCTGCCCACCTTCATCATGACCCACATAACCCGGCGGGGAACCAATGAGGCGCGACATGGCGAATTTCTCCATATACTCACTCATATCGATCTGAACGAGCGCATCTTGATCACCGAACATTTGCGCAGCGAGTTGCTTGGCTGTTTCGGTTTTACCTACTCCGGTAGGACCGACAAACATGAAGGAACCAATGGGACGACGCGGGTCCTTCAAATCGGCCCGGGACCGTCGTAAAGCCCGCGCGATTGCGATCGATGCCGGCTCTTGGCCGATAACCACTTTTTGGATCTCGTTTTCGAGATTCAGCAGACGTTCGGTCTCCTTCTTCTCCATCCGATTGAGCGGGATACCGGTCCAATCCGCGACGACTTTCATCATCAACTCTTCATCGATATTGGTCTTCGTTTCTTCCCGTTCCTTTTTCCAGGTTTCGGTCACCTCGTCCTGCTTGGCGCGAAGTTGTTTTTCGTTATCACGAAATTGAGCGGCTTCTTCGAAGTGCTGTTTGGCGATCGCCTCTTCCTTCTGCTGGCAGACTTCTTCGATCTGTTTGGTCAGTTCTTCGATTTCAGGCGGACGATTGAGGGATGAAATCCGAGCACGCGCCCCGGCCTCATCCATGACATCTATCGCCTTGTCGGGGAGAAAACGTCCCGTGATGTAGCGATCAGAGAGCTTGGCCGCGGTTTCTAGGGCAAGATCCGAGAAGACTGCCTTGTGGTGATCCTCATATTTGCTGCGAATTCCCTTAAGAATCGTGATCGTATCCTTAACGGAGGGTGGCTCCACCTTCACGGATTGGAAACGTCGATCCAAGGCACTGTCCTTTTCGATGTATTTCCGATACTCGTTCAGCGTGGTAGCGCCGATACATTGAAGCTCACCGCGCGAAAGCGCGGGTTTAAAAATATTTGATGCATCCATTGCGCCCTCAGCCGCTCCGGCGCCTACGATGGTATGCAGCTCATCGATGAAGAGGATCACGTTTTTAGCGCGCTTGATTTCATCCATCACCGCTTTGATCCGCTCTTCAAATTGCCCGCGGTATTTGGTCCCGGCAACCATCAAGGCAAGGTCCAGTGTGATTACCTTTTTATCGATCAAAAGTTCCGGAACAATTCCGTTGATGACCTCCTGAGCAAGACCTTCCACAATCGCGGTCTTTCCTACACCGGCTTCACCGATGAGGACCGGGTTATTTTTGGTGCGACGGCACAAGATTTGGATAACCCGGCGGATCTCTTGCTTTCGACCCACGACCGGATCGAGCTCACCCTTTCGGGCAAGTTCAGTGAGGTCGCGGCCAAACGCTTTGAGCGCGGGAGTTTTGACTTCTTTCTTGTCGCCATCTCCTCCGCCTCGGCCGGAAGGCGCACCGGCCTCTTCGGCCCCGGGTTCTTCTTCGCCACCAGAAAATTGTGGATCGAGTTCACGGAGAATTTCATTCCGGGTCCGCTCAATATCGATATCGAGAGATTTGAGCACGCGAGCAGCGACTCCTTCCCCTTCGCGGAGTAGTCCGAGGAGGATGTGTTCGGTGCCGACATAGGAGTGGTTGAGGGCCTTGGCCTCTTTACCCGCGAGGGCCAAAACCTTTTTAACGCGAGGAGTGTAGGGAATGCTGCCTTGGGTCTTGGACTCCGAGCCGGTGCCGACTTGTTTTTCGACGGCACCACGAACGGTTTCCAAATCAAGTCCCATTTTTTGTAACACACTTACGGCGACGCCCTGACCGAGTTTAATCAACCCGAGGAGAAGGTGCTCGGTCCCCACGTAGTTGTGGTTAAACCGATCCGCTTCCTTGCGGGCCAAAGCCAGGACTTGTTGAGCGCGGGGAGTAAAGTTATTCATGAGTTTAAAGTGGTGCGGTCGGATTAGTTATTTCCGAAACTGTCATAGTTTGGTGACATAAAGTTAGCAAATTCGGAACGCAATTGTTCCGCCCGCAGGCAATCGCGATCTTCGGATTCGAGTTCAGTTTTGCCGGAACGATGTAAAATGTGACCGGGTTGGGCTTCGATAAAGAGACGATCAATGGCCAACCGCTGCTCTTCGGGAAAATAGCCCAAATCCACTCCGAGGCGAACCAACGACAGGAGATTCATAGCCTCAGACGAGCTGATCAAATGACCGTGTTTTAGGATTCCAAATGCCCGCCCAATTTTGTCGGGGAGTTTACCGGGGGATTTTTCGAGTAAACGGTCGCGAGCATTGAGCTCATGTTCCACGATGGATTTAAGCACACTCTGCAACCGCTTGACGATTACAGGTTCAGCTTCGCCAAGCGTCGTTTGATTGGAGATTTGGAAAATACTGCCGCTCGCATCCGAGCCTTCGCCAAAAAGACCGCGAACGACCATTCCCAGTTGGTTTACCGCCCGCACGACCTTTTCCATGTGCCCGACGATAACGAGCGCGGGTAAATGCATCATTGCAGACGCCCGCATGCCCGTGCCGAGATTGGTGGGACAGGCCGTCAGGTAGCCAAGTTGGCTGGAGAATGCGTAATTCAAGGAAGACTCCAAAGCGGTGTCCAAGGCATCAATCGTATTCCACGCCTTCTTGAGCTGAAAGCCCGTACGCAAAACCTGAATACGAAGGTGGTCTTCTTCGTTGATCATGACCGAGATACTTTGATCGCGATTGATCACGGCTCCCGCTCCGAGCTTAGCATCAATTAATTCGCGACTTACTAAATGGCGTTCGACCAACAGCTGACGTTGCTGGCTATCCAGCTCCTCCATCGTGACGCTAAAGCTCCGTTTCAATCCGGGGGTTTCCGCCAAGGATTCACGGCAAAGTGAGAGGATTTCAGAACGTTCGTCCTCATCTGCTCGTCCCGGGAAACGGTGATTCGCCAGGTTTCTCGCCAAGCGGATCCGGGTCATCAAAACAACCGGGCATTTTGATGCTCGGTTGTCGGTTAATTCCGCCGGGGCGGAAAGTAGTTTTTCGATTGGTGCGGGCATCAGATCGATCCTATTTGGGCCAGTCCTGCCTCTTCGCGCACCTGCACGATTTCATCACGATATTTTGCCGCGTCTTCGTAACGCTCTGCATCGATCGCGATCTTTAAATTGGATTCCAGGGCAGTAAGCCGGTCTTCGAGCTCCTTGCGCTCCAGGGCGTGCTCGGGAACTTTACCCACATGAGCGGTGCCTTTGTGCATGTTTTCCAACATCGGGTCTACCATGCCGGTCAACGCCTCGTAACAAGCCGGGCAGCCGAACCGGCCGGTTTTCTTAAATTCTTCCGGTTCGAAACCACACTGTTCACAACGCAAGCCCGAGGCCGCGCTTGGCTCTGGATTTAGGGACGCCTTGAGTAAGAGATCGGAAAGCGAAAACCCACTCGGATCCGTAACCCCCTTGGCCTGCGCACAGGTTTCGCACAGATCCACCTTATGAACCTTCTGGTTCACAATTTGGGTCAGGTGCACGGTCGCCAGATTATCGCAAAGGTCACATTTAAGAGGGCTAGCCATTTAAGTATTTTATTGGATGAACGGTTTTTATGACCCGAAGACGAGTAGAGTCGCTCCCGGCGCTGCAAACATCATGCCACGAGACGCACAAGAGGCAAGACCCTGCAGGCGGTTAATTTAACTCAGCTAGGGCTGTGACAATTGCCCCGTGAGTCCGGCCCGGCTGGGTCGTAATGTCTCAATCTCTGTCACACCTCATGATTGGGTTCAGAGCCGAGTGCCCTCTTCTCTCACCCGTTTATGGAAAGCCTGCAGGATTTGCTTGAATATTGGTCCGGGTTTCCCGTCGCCGATCTCCCGTCCATCGAGTGCTACAACGGGAATCACTTCAGCGCCGGTCCCGGTGAGGAAACACTCTTCGGCATTCCAAATATCGTATCGCGTCAGTTCATGCTCAGCGATCTTCAACCCGAGTCCTTTAGCGATATCGAAGATGGAATCTCGGGTGATACCTTTCAGGGCACCTTGCTGAGCGGAGGGAGTGAGGATCTCACCACGATGAACGATGAACACATTGTCACCCGTGCATTCCGCTACGAGGCCCTGATCATTCAACATGATCGCCTCGAGAGCCCCGAATTGGCGCGCCTCCATTTTCGCCATGATGTTGTTCAGATAGTTGAGCGACTTAATCGCCGGACTGAGCGCGGCGGGGTTCATTCGCCGAGTCGGAACCGTCACGATCTTCAGTCCCTTTTCATAGTGTTCCGGCGGATAGAGCGCGATCGTATCTGCAATTACGATCAATGAAGGATTGGGACAGCTCCAAGGTGATAGTCCTAGATCGCCCTGGCCGCGGGTCGCGATCAGACGAATATAACCGTCCTTGAGGCCATTCGCACGACAAGTTTCACAAACGGCATCGCTGATCTCCTGGCGGGTCCACGGCAAGTCGAGCATCAGGGCTTTGGCCGAAAATTCGAATCGCTCCAAGTGCTCCTCCAGCCGGAAGATGTTGTGGTCGTAAATTCGAATGCCTTCGAATATCCCATCGCCGTAGAGCAACCCGTGATCAAACACGGATATCTTGGCATCTGCTTTTTCTACCAATTGGCCATCGAGATATACTTTCATAGGTGATCGAAGCTATACGGAGTCTCGGCTGGGAATGTCCAGCCCGCGGAGGACTTTCTGCTTGAGTCAATCCTACGCGAAGGAGCACTGTTTCACACCGTCGATTATGAAAGTCCCTCGTCGCCCTACCGCTGGTTTCTCCCTCATCGAGCTTCTTACGGTGATCGCTATTCTCGGGATTTTGGCCGCCATAATTATTCCGACCGTCGGCAAGGCCCGCGAAACAGCCCAGCGCGCGGTGGACGCCAACAATCTACGGGAACTCGGCAAGGCCGCCCTGATCTACGCCGCCGACAATCGCGACGCCCTGCCCAATCCCCAGCAGACCAGCCGCCAAGTGAGCGGTTCAAACGAACGTTACTGGCAATGGTTCGGTCAACTCGCTCGTTATGGTGGAATTAACGACCCGACGCTTTTGGTGTCCAAACTCGACACCGCCGTGGACCAAACTGCCCTGCCCCTGTTGGTTTTGGATCCGGCTGTGAGCACGCCCCCCACTCTCGAGACCGAATTTACCTCGCTAGGCACCACCTCTTTTAATGTCGTGGCCGGGCTTCGCCTCAGCGATAAGGCCACCACTCCACTGGCCTTCACGCGGGGTCTATCCACGGATGGAACGTGGTCCGAGGCAGGCGCTTCCGAAGACGATCCCAATCGAGGCGTTTATGGTGAAACGGGCGGGCATATCGTATTTCTTGGCGGCAATGTGGAATTCTACTCCTCGATCGAAAATTCGTTGATCAGCAACACCGGCCGGCCCACGTCAAATCTTCGCCAGGCGGTGCCCAATCGGACCAACGGCACCGGCGCCGTCCAAATTCTCGGTCAGGATTCCTCCAATGGAGTCGCCAGCAGCAACGGAACCAACGCGCTCGCCGGCCCATAGCCCCCGCAGGGCACCCCGTAAACGGAGGGGGCGATTTTAGGCAATTTGGTTTTACTGGCCGCTTCAGGCGTTTCAAGTTGGACCGCTATACCTTTATGACCACTGCGGCCGAAGCTGACTTAACCTATATTATTGGGCACCGAAACCCCGACGCTGACGCCGTGTGCTCAGCCATCGCTTATGCTGCGCTTAAGGAAGCCCAAGGCCATCAGGGCTACGTGGCGGCACGATGCGGAAATACCAACGCCCGCATCGACACGATCCTGGCTAAATTCGATCAACCGGCACCGATCTACATCAGTGATGTAACTCCCCGGGTGCGCGATGTCATGATCAAGAACGTGGTCACCGTGCCCGAAAATGCCACCTGTGCCGAGGCCCTTGAACTCATCGATGAACACGATGTGCGTATCCTTCCGGTAGTCACTCCTGAGCGTTATGTGAAAGGTCAGCTCTCGATTTTCGATCTCGGTGGATCTTTTGTGCCCCGCGTCAAAGAACCTCGCGAAATGCGTCGGGTGCACACCTGCATCGACCAGGTCGCACGCTCACTCAAAGCGACGGTTCTGACCTCCACGCGCTCCGACGAAATGGAAAACCTTTTCGTGCGTATTGGCGCCATGGATGTTCGGTCGTTTTGGAAATTCTCCCAGGAAGAAAATATCCCAGCCAACAAGTCCGTCGTTGTGGTGGGTGACCGTTGGGACATTCAACAACGTTCGATTCAAAACGGGGTTCGCGCTCTGATCATTACCGGGAATTTACCCGTCGATGATGAAGTTGTTGCCCAAGCCAAAGAAGCCGGGGTCTCCGTGCTCAGTAGTCCTTACGACACGGCAACGACGGGTTGGGCCATTCGAGCGGCATCCAGCATCGATGCGCTCATTGAACGTAATTTCTCATCTCTTAGTCCGGAGACTCGATTGAAAGATCTGCGTCGTAAACTCGCTGCTTCCAGCGCGGCGGCGTTCATGGTCCTCACCGATGATGGACGGCTCGTCGGTATTTTGACCAAAACCGACGTGCTGCGCCCCGTAAAGCGCCGCCTCATTCTGGTCGATCACAACGAAGTTTCCCAGGCCGTCAGTGGCGCCGATCAGGTGGAGATTGCGGAGATCATCGATCACCACCGTCTCGGACCACTCAATACTAGCCAGCCTATTCTGTTTCTCAACGAACCCGTGGGTTCAACCTGCACGATTGTGGCCGATCAGTTTCGCCGCTACGGCATCGATCCTTCGCCGAGCATCGCCGGAATCATGATGAGTGGAATCATTTCCGATACCCTTCACCTCAACAGTCCGACTTCAACCGAGCGCGATGCCGAAATCCTGCGGTGGCTGAGCACGATTGCCGACGTCGATTCGACATCGCTGGCCACGGAAATTTTTGCCTCCGGCTCAGTCATATTGAGTAATTCTCCCGACGAAGTGCTCAACTCGGACCGCAAGGTGTATGAGGAGGACGGCGTAGCCTTCGCGGTCTCTCAAATTGAAGAACTTGGCTTCGATAATTTTTGGAAACACGCCGATGCACTCGCCGCATCGCTCGATAACTTACGTCGCAAAGAGCGGTTGGTTTTCGCCTGCTTGCTCGTCACGGACATCAACACGCAAAATTCCCTACTGGTCGCCAAGGGAGATGCCGAAATCATGTCTCGAATTACCTACCCGACTGTCGAACACGACGAAATCTTCGACATGCCTGGCATCGTGAGTCGAAAGAAACAACTGATTCCGTTTTTGGGCGGCGTCATAAAAGAGATGCAAGCCGACGGATCCATGCCGCGGGCCGGTGGTGACACCGTCGTTCCTTTCAAACCGGCCGAAGCCTAATAAATTAGTATGAGCACCACCGCCGAAGAGAAATCTGAGTCCATTCCTACCGATTTTATCCGCGAGATCATCACGCAGGATCGGGAGTCCGGCCGCACCCCCGAAATCATTACGCGTTTCCCCCCGGAACCCAATGGCTACCTCCACCTCGGCCATGCCAAATCCATCTGTTTAAACTTCGGCGTCGCGGTGGAAAATCAGGGCCGTTGTAACCTGCGCTTCGACGATACCAATCCTACCAAGGAGGATACACATTACGTCGATACAATCACCGAAGACATCAACTGGTTGATCAGGGATTGGGCGGAGGCTCATCTAGGCGTAAAACAACTCGGGGCCACTCCCCGCGCACAGAAGATTGACGGCCAAGACGATCACTACGCCGCTCCCGCTGACGAGGGGCAAACCGAACCCTTTTTTACCAGCGACTACTTTGAGCAACTCTATCTCTTCGCCGAGAAACTGATCACTTCCGGTCACGCATTCGTTTGCGATTTATCCGCAGAGGAAACCGAGAGCTATCGCGGCACCCCCACCGAGCCAGGCAAGAACAGCCCCTGTCGCGATCGTTCGGTGGAGGAGAACCTGGATCTCTTCCGACGCATGCGCGCTGGAGAATTTCCGGATGGTGCCCGCACTCTG
>JABIRI010000267.1 GCA_018667915.1 Opitutaceae bacterium | reverse complement strand
GTGGGCAAATGGCATCTCGGTCTCGGCTCGGCCACCGAACCGCTCGACTGGAACGAAAAAATTTCTCCCGGGCCCCAACAACTCGGCTTCGACTACTCCTTCCACATGGCCGCCACCGGCGACCGCGTGCCTACCGTCTATATCGAAAACGGACATATCGTCGGACTCGACCGCAACGATCCGGTCAAGGTCAGCTACCAAGCGCAGGTCGGCGACAAACCCACGGGACTCTCCCACCCGCATTTACTCAAAAACCAAGCCGACGAACAGCACGCCAAAACCATCGTCGACGGCACCAGCCGCATCGGGTGGATGGACGGCGGTGAAGATGCGCTCTGGACCGACGAAGAAATGCCCGACGATTTTCTCGGCAAGGCGATCGATTTCATCACCGAAAACAAGGACGAGCCGTTCTTCATGTTTTACGCCATGCATGAAAACCACGTCCCCCGCATTCCGCATCCCCGCTTTCTGGGTTCGACCAGCTTGGGCGTGCGAGGAGACGCGGTGGCCCAGCTCGACTGGGGCGTCGGCCGGGTGATGGAAACCCTCGAGGAACTCGGCCTAACCGAGAACACCCTCATCATTTTCTCCAGCGACAATGGCCCCGTGCTCTTCGACGGCTACTTCGACGGTGCTTGGGAAAAGAACGGCGACCACCAAGCAGCCGGCCCCTGGCGCGGCGGCAAATACAGCGTGTGGGAAGGCGGCACCCGTATGCCGACCATCGTCAGCTGGCCCGGCACCGTCCAACCCGGTCTTTCCGATGCGATCGTGAGCCAGGTTGATTTCCTCGCCAGTATTGCCTCTCTCACCGGCGCCTCGATCCCCCGCGGACGAGCCACCGATAGCCAAGACCAATTGGACGCACTACTCGGCCGCACCGATGAAGGTCGTGCCCATGTAGTCCAACAGGGCGTCGGCGCGTGGTCCATTCGGGCCGGCGATTGGAAATATATTCCTCCCGGACGTGTCCGTGATCGTTTTCGCATCGGCACCAATACCTTCGAGCCAATTCCCGAAACTGGCGCCCTATTCTTTCTCCCTGAGGACCCGGAGGAACGCAACAATCTCGCGACCCGCTACCCGGAAAAAACCGCCGAGCTCAAAGCCCTGCTCGACGCCGAACTCAAGTAAGCGGCTCACAAAGGTAGGGACGGGCCGCCTTGTCCGCCATTGCTTCGGCGAAGGCGGGTGGGCCTGTCCGCCCCGGCCCCTAAGCAGCCTCAGCCCAGGATCGGGAATCGTAGCGCCGTGCTTTAGCCGGCGTCCCGAACACTACCATCTCCAAAGTTCCGGCTATAGAGCGGCACTACGTCTGATCCACCACGGAAGGCCCAGCCGGCTTGCCCGCCTATGGCGGAGCCTTCACCACATCGTAGCCGGACGGGCACTACTCTAAAAATCCTTGAGCACCTTCACCGTAACTCCGGTTACGATGCCTTGAACTCTTTCGCGGAATTCGTCCATGTGTGGAGCCGCTAGGTGGGCCTGTAACGACGCTTCGTCCTCCCATTCTTCGACCATCGTAAATACACGGGAATCCGTCTCCTGAATCGCCAAGCCCATCGGGCAATCAACGGTCGGCAGGTATTTGCGACAACCTGCCTCCGCGTGCACCAAAGGCACGATCCAGTTCAGAATTTCGCGTAGTTCATCGCTCTTCGATGAATCGTATGAGATGGAAGCAATTACTTGAATCATATTGGAAATATCATCCCGAAAACGGGCAAGGGTGACCAATGAACGGGCGGTCGTCTAGACCGCCCCAACCCGTGGCGCGCTAGAGTAAATCCGCGGCTAATTCGGCGAGCTCGGAACGTTCGCCTTTGCTCAGTTTCACGTGCGCCGACACCGTGTGTCCCTTCATTCGATTGTGACAATACACCAGTCCATTGCTCCGCGAATCCACATAGGGATTATCAATCTGGGCCGGGTCTCCGATCAGCACGATTTTGGAGCCTTCCGAAATTCGCGTGATCACCGTCTTCACCTCGTGAGGGGTCAGTTGCTGCGCCTCGTCCAAAATAAAGAAGCGGCGCGCAATCGAACGCCCGCGAATAAAACACAGGGCTTCGATTTCCACGAGTCCACTGTTGATCAGACGCTCGTAAGGTTTGGTCGGCCCCACACTGCCCGTCGAATTGGCGTCAGCAGCATTCGTCTCGTGCAACTTACGCACCTTTTTCTTGGCGACTTTCTTCGTCGCGAACTGCGGATCTTGAGGCGGTTTGGAAGGCATCAGCACCTCCAGCGCATCGTGATAAGGTTGCAGCCAAGGCTTCATTTTTTCCTCCAACGTTCCCGGCAGAAAACCGATGTCTTTGCCTAGCGCGATCACGGGTCGCGAAATAGAAACTCCGTCGTATTGCCCGTACTCACTGAGGACCTGAGAAATAGCGCACACCGTTGAAATAAGCGTCTTACCCGTGCCCGCTTTACCGAAACAGGTGATCAACGAAATCGAGTCATCCAGCAAAGCATCCATGAAGAACTGCTGTTCCAGATTCCGAGCGCGAATCGGGATGCCGCCGGGAGCTTTAACGGAATCCGGAATGCGTAGACGTCGCACCGTCCCGCTACCCACGTAACGAGCAGGCATGGTCTTGTCTTCGTCAGAGCGCAGAAGGACGTATTCATTGAGCACGAGATCCGGCTGTCCCTCCATCGTTTCGCCAACGTCGAGGTTACCTTCGGAGCAAAAGCGCTGCAGCTCGTAAATCGATACAGGGACCTCACGATAACCGTCCTCTTCATCGGTCTGTTCCGGCACCTTGTCGTTGAGATAGTCCTCGGACTCCAGTCCAACCGCGCGGGCCTTGAGCTGCACATTGACGTCTTTGGTGACCAGAATCGTAGGTGGGTCAGACTGCTCCTGAACGAAGAGTGCGCATGCGATGATGCGGTTGTCTTTCTTCTTCGGATCATGGAGCACCGCCATCAACCGCTGCATCGCGGGAGAGGACAGATTGTTCTCTTCAAAATAGCGGTTGATGATCACCGAAAGCGTGCCGCCGGTGGAAAGACGCACGCCCTCCAATAATGAATGTGAATCCGGCAATAGCTCCTGCAGAATACGGTGAACGCGCCGGGCATTGCGGCCGCGCTCCGTCGATTGCTCGGACTTGATCGCGTCGAGCTCCTCCAGCACCTCAACCGGTATGGCGAGATGGTGCTCTTGGAATTTGAAAATCGAATGCGGGTCGTGAAGTAAGACGTTGGTGTCCAACACGAAGGTCTTGATTGATTCCTTCGTCTTTCGCCCGCGAGATTTTTTAGGAGCGGTGGCTCCGCTGAGGGTTCCCATTGCTTGGGAATACCATGTGAGTAAATCCCATTTCTTGTAAACGAACGAATGCCGATTTTTTGGGGTTTTTTTACACGAGTCCGTCTCCGCGCCTTACTCGTTAGACCGGCCAGGGATTTTTTTTCTTCTTCGGAGGCAGCGGTGCCCAAAGGCGCAGCCAATAATCCGCTAGATTCCGCATGCTCGTAGGAAGTTCGGAATCGCTATTAGCCATCTCTCTGAACATCGGGACCACTTCGGAGCGTTCCTTGAAATACGCCCACAACTCTTCCGCTAGCTCCGTTGCCGCTACGTGACGATCTCGTGACTCCTTGGCAAAGCGCTTCACTTTATCCTGCCAATACCGCAGTTCCTCGGGATTCTCATCCACATAGTCACACATCATTTGTTCGCTACGATTAAGGCTCATGAACCGCGTATCGTGGCGACGCTCCGACGGCTCTTTCAAATGCAAACCAGTCCACCCAGGCATAATTCGTTCCGGAACCGATTCTCACTGGTTGCACCCACCGCCGGGAATGCTCTGCTTGGCGCATGCGTAAAGGCTCCCTCATCCCCCTCCTCGCCGGCCTATTGGCGACCTTACTGACAACGGGCTGCGGCTCCCGCGAGACCGCCGTTGATAGCGGCACCCGCGACGGCATTCTCCACTTCGGCAATCTCTCCGAGCCTACCGACCTCGACCCCCACGTCATAAACAGTCTGCAAGACTTCAATATCGTGTTGTCGCTCTTTGAAGGGCTCACGAGTTATGATCCCGTAGATGCTACGCCCATCTCCGGGGTCGCAACACATTGGGAAGCGTCGGACGATGTGAAAACTTGGACCTTCCATCTCCGGCCAGACGCAAAATGGTCCAACGGAGATCCGGTCACCGCCCGTGATTTTGCCTATGCCTACCAACGCATGCTCTCCCCCAAGATGGCTTCAGAATACGCCTACATGTTGTTCTGTATCGAAGGCGCCGAAGATTTTATCGCCGGGACAACCACCGACTTCTCCACCGTTGGCGTTAACGTGATAAATGATCACACGCTACAAATCAAACTCGCCTATCCCGTGCCGTATTTGCCCGGACTCACCGCCCACAGTTCTTGGTATCCCGTGCATCAAGCCACCATCGAAGCCCACGGCGCGATGGATAAACGGGGATCACGCTGGACCCGGCCCGGCAATCT
This sequence comes from Opitutaceae bacterium, assembly GCA_018667915.1. Lineage (GTDB taxonomy): Bacteria > Verrucomicrobiota > Verrucomicrobiia > Opitutales > Opitutaceae > Actomonas. Next base: position 2,265 of record JABIRI010000267.1, on the reverse strand, counting down.
CGTCGGCAATGGCATGTTTGTGCTCAACGAATGGAAACCCAACCAGGTCATCAGCGTAACCAAATCCCCCACCTATTGGGACGCCGACGCCGTAGGCTTAAACGAAATTCGCTTTTACCCCATTGAGAGCACCGCCAGCGAAGAAGCCGCATTTCGTTCCGGACAGCTTCATGTCACCACCGGAGTGCCCATCGACAAGTTGGCCGTCTACAATACCGATCCGGAACTCAGCAAATATCTCGGCCAGAATACGATCCTCGCCACCTACTACTACCGATTCAACATTCGTAAAGCGCCACTCGACGATGTGCGCGTGCGACGCGCGCTTTCCTTGGCAATTGATCGCGAGCAGCTCGTCAGCAAAGTCACCCTCGGCGGCCAAATACCGGCCCGCAATCTCACCCCTCCCGACACCGCGGGCTACACGGCCGGCAACATGATCTCAGGTGATTTAGACCATGCGCGGGCCTTACTTGCCGAGGCCGGATTTCCCGGTGGTGAAGGATTTCCCGAACTCGAAATTTTGTTCAATACTTCCGACGGCCATCGCCGAATCGCCGAAGCAATTCAACAAATGTGGCGAGAAAATCTCGGTATCAATATCGGTCTCTACAACCAAGAGGCCAAAGTCCAATCTGACTCCATGCGTGACGGCGATTACACCATCGCACGGATGGCTTGGGTCGGGGACTACATCGACGCTTCCACCTTTCTCGATCTTATGTTGTCGGATAGCGGTAACAATCAAACCGGTTGGGCTAACACCGACTACGACCGCCTCGTCAACGAAGCTCGCTACGCCATCGATCCTGAAAAACGCTTCGATCTCTATCGTCAGGCCGAACAAATCCTCATGGATGAGTCCCCCATCGCGCCGATCTACTTCTACGTAAACTCACGTTTGAAGCAACCATCCGTCAAAGGCTGGCACGGCAACCTGATCGACATCCACAACTACAAAAGCGTCCGCCTCGAAGCCGCTGAATAAGTCACTTCCGTGCTCGTCCCGGCACCCATCTGCGTCAGCCCATCCGTCGCTCGGCACTTCTCCCTGAGTGCCACCGGATTAGTTGGGCCAACCGCCAACATTGCCGGGGTCATCAACCACCTCGGCTTCGTGCAGATCGATCCGCTCAATGTCTGTGGCCGCATGCACGAACACATCCTGCGCAACCGCGTGAGCAGCTACGCTGAAGGCGACCTCCACGAACACCTCTACGGCGTGCGCGATGAGGACCCGCTTGATCGCCCCACCCTTCCGGCCAAAAAACGCCCCGGTTTCGAACACTTTCACCCCGGTCGAGGTGTGCTCGCCGCGTTTCCGATATCGGACTGGCCTTACTTCCAAGCCGCGATCGCCCGCCGAGCGAAAACCCCAGGCAGCTGGATGGGCAAACTCACTGCGCCCGAAAAGCGTCTAGCCAATCGTATCATCGCCGAAATCACCGAACGCGGCGCGCTCGGATCCGAACACATCGCCGACGACTCCCGCGCCTCCAACGGTTGGAATAACTCGCGCCTCGCCAAGGTCGTCATGGACAAGCTGCTCGGTCACGGACGCCTGCTCATCGCCCGCCGTTTCAAAGGCCGCCGCATCTACGACCTCCCTGAACGCATCATCCCAGCCGACATCCTCGCCCAGCCCAAACCCTCCCCAAAGACGATCGCCCGCTGGACGGCACTGCTCAAACTGCGCCAACACCGACTCGTCACCCTAAAACGCACCGAACTCCCCCATGTCACCGAAGACGTGCAAGCCGTGCACTTCGACGACGGTAAACCCGCCTACTGCCTCAAGATCGACCTGCCACTACTAAACTCCACCATCAGGCCACCCAGCCACGTCCGTCTCCTCGCCCCGCTCGATCCCCTCATCATCGACCGCGATCTCGTGCAACGTCTCTGGGACTTCGAATACACCTGGGAAGTCTACACCCCGGCCGCCAAACGCCAACGCGGCTACTACGCCCTCCCCCTCCTCGCCGGCGAAAAACTCATCGGCCACGCCGACCTCAAATCCGACCGCCCCAAAAATAAACTCAATGTAGTCGGCCGCTCCTGCCCTCGCCCCCACCGCCTCACCCCCGCCGTAAAGGACCTGGCAAAATTCCTAAACCTGACCTGACCACCACCGTATCCCACTCATACCCGTTCTCATTCTCGTTCTCTCCGCTCCATCTGACCCTCAGCCACAGCTCGACATCACCTCTCATCCAGTATAGCGCGAATCTCGAGAACGAGAACGAGAACGAGAACGAGAACGAG
>JABIRI010000266.1 GCA_018667915.1 Opitutaceae bacterium | reverse complement strand
TGTTCGTGCTCACCGCCCATGCCTTGCACCCAACTCACCCCCAGCGGGTTCCACCACGGTAGCCAGGAATAGTCGGTTTCGGGATGCGCCAGGAACGAAAGGTTCCGCTCCTCCAAAAACGAAATCTGATCACCCAAAGGCGAGCCGTCCGGCCCCGGATGCACGCCATACGGCACTTGTTTTTCCGCTTCCCGCCAATCGCCCGTTTCCTGCCACGCCAGTAACCATTTGGTCTTGTAACTTGTGGTCCAAACAATCGCCGTGCGCGATCGTTCGCCCATGCCCAGGGTCCCCGGCCAGTCCCGCCAGGGTCGATCCCACATGTCCATCCACGGCACGACCACCATGGCCCACCCGAGGATCGCCGCCGCCATGTTCCATCCGCGCCATTTCGTGGCAGCGGCCCACGCCACCAACCCCAGCCAAAACGAAATCATCAGTGGTGTGTAGCGGGACGCCTCTCCCCCTTCGACTCCCAGATGCACCCGCCCGAGCGCAGTGAAAATCGCATAACCCATTCCCACCGTCAGGAAAAAAACAGCCGTCATCAACGGCGCCTTGATTTCGTCGGCCCTCACCATTCGCCAGCACGCCATCCCCCAACCCGCAACGGCCAGGCCCAGCAGAACCCACCCCCATAAAATCGCCTCTGTGTCCCCGCCCAACATGCCCATCCGTGATGCGATCATCCGGACCACAAACAGCGGATAGTCCATCAACGGATAATGCGGAAACGTCGCTCCAGGGCTCGCCGGGTTGAACAAATAGCCGTGCAGAAACCACCCCAATCCCGCCAAGAGCACCGCACTGGCCACCGCCGGACCCGACAGTCTCCGATACTGCTTCCGCACCACTTCTCGGATCCCCACCAGCACCGCCAGCCCGATCAGGGCTCCCCAAACGAACAACGCAAATCCCGTAAAGAGCGCCAGCACGCCGATCACGCCCAGCACCAACCACCGGCGCACCGAAAGATCGCGCAACAATACCAGCGCTGCCCCCAACATCAGCACCAACGGAAACATGCTGTGTGACGCATTCGGCACGAGGATGACATTCTCATATTGCCGCATGGCCAGCACGGCGAACGGCAGCCAAAGGTCAACCCAACCGAGGCGCCCCGTGAGACGATATTTCCAAATCAACCCCATTACCGCGGCGACCATCAACAGGCTCGCGACCCACAACGCTTCCACCCGCGTATCCCATCCACTCCAGTCCATGATCCACGACGTGATGATGAACGCGATGCCCTGGCGGTGTGGCCCGTGCTGCTGCGTGAACAGCGCCAACCCACCCTCCCCTTTGAACATCGGTTCCAGGAACATCCACTGGTCCCAATAGATCCCCTCCACATGGAATCGCGCGACCGCCGCCACCCAGTTGAGCGACATCAGGGCAACGATTACCCCCGCCGCAATTAAAACACCACGGGACGGCGATCGGGACTCTCGCGACTCAGTCGAAGACACGGCTCAACGCTTCTTGAAAAACTTCTGGAACGGCGCGGGCTTCGCTTCGGGTTTATACTCAGACTTAGGCCCTCGGGGATCGGTCTTCTTCCGTTTATTGCGAGACGGTTTTTGTTTTTCCATCCGCGGCGGTTTTTTCTTCTTAACCGGAGCATCAAGCAGCTCTCCGTCCGGCGTAATTACCGGCGTCTTCGACGCGGCAACTTCCGCGGGAACCTGCATGCCGCAGGGTGTAATGTGTGGTGGTGGTGTCACGTCTTCAGTTTTGCGTTTCTCATCAAGTAATCGGCGCGCGATTCCGCCAAGACCGAGCCGGGTCATTGACTTGCGCAGTGCGGTTCTCATTTCGGGTTTATACCAAAAGAAGAAGCTACGTTGCTCCTGCTTCTCATCCGGTGTCCGCGCCACACACACATTGACGCCATCATAAGGATGCACCCCTGTCGCATAAATCTCCGTCGCCACCGTCATTGGTGTAGGAGTGAAGTCCTGCACCTGCTCCAAACGGAATCCGAGGTCCTTCGTTTTGAGTGCCAGCTCCGCCATGTCTTCGGGTCGCGATCCTGGATGTGAACTGATAAAATACGGGATCACCGGAGTTTTTTTCTTACCCGCCTTTTTGATCGCGGCATCAAATTTCTCTTTGAACTTGTAGAACAAATCGAAGGTCGGTTTCCGCATGACACGCAGCACGTGGTCACTCGTATGTTCGGGGGCTACCTTGATGCGGCCCGGCACGTGATGCACGGCCAACTCCTCGATGTATTTATCGTGGCTCGCCTTAGCTTTGGGCGATGCCCCCTTCTCATGTAAAAACAGATCGTAGCGGATGCCGCTGGCCACGTAAGCGTGCTTCACGCCTTCCGTCTCCCGCACCGATTTGTAGATGTCGAGTAGGTCGGTGTGGTCCGTATCTAGATTTCGACACACGTCGGGCCAGATGCAGGACGGACGAATACACTCATCGCAGATCCACTGCTCCTTGCCCTTCATCTTATACATGTTGGCGGAGGGTCCGCCGACATCACTGATCGTGCCGCGGAAGTCGGGCATCTGTTTGATCGATTCGACTTCGCGCAATATCGAAGTCTTCGACCGGCTCGCGACAAATTTACCTTGGTGCGCCGAAATCGTGCAGAAACTACAGCCGCCAAAACAACCGCGGTGCATGTTGATCGAATGCTTGATCATCTCGTAAGCCGGAATCGGTCCGCGCTTACGATACTTGGGATGCGGCAATCGCGTGTAAGGCAGATCGAACGCGGCATCGATTTGTTTCTCCGTCATGGTCGGGAACGGCGGATTCACCACGAGCGTGCGTTCGCCGGTCTGCTGAAACAATCGACGCGCCTTCACCCGATTCGATTCCGTTTCGATGTCCTTAAAATTCTTCGCGTAACGTTCCCGATCCTCCAAACAGTCGGCGTGACTATGGAGGGTGAAATCGTCCCAACGCTTATTCTTCTGGGCCACCTCTCCTTCCGGCAACAGCACGGCCGTTTGTGGAATGGTTTTGAGCGACGAAAAGGGCACGCCTTGTTTCAACAGTCGCACCGTTTCGCGCAGCGGCAACTCGCCCATGCCGTAGATCAGCAGGTCCGCTCCACTCGATTCGAGAATCGAGGGCATGAGTTTATCCGACCAATAATCGTAGTGCGTGACCCGACGCAGACTTGCCTCGATTCCACCGATCATCACCGGCACGTCCGGAAATAGCTGCTTCAGCGCCTTCGAATAAACCGTGGTCGCGTAATCAGGTCGGAAACCATGCTCACCGCCCGGCGTGTAGGCGTCCTCGCTGCGCAGTTTTTTGGCGGCGGTGTAGCGATTGACCATCGAATCCATACAACCCGCCGTGACGCCAAAGAACATCTTCGGTGGACCGAGTTTCTTGAAATCACGCAGATCATCGCGCCAATTCGGCTGGGGCACGATCGCGACGTTCAGGCCCTCGGCCTCGAGCATTCGGCCGACGGCAGCCGTGCCAAACGCCGGATGGTCCACGTAGGCGTCACCTGAAATAAGGATCACATCCGGTTGATCCCACCCGCGCGCTTCCACCTCTTCGCGAGTGGTCGGCAGCCACCGCTGCGGATCCCACAAGGGTTCCCGCGAATGAATGACTTTGCCTTCGGTAGATTGGACCATCGCCCGCGACCCTGACCCACCCCACCCGCAAGGCAAAGCGGAATCGGCATCCGGAGTCTAGGACCAGAAAATCCGCTCCGGGGCGGGGAGCAGGTGACAAAATGACCGAAATCGACCTTAAGCCTTACTTGGCTGGGTATTTGTTGATCGCCGTGATGAAGGCGTCATTCACCCCGCGCAGGGCAGCCAGCGAATAGGCGGAGAAATACGAGGGATTGGTCTGCACCGCGAGGGTTTGCTCGCTGCGGGCGGCTCCGGCGGCGGCGAAGAGACCTTGGCTGCCCGACATTTTAGCGAGCCCCAACAGGCCGGCCCAGGTGGCATTATTATTATCCCGTTCGT
>JABIRI010000191.1 GCA_018667915.1 Opitutaceae bacterium | reverse complement strand
GACTCGATCAGCATTTCGATGATGCGGTCGGACCACCCGTGCTTGCGCATCGCCGTGCGCAGATTGTTGAGACCGCGTTCGAGACGTTCGGTGCCGCGACTGAATCCCATGGCGCGGCGCAACTCTTCCGCTTGGGCGCCGTTGTAGTCGGCGAGCTCCATGGCGCAGGCGAGCATCTGCTCCTGAAAGAGCACGACGCCGTAGGTGCGTTTGAGAATGGGGAGTAGGCGCTCGTGGACTTCGGGGTCGAGGCAGACGATGGGCTCGCCGCCGTGGCGGCGGGCGATGATGGGGTGCACGAGCTGGCCTACGATGGGTCCGGGGCGCACGATGGCGACCTGCATGGCGACGTCGTAAAAGCACGCGGGTTTGAAGCGTCGCAGGCTCGACATTTGGGCGCGGCTTTCGATTTGGAAAACACCGATGGTATCGGCCTCCTGCATCATGCGGTATGTTTTGGGATCGTCGGCGGGGAGCGTGTAGAGGGACAGCTCTTCACCGCGATCGGCGCAGAGTTCGAAGCAGTCTTGAAGGGTAGCCATCATGCCGAGACCGAGGAGATCGACCTTCACGATACCGAGGTCCTCGCAGTCGTCCTTGTCCCATTGCACGACGACGCGGTTGGGCATCGAAGCGGGTTCGAGTGGGACGACTTGGTTGAGACGCCCGCCACAGATGATCATTCCGCCGGAATGCTGGCCGAGGTGGCGCGGAAGGCCGTGGAGTTGTTGGTGCAGTTTTGCCAGCGTGGCGGCGCGAGGGTGGGCGCGCGGCAGGCCGGACTTAGCCAGCTGTTCTTCGAGCTCGATCGTGTGAGGGAAGTCGCCACCGTGAAACAGACTCGAAAATCGGTCCATGATGTCATCGGAGAGGCCAAGCACCTTGCCGAGATCGCGGGTAGCGCCGCGGCCGCGGTAAGTGATGACGTTGGCGGTCATGGCCGCGCCGTGGGGGGAGTAGCGGCGATAGACTTCTTGGATGACGGACTCGCGGAGTTCCCCGCTGGGCAGATCGAGATCGATATCGGGCCAGGAGGGCCGCCCACCGGCGCCGACGCGACCTTCGCTCAAAAAGCGTTCGAAGAGTAGGTGGTTTTTTACCGGATCGATGGCCGTGATGCGCAGCGCGTAACAGATCACGCTATTGGCGGCGGACCCGCGGCCTTGCACGAGAATGCCGTGCGAGCGGGCCCACCGGCAGATATCGGCGACGAGCAGAAAATATCCGCAGAATCCGAGCTGGTCGATGAGCGCGAGTTCGGCGTCGATTTGGCGGCGATACTTTTGGGTAACGCGGGGGATCAAGTCACGGATGCCTGAATAGACGAGATGCCGCAGATGGGATAGCATGTTGTCCCAAGGAGGAACCGGGTAGTCGGGAAATTCGTAACCCAGATCGCGCAACGTAAAATCGAGCCGATCTGCCAGTCGAGCGGTGTTGGTGATCGCGGCGGGGAGATCGATGAATTTCTCCGTCATGAATCGCCCGGAGCGGACTTGTCGTTCGGCATTGGGAGCGAGGAGGCGGCCGGCTCCGTCGAGGGTGGTATGATGTCGGAGACAAGTGAATACATCGGCGATTGCGCGCGCGGAGCGATCCGCGTGAGTGATACCGCCGGTGGCGAGGAGGGGCAGACTCTGACTGGCGGCGAGGTCGCGGAGGAAGGTCACGTTGCGTTCTTCGCCGCGGACACGATGACGTTGGACTTCGACGTAGAGGCGATCAGCGCCGAAGATGCGTTGAAGATGGTCGAGCGGCTCGGCGACGGCGTCGTTGCCACCGGTGCGCCATGCGGAGAGGAGCGGGCCTTCGGTGTCGCCGGTGAGGGCGATTACACCTTCGGAGTATTGGGCAACTTCATCCCAGGTGGCGTAGCAGGGACGCTTGCGTTCGCGGAGGTCGGCGGGGGTGATTTTGGATTTCGGATTTTGGATTTCGGATTGGGGCGAGGCCGAGCGACGCGTCTGTTTGGCGTGCGAGATGAGTTGGCAGAGGTTTTGGTAGCCGGTGCGACTGGCGGCGAGGAGGGGTAGGGCGGTGCCGTCGCGCAGCGTGATCTCGGTGCCGACGAAAGGGCGCACGCCCACTTCATTGGCGGCGTGATAGAAGCGTGGAGTGCCGTAAAATCCGTCACGATCGCAAACGGCCATACCGGGCAGCTCAAGGCGCGCGGCAGCCGCTGCGAGATCTGCGGGCATGGAAGCGCCCCGGAGAAAACTAAACGCACTGTTGGCGTGGAGCTCGATGTAAGGAGAGGAGGGCAATTAAGAAGGAGGAAGTAAGAAGGATGAAGTGAGAAGGATGAAGTGAGAGGGATGAAGGGCGGGGGCGTTCTCGAAACCTGCGGAGTGGGTCAGTTTCTTTAGTCTTTCCTCTTTATCTTTCTCTTTCGTCAGAGGTGGGGGGCGTTGGGAGGCAGATGACGAGAACGAGAACGAGAACGAGTATGAGTAAGAGTGAGCTGAGTGGCGGTGGAGTTAGGGGTTGAATCACTTGTTACTTGATACCTGCTACTTGGAACTTCGCGCAGCGCTTGATACCTGTTACTTGAGACTTCGCGCCGCGCCCTAGTCGTATTCACCTTCTAGATACCATCCGGTGGAGGTTTGACTGAGGCGATAGAGACCGGGATGAGGTGGGCCGAGGGCGATGTCCCATTCTTCCCGCGCCCAGACTTGATCGGATTGCCACCAGTCACCGTTGGCCCGCCAAGGACCGTGGTGGTGTTGGATTTCGCCGCGGATGGTTTCACTCCAAAGGAAGGCCGGAGTCGGGGACTCAGATTGCAGTTCGATGCGAACGGGGTGCGGGGGGCGAAATCGGCGGAGCGGGATACCTAGTGCCGGAAGGGAGGGCGTGGGTGCAGTTGATATATTCTCTGCGGTGGTGGGAGGAGCGAGCGTAGCGGAGTCGGGGCGATGAGTATCTGCGAGTTGCGGGGTGCCGATTTGATCGGAACCGAGCAGCGCAGCGGCGCGGGCGAGCGTTTCGGCGAAGCCGTGCGGGTCGCGTAGCCCGGTATCGAAGAGACCTTGTTGTCGATGAAGAGGTCGGGTGGGGAATAGGTCTAGTCGGACTGCGACAATGGCAGAATCAGTTGAAACGGTTTCGAGATGCGATTGCAGGGTGCGGAAGAGCAGATCTGCAGAGGCGGTGGGCTCGGGCAGACGAATGGAGCGTTGGTGGGTTTTGTCGTCGTCGAGTCTCAGGCAGAGGTCGATTTCGGCGGCGGCGAGCGCAACGCTTTGGAGATCGAGGCAGAGGCGATCGATGAAGCGCCGGAGCAGAAACATAAGGGGCTCGATCGATTCGATGAGGTGTTCGAGTTCCATCTCGGCGGCGAAGCTCTGTGGTGGCGGCAGCGGTTGGATCGGGCGCGTGCTTTGGCCGGCCGCTCGTTCCCACAGGGCAAGGCCGCCGGGACCGAGGCGTTGGGCGACATCGGCTTTGCTGAGGGCGGTGAGTTGGCCGAGCGTCGTGATGCCCCAGAGACGCAGAATATCGATATGATCGGGTTCGGGATCGGCGGCTTGGAGCGGGAGAGGAGAAAGGAATTCATGAGCGTCAGTGATCGCCAGGATTTGGGATTTGCGATCTATGATTTCGGATTGGGGAGAGGGTAAGGGGGCTTTGTCGTTTGGACAGGGGAAGGGGTCAGGTCGGAAAAAATGAACTCCGTCCCGAAGGGACTGCGTTTCATTTTTTAACGACGCTGACCCCGAGGGCTGCGTTTCAGCCTCCGCCACGAGTAGCGGCTGCTCTTCCGTCTCTTGATACTTGATACTTGATACTTGGTTCTTCGATGGGTCGCCGAGGGCGGCCCGGGCACCGTAGAGCGCGAGTAGGGGGGTGTTGGCCAAACCGGCGGTGGCAGTGAGGCCGAGGGTGGCGAGCCGGGTGAGCGCGGCGTGTAGGCGGGGTTCGCGTTGATCGGGGGGAAGCGAGGTGACATCGGCAGTGACGATTCCGATGTCGGTATCCTCGACGAGCGGGGAAAGATGGGATGCGGCGGCCAACAGGCTGGCGCTGGCTTCGTCGTCTGCGTTGGAGTTTGGTTGTTCGAGTAAAAGGTCGCTGCAGCGGGAGAGGGCTTGGGGGACGGTTAATCCGGTGACGACTCCGGCCGTGCGTGCGGTCGCGGTGAGCGCGATGATGGTGGCGCGGCGACGGTCGCCGTCGAGTAACGCAACGGGTTTGGTTGCGAGGTCGGGGCGCAGCCGAAGAAGGGATTGTAGCGAGAATTCCGCTACAAGGAGGACCGCGAAACTGGGAATAGGTTTAGGCAAAGGGAAGGTGGGAGGATCGCTCCTCATACTCGTTCT
>JABIRI010000128.1 GCA_018667915.1 Opitutaceae bacterium | reverse complement strand
CGGCAGCGCGGCCAACAGACCATGCCCCAAATCACGACCTTTCGCCTGAACCCCTTGCATCAAATCCTCGGCAAAAGGTTGAGTGGTCTCAAATCCCGTGAGCGCAAAAAGGATCCAGGCAATCGTGGCGATCAGCACCAGCACCACGCTGGCAAAATGCAACAGCCCCCGCACCAGCACGATGATTTGCTGTAGTCCGAGTCGGCGCAGATGAATCGACTCAATCGCCTTGGTTTTATTGGCCAACGATTTACTCAGCCATTTCTGTAACTTGCCCCGGCCCCAAAATACTCCGGCTACAAAACCAACGAAAAACACCGTGCCCACGCCCAGCCAAATGAGCGGGTCTGATTCGCGGGATACAAAAGCAAGGAGGACGGCTAAACTCATCAACGACCAGAATTTGCATTCACTGGGGCAAAGCGAGTTTCAAAATCCAGCCCCATTCACACGATCTTTTCGCCCCTTGCCACGGGAATGAACTAGTGCTTTGGGCGATGCTCCACGCGCCGGAACTCCGAAAGATTGAAGCTGCGTCGTTCCAACTCCGCCCTCAACTCAAGATAACGCGGTTCCGCGATCTGCGGGCTCCGCGACATGATCCAAGCCAGGTCCCGATCCGGATGACCAATCACCGTGTAATCGTAGGTGTCGCTGACATAGAGGATCAAATACGCCGCGTTGATCAGGCCAAAGAACCGCATCCGCCACTCGGCATTGGTAGTGGTGTTCACAATCCGGGCGGACGGCGTGTAGACCTTCTCCGGCCCGTAAGTGGAATCCGCGTTAAATCGGTAGGTGGTGAGGATACGTCCGCTATCGGCGATCTCGTAAGTCTCGGTGGCATTGAAAGCCCGGGCATCGATGATCGTGGGCGTGTAGCCGTGGACATACCACGTGCCCATAAAGCGCTCCAGATCGACAAAATCGGCCAACTCCAACGGTGGACCCTTCGTCGCCGGAGCCGAGACACAACCCGCCATAAAGACGCTCCAAAGTAACCCCAAACAAATCGCTGCCCGTCGAAAGATCATCGCTGAACCTAATCGAGATAGCCGAGTCTCGCCACCTCACGAGCAAGATTTGGCACAATTCGCCTCAACTTTCTGTAACTTTGGCCCGCCCACGGGGTGTTCAAGGAGCCCATGATTTCTTTTACCGCGTTTCGCCAATCTTTCCGCCGCCTCGCCCGCGAGCGGAGCTTCACCGCCACCGCCCTCCTCACGCTCGCCGTCTGCATCGGCGCAAACGTCGCGATCTTCGCCGTGGTCGATGCGATTTTGGTGCGCCCCCTGCCTTATCCAAACTCCGACCGACTCGTGGTGGTGCACAACTCCTACCCCGGAGCCGGCGTGGAACGTATCGGCGCATCCCTGCCCAACTACTACAATCGACGCGGAAATATTGCCGCCCTCGAATCACTTTCCATGGTTCAGCCCGGCACTGCGGTGGTCGGTGAGGCAGGTAGCCCGCAAACGATGGACCGCGGACGCGTTTCACCCGACTTCTGGCAAACCCTCGGAGTGACACTCTTTTCGGGACGCACCTTCACCGAAGAGGAAACGTTCTACGGAAATCATCAGGTGGCGGTCGTCACCCATGAATTTTGGCAGGACTATTTTTCGGGGGCCCCGGACATTCTGGGGCAAACCTTCATGGTCGATAGTCAGGTCTACGAAGTCATCGGAGTGACCCGCCCGGGATTTAATCACTATCTGGGTCAACAGGCTCGTTTCTTCATTCCATTGGCCTCGGACGCCGAAGACCGCGAAATCACGAACCGGCACAGCAATAACCAACTGCTCATCGCCAGACTCAATCCCACGGCCTCGATTGAACAGGCTCAGGTGCAGATCGATGCTTTCAATGAACAGCAGCTCGCCATCGATCCCTATGCCGAACTTATCACCGACGCCGGGTTCAGCTCCACCGTCCTGTCGCTCCACGATGATATCGTCGGTGACATCAAACCCACGCTTTTGCTGCTTCAGGCCGGCGTAGCGGGGCTCTTGCTGATCGGTGCGGTCAACCTCATCAATCTCCTCCTTATCCGCACCCACGGTCGGGCCAAAGAATTCGCCGTGAGACAAGCACTGGGCGCCGGTCGAAAAGACCTCGCGCAGCAAATCATATCCGAGTGCCTTCTGATCGCGGCCTCGGGAGGATTACTCGGATTGGGCGCGGGTGCCTTGGGTCTCAAATTTCTGGCAACCTTGGGCACGGATCAACTTCCGCTGGGTCTCACCATCGCCTTCGATTCACGACTCGCCCTGGTAAGCCTGGGAGCCTCGCTGGTGGTGGGCTTGCTCTTATCGCTGCCGATCTTGCTCGTGAGCTTGCGCACCCGTTTGGCCCCGGTGCTGCAGGCTGAGTCGCGGGGAGGCACCATCAGTCGAGCCGCTCAAAATGTGCGGCACGGGTTTATGACGCTGCAAATCGCGCTCACGTTCATGCTGTTAACCGGCGCAGGACTACTGGGTTTGAGTATGAAAAAAGTAATGGAGGTTTCACCGGGATTTCAGGCCGAGCAGGTCCTGACCGGTGCAATCAGCATGGTTTGGCAATCCTATCCTGAGACGGAAGACAAGGAAGCCTTCCTAGGACGCCTGACGGAACAACTCCGGGCCCAACCTAGTGTAAGCGCCGCAGCCATGATTTCGAATATCCCGTTCGGCGGAAACCACAGCGATAACGCGACGGTCGTCGAAGGCGCTGAACCCTCCCCCGGGGAGTCGCTTCGAACGCATCATACCGTGGGGGTTTATGGCGACTACTGGACCACCATGGGCATCCCGCTCATCGAAGGACGATTCCTAAACGACGCCGATCAACAAGGAGATCAAAAGGTCGCGGTCGTGGATCAAGAATTCGTGCGACGTTACTGGCCGGACGGTTCCAGCGCGATTGGCCGTCGCTTCGTTAACGGCGTGGAGTTTGCCGAAGAAGAAGCCATCACCATCGTAGGGGTCGTCGCGACAAATCGAGCGCGAGACCTGACCGATTCAGAGCCTTTGGGCACCATCTTTCGTCGCTACAAATCATACAGCTCGGGCTCCATGACCATTGTATTGCGCACCGACCTGCCGCCCGAAGCCATGGGCAATTCCCTGCGAAAAGTCGTCACAAATCTGGATCCCACCATGCCGGTCGATGACATCCAAGGGATGCAGGCCCTGATCGACGACAGTTTGGTCGCCCGCCGCTCTCCCGCATTGTTAGCCGGAATCTTTGCCGGCATGGCGCTCCTGCTCGCGGCCGTGGGGACCTATGGCGTGCTCGCCTACGCCGTGGGACAACGCCGCCGCGAAATCGGGGTGCGCATGGCGCTCGGCGCCCTGCCCTCCCAGATATTGGCGCAATTCCTCTGCCTCGGCACGAAGTTGCTGGTCGCCGGAATCGCCTTGGGCGTCGCCGGCGCCTGGGCGGTTGGACGAGCGATGCAAAGCCTGCTTTTCGGGGTCGAAACCTTCAGCCCCATGGTCGTCCTCGTAACCGGCGCGGTCATGGCAACCGTGGTCCTGCTCGCCAGTCTGTTGCCCTCCCGCCAGGCCTCGCTTGTCTCGCCCAATGAAGCCCTGCGAGACGAGTAACCCGCCGCCTCAAACTATCTCGTCGGCAAACGAGAATCCATTGCCACCTGGTATATTGACGGTGGGACTAATTGAGGGGGAGCGCCCTCGTGCGATTTGGGACCACTAGGCGAGTTCGGCCGCGGCGGCTTCGTCGACTAACCACACCGTTTTAGCGGCGCAGGTTCTGAGAATTTTAGCTGGTGCCTCCCACAGCTCATCATCCCCTTGGAATACGCGTTCCAGCGCGGCGGCTTTGCCAGCTCCCAGAGCCATGACCACGACTAAACCGGAGTGCTGTAGACCCGTGGGGGTGATGGTAAGCCGCCATCCTTTTTGCGGCGTATCCACGGCCGCGAAAAACAAGCCGCCGTCGGATTCTAACAAACTGCTACCGGGGAAAAATGAGGCCGTGTGCGCATCGTCGCCCATCCCGAGAAAACAAACGTCGTAGGCTTTGCCCGGAGGGTTGAGCAATTGCATGGTGCGACGATAGGCTTCGGCCGCGGCTTCCGGTTCGTAGGCTACCACCCAGGGATGACGGTGTTCAACGGGCACGGCACTCGGCGCGAGCAACTTGCGTTCAGCAGTGCCAAAATTACTGTCCTCACTCGAGAGCGGCACACAGCGTTCGTCGCTGACGGTGAAATGGGTATTCCCCATCACCTCGGCCGGGATTGCTCCCGTTTCCTGCGCCCACGTATACCAGGCTTGCGGGGTGGACCCACCGGTGAAGGCCCAGGTAAAATTCTGATGTCCACTCGCCGAATGAGCGTCCACGGCGAGGCGCACCGCTGCGGCGAATAATTCCATTTTCTCGCCGACAATCAGTCGGCCGTATTCGGTCTGTTTTTCAGTCATCAATAAAAAATTGCTTCGGACAGCGTAGCCGCGGGATCGAGGAGGTGTATGGCGGTAGTCAATTCGACCCGCCCTTGTCCCAAATCGGCCGAAAACTCAGCGTGGTTCAGGGCAATATCCGCCCGCCATTTAAAATATCGATCCTCACTCGCGTAGCAAAACTCCACCGCGAAATCATCAATTCCCGCCGCCGTGCTGGGCTTAATCACTTTGTCACAATCGGAAGACGCACCGCATTTTTCCAACCGCACCCGCAGCCACTCGGACAGCACGCGCGCTTCCGGAGCGTATCGTTCCCGATGATACAGATTCACCTGCTGCAGCCCGTCGACCAATTGCGCCGGCAAAAACCCGCTCAGGAACTGGCCCAGAGACTGCCGCACCGGCAACAAACGCGCGCTGACCATATCGCGAATCGCCTCCGGCCGCGGCCAAGGGTAGCTCCCCGCATCCGCGGGCACGATCGCAGTGTCAAATATCACGCGCTTGGCGTGACTCAGGAGAAATTCGTAATCCGCCAATCGCGCGCTGTTGGAGAAACGGTGGGCCCAGTAATAGGTCGGCAGATCAGTCGAAAGACAGATGGAGACCTGATTCTCGAGAAAACACCGCGTCGCCATCGGATAGCTCAGCACCACAAATTCCACACAACGGGTGTCGCCCTTGGATTTCCCGAGGAAACATTCGCCGTAAACCTTGGCGCGCATCTCCGTGCCCTGATCGTTTTCGTTGAGCGGACAGAGCACCACGACGCGGCAGGGATAGCGGTGGGCGAAAATCTTAATGGTCTCGAATTGTGCCACCGCATCATCGGGCTCGGTCGCAAATCCAAAGTGGACCACGAAGTTCATTTGCATGGCGCGGGCGGAATCATCCGACATGCCTCTGGCGGCCTGCTCGGGATCCTCCCACATGCGGGCCAGCCGGGGCTTAATCTCCCCTACCGGAACCTCAATACCGGGCAGTGCTTCAAATACAGTAGGCATGGATCGGATCGTGCGAGAACGTCAAAAGAGAGATCAGATTCTGAGTCAGGGAACGTGTCACTTGATACTTGGAACTTGCTACTTCGTGCCGAAGGACGCTTACGGTTTGCGCCAAACGTGGTCTTTCGCGGCCAGGAGGGCATCGGCATTGGCCGGTCCCCAGGATCCCGCAGCGTAAGCATCCATGCCATCGCGGCCGGCCGCCGCCCAGGCTTCCAGCAGCGGTGTATATAGTTTCCACGAGGTCTCGGCCTCATCTCCGCGAATAAAGAGTGTGCCATCTCCGGTCATGGCATCGAGCACAAGCCGTTCGTAAGCTTCAGGTGTATTCGAGCCGAAGGTCGTGCTGTAGCGGAAGCTCATTTTGACCGGCTGGGTGCGCGTCTCGAGTCCGGGAACCTTGCCGTTGAGGATCAAGCTGAGTCCTTCGTCAGGTTGGATTTGGAAAGAAAGGGTATTGGTCGCCAGATCGAATCCACCGCCGGCAAACAAGGTTCCGGGGGGACGCTTGAATTGAACCGCAATCTCCGTGACCCGCCGGGCCATGCGTTTGCCGGAACGCAGGTAGAACGGTACTCCCTGCCAACGCCAATTGTTGATGGAAAGTTTGATGGCCGCGTACGTTTCCGTGCCGGACTCCTCCGCGATCCCCTCTTCGTCCAAGTAACCCGGTTCGGGTTTACCCGCGATCATGCCTTCGGCGTATTGCGCGCGCGCCACATCAACCGCGGGATCGAGCGGCTGGATCGCCCGCAAGAGTTTCACCTTTTCGTCCCGAATGGCTTCGGCATCCAACGATCCAGGCGGTTCCATGGCGGTGAGCGCCACCAACTGCATGGTATGATTCTGGATCATGTCGCGCAGAGCGCCACTTTGTTCGTAGTAGCCGCCACGCGTGCCGACACCCACTTCTTCCGATACGGTGATCTGAACGTTGTCGATGAAGTTGCGATTCCACAGCGGTTCAAAAATCGAATTCGCAAAACGCTGCACCAACAGATCCTGCACCGTCTCTTTACCGAGGTAGTGATCGATGCGGTATACCTGATGCTCTTCCAACACGCCAGTGATGGTATGATTGAGCTCGCGGGCAGATTCTAAATCCCGGCCGAAGGGTTTCTCGATAATGACCTTGGCGTGGTGAGGCTTACCGAGATGTTTCTTGGCCAGCCCGCTGGCACCAAGGTTTTTTAAAATTGGCGCAAAAACGGAGGGAGGGGTGGAAATATAAAACAGAGGCTGCACTTCCCGGCCGACCTTTTCGTCGATCTTGGCCAGATGCTCGGCGAGCCGACCAAACGCCTCAGGATCGTCATAACCACCGGCCACATACGTCGTGCGCTCGGCAATGCGGGCCCATACGTCGTCGGACAATTCGCGGCGCGAAAATTCTTTAATCGCGCCGGCCGCTAACTCGCGGAAGGCCTCATCGGAGATCGGCTTGCGGCCGTAACCGATCAAATGAAAGTCCGGCGGGAGCAGATTATCCGCCGCCAGATTATAAACCGCGGGGATGAGCTTCCGGGCGGTCAGGTCGCCGGAAGCACCAAAAATCACCACCGCGGTAGGAGGTGCACCACGATGTTTGCTAAGGTCCTCGAGAAAAGGATGGCGGGAAGAAGTTTCGGCCATGGGTCTTAACGATCTCATGCGGCCAAGGATTTGAAGCAAGGCCGAAGGACATTTCGCTTAATTTGGGCCAAAATACGCCCTTTCCGCCGATCGCGGTCGGCAAACTGCCGGATTCACCGCAGCGAAACGTGCTCAAAATGCAGAATCTCGGGCTCACCGTGCGTCCCCGCTTCGGGCCAACTGACCTGCACCACATCAAACCGATGGGTTCGCGGAAGCTCTTTCAGCCCACGCAGATAAGCCGCAATCGTCCGGCGCATGACCCTTTTTTTGCGCCTATCCACGGCATAGACGCCCGGCACGAGTGCTTCGGCGGTCCGGGTTTTAACCTCCACAAAGACCAAAACCTCCCCGTCCATCATGACCAAATCGATCTCGTCTCGTCTATCCCGAGGATTTCGCCAGTTTTGGGCGACCAGCATGAAATCGTGTGTTTGGCGCAAAAACCTCTCCGCCAAGCGTTCACCCGCTTGCCCCCGGGATTCCGTTTCCCGTCGTTGACTCATCCAGCGAAACCTTAACCATTTGAACATTCTAAACCTTGTGGAGTTGATCTAGCTGCTTTTTGCCTGACTCAGGTTCGGCGGTAACGCAACTCCGCCGCACCAATTCGAATCACTCCCTATGGCCGCACCCAACGCTGCAGGCGCTCTGCGCCGCTCCTGCTCATCAAGGTAATCGCCAAACCCGCGCCGAGCCGCGAGGACGTCACTTCCGTCATCGAACTCACGGCGTCCAAAGTCGTCGATGCTCTCGCCGCGCAATCGATGACCCTGTATCTGGTTGAGGGCAACGACATCACTTTCCGCCACGTTTATTATTCGCCCACCCTGTGGTCGACCGCTCCGGAGAAAGAGACCCAGTTTAAAGAGACCGAAGAGAAGCTACTCGCCCTCAAGCTCCCGCTCGGAACCGGCAACGTCGGTAAAGTCATCGAGTCCGGTGAACCTCTTTTCTTCACCGCGGATGGTCCGGATGGCGATTCGTTGAAGAATATGAATACGGGGTTCGACGTCCAATCGATGTTGACCGTCCCACTGAAAGGAATCTCGAGCAACATCGGTGCGATTCAGGTGCTCAACAAGGAACCCCACGCGGGCACCAATGGCCACTTTACGGAGACCGATCTCAAACTCCTGATGGAGGTCGCGGAATATTCCGCGACGCTGATCCAGCGGATGATGGATCCCAAGTTTGAACTGAGCGCCGACGATACCGCGAAGTTCATCGCCCGCCTCACCGATACGCCGCTCATCACTTCGGAAAACGAAATCGAAATCGATGAAAAATTAGTCGAGGTCGTAGGCGACGCGGTGATCCGCCGCGAAGGCATTTTCCCGCACAAGCAAATCACGCCGAACTCGGTCGCGGTGTTGATGAGCAATCCGCTCGATTACGCGAAGCGCGACTCCTTCCAACTCACCACCGAACTTCATATTGAAGAAACGCGGGTCGCTTCCGCTACGTTCATCGAGGAGCTGGTCAAAAAGTATTTCAAAACCGATGCCGAACCCGAAGCGAATATCGATATCGGCGGCGTCGCCGATGTCATCAGCACCGCCTACAATACCGACGGCGAAGTGGGCGAAGTCAGCGCCGCAGATCTTGAAAGTGAAGATTCGGCCCCGATCGTGCAGCTCGCTAATCGAATCATCGAAGATGCCTACATTTCCGGCGCATCGGATATCCATATCGAGCCGCAGGAGAAGAACCTGATCGTGCGCTACCGCGTGGACGGCATGTGTTCCGAAAAATTGCGCCTACCGTCCCAGGTCTCCAATGCCCTTTGCACCCGGCTCAAGATCATGTGCAATCTTGATATCGCCGAGCGTCGCCTTCCCCAGGATGGCCGGATCGTTTTTAAGAAATACACCAAGAAGAACATCGATATCGATTTGCGCGTAGCGACCGGCCCGATGAATCACGGCGAGAAAGTCGTCATGCGTATTCTCGACAAAACGAAGACCACGCTCCCTCTTCCCGCGCTTGGTTTTTCGGAAGAGAATCTCGAAAAATATCGGGCCTGTATCCAGCAGCCCTACGGTATGATCCTGCACTGCGGACCGACCGGGTCCGGTAAGTCGATGACCCTTTATTCGGCGTTGGCGGAAATCAATACACCCGACGTCAACATTCAGACCGCCGAGGATCCGATCGAGTATACCCTTCCCGGACTCAATCAGATGCAGATGAATCGGCAGATTGGGCTCACCTTTGCCCGCGCGCTGCGCTGTTACCTCCGGATGGATCCCGATGTGATTCTGGTGGGTGAAATTCGTGACTCGGAAACGGCCGGCATCGCGGTGGAAGCGGCGCTTACGGGTCACTTGTTGGTTTCAACTCTGCATACCAATGACGCCCCGTCGACGGTCAGTCGTATCGGCGAGATGGGCGTGGAAGCGTTCAATGTTTCCGCTTCACTCCTCTGCGTTTGCGCTCAGCGCTTGATGCGTCGCGTGTGCAAAAACTGCAAAACACCCTACACCCCGGAAGGCCGCGAAAAAGAATTGATGGAGAAAGCGCTGGGTTGGACCGGAGAGGTCTTCAAGGCCAACCCTCAGGGTTGTCCAACCTGTGGGGGCATGGGTTACAAAGGTTGTGTCGGTATTCACGAATTGATGGTCAACAGCGAAGAACTTACCGCCGCCATCAATAGTGAAATGGAAGTTGCCGGTTTGAAACGTATCGCGATGAAAGATGGCATGAAAACCTTGCACCAAGATTCATTTCTCAAGGTGAAACAAGGACTCACGACCGTCGAGGAAGCCCTCTCCAACGTGCCGCCGGACCTGATTACCTAACCGGAAGCGGCGTTTCTGGCGCCGCTGCTTCAGTCTCAGTCCCGACGTCAACCGGAGCCCATTCGGCTCGAATCCTCCGCACCGGCGGGAAATTAGCATGTCGGCGCTCGACCTCATTGACCAAGAGTTCCGCGGCGCGACGTTCATCGAGGTCATCCAGCCGTCGGGCCAGCCTCATCACGGCCAACGCCCGATCGGTCGATCCATCGAGTTGAAACCGGACGGTGGAAACCAAGGCAGGCCAGTTCCGGGCCACGATATTGAGTTCGATCTCCGCCAAGGTGATCAACTCACGTTGCGCCGAGGTCCAAACCGGCGCTGCCCGCCGAAGTTCACGCAACAGATTTTCCAATTCGGTCCAATTCTGCCCATCGAGATACCGGGTAGCCAACTGCTCAAACACTCGGGCGGATTGCATCGCTCGTGAGATTTCCGAATCCATTTCTTCAATCTGAGGCAGGATCGATTCCATATCCAATTCGACTCCGTCAGCGATAAGCGGAATTTCCATTTCCGGTTCCATTTGAGCACCGACAATCTGCCGCAACCGTCGCGTATTTTGCTCCGCATAAAAATAGCCCGGATAGTTTCGATGAGCAATCTCCCACACGGAAAGAGCCGCTTCAGCTCTACCGACGTCATCCAATCGTTGCGCCACTTCCTCGAGCAGCGCCAAGGCGATGGACGACGAGGTTCCCAGCGCCTCCACCAGTTGCTCATGACTCACGTTGTCACCGTTACGAAGGTGTTTTACCCAGGGCTCCATTACATCGAGCCATTGCGTGGATCTAGGGTCATTATCGTCACTCTGCTCATGAAATTGGGTCACCAGTGTATGAGCAGCATCAAATTCGCCGCGGTCGATATGCGCAGCCAAGCGGGTTTGATCCAGCGTTTCACTCTCAATACCCCGATCAAACGCATGCGCCATGAGTTGATCAAATAACTCCCATGCTTTGATCTCCACCAGAGGCATAGCTGCCAGTTCATAATCCTGCGGCCTGGAATCAAATCGCATCAAATACCCCGAGAGGGCCTCTTGCGCGGCCGTTTCTTCTCCCGCCAAATATTCTTGAACGGCAGCATAAACACGGGGCGAAGGATCCAACGGAGCCCTATCCGCCATCTGCCGTAGCGACTCACGCATGGCCGTGAGATCACCGGCCTCACGCTCCAATCGCACGGAAATACGCTGAACGCCTCCCATCACCCCACTGCCCTTACCCCACTCCGCCAACACGTCCCGTGCTTCGTCAAATCTGCCCAACTCGATCAAAGCAACCGCTTTACTTTCAAATCGAATTTCGCTGTTGCGCGAAGCGCCATCGATCCATGCCAGAGCATCTTCATACTGCTTCGCCTGCATAAGCACGCGGCATTTTTGATCCACCAACCACTCCCGGTCCCGATCAACGGCTCCTCCGCTGTGCTCCAACGAAACGTCCAACGCCGCCAACGCGAGATCGTAGTTCCTTGCGGCCAACGTGGCCTGCAAGGCCAGTTGCATCGCATCGCGGCCCTGGTATTGCAGGGTAAACCCCTCGACCAACAACGTGAGTCCCCGCGGGCGCTGCCCGGCCGCCAGATAGAACAATCCCAGACTGCGGCGACCTCGCCAATTGTTGGGCGAATGCGCCAAACCCGTTTTAAGTTTTAACATCGCATCGGACCACTTCCGGTTTTCCAACGCGATCAAGCCCTCCGCAATATAAGCATCTCCCCGCTTGCGCTTGATCTCGTCCCAGCGAGCCGGGGCCAACACACAATCCATCCAAGTGACGTAGTTGGTGGAGCGTTGGCTAAGGACCACGAACCAGGCCGAGGTCAAAGCCAAGTAGGCCCCCATGGCTAAGCTAAGTAACCAAAGCAGTAACCCACGGACCATGATCCGCAGTCGTTTCGATCGACCGGATCGACTCGCCACCACCATGAACAGCCCCCAACGCCAGTTCTCCCGTCCGCTAATCGTGGGCTTCCAACTGAAACTGACTTTATTCATGACGAAAGCGGGAGAGGTCTTTTGGCATACAGATTACGTCTCGTCGCGGGTGCCGCGGACGGCTTCAGCAATATTCTCGGGGTGAGTTTCAGGTTCACCATGATCATGATTGAATTTCATCGAAACGGTTCGCGATACCCCGCGCTCTTCCATCGTCACGCCATAGATGGCCTCAGCGGCGGATACCGTGCGCTTGTTATGCGTGATGATGATAAACTGCGACTCGCCTACGAATTTCTTCAACAGCGCGGTGAAGCGACCAATATTGGATTCATCGAGCGGGGCATCCAATTCATCGAGCAAACAGAACGGCGACGGCTTGACCATGTAGAGCGCGAACAACAGCGCCACCGCCGTTAGGGTCTTTTGACCACCGGAAAGCAACGTGATGCTCTTCAATTTGGTGCCCGGAGGCTGCGCGGTGATTTCGATACCACTTTCAAGAATATCATCGGCCTCGACCAAATCGAGACGCGCCACTCCCCCGCCGAACAAGGTGTCGAAGGTATATTTAAAGTTCTTCTGAATCTGCTCAAACGTGATCGCGAACTGCTCTTGCGAGGTGCGGTTGATCTCGTCGATGGCCGTCAAGAGTTCCGTCTTGGCATTGGTGAGATCGTCACTCTGCCCTTTGAGGAAATCGAAGCGTTGCTTGAGCTCCGCATACTCTTCGATGGCAACGAGGTTGACCGCACCCATCGAGTTGAGCCGCTGACGCAGGGCCGTGACCTCGGATTTAATGGCATCCCAATCCGTTGTATCAAAGGCGGCCAAGTCCGATTCGGTTGCTTCGCCCTTGGGTTCCTTGGCCTTGCGACGTCGCTTCCGTTTCGGCGCCGGAGCAGCATCAGCCGCCTGTCCGCCTTCGGCCGTCTCTGAATTTTCGGTGGATTCCGCTGCGACTTCTTCCTCCGGCGTTTCATCTTCCTCGAGATCCAAAGTGTTCATATCCGGCGGATCATCGTCGGAGCGCCACATCAATTGACGCCAATCGAGCTCCGACAAAACTTCCGAATATTCGCGCATCACGTCTTCCGCGATGAACTGAGCGCGGGAGTTGGTTTCAGCCAAGCGCACTTCGCAGCGACCGAGTTCACCTTGAGCGGTTTCGGAAGCAGACCGCAGTCCTTGCTGCGCATTTTCCACGGCTTCGATGTCGCCCTCAACCACGGTGAGTTTTTCGCGAATCTTATTCACCTGTTCCTGCGCCACGACGAGTGCTTCGCCAATCTGGGCTCCGCGGGATTTTTGGGATTCAGACTCGTGCTGCAGAGAGGTGATCTGTTCAGACCATACCTCAATTTCCTGCTGACGCTGGATAAAGAGTTGGGACATCTGCTCACGGCGACGTTCCATATCGGCAATTCCGCGGTCCAGGACTTCCACTTTTTGGCGGCGTTCGGCGAGTTCGAGACGCGCCTGAGCCAGCGTGTCGCGCTTCACATCACGGTCGGTGCGAATCTCGACAACCCGCACCTCCATCTGATCGATGCGTTCGCGGGCTGAGGCTGCCTCTTGCTCCGCTTCCGTCAGTCCAGCCTGGGCTTTGTTAAAACGTTCCTGGGCTTCGTTGCGCGCGGTTTCGAGCGCGGTCAACTCACGTTGCATGCGCTCAATGCGCTGGTTGCCTTCAACCACGACCTGTTGAGCACCACGGGATTCGGATTCGATCGTCGCAACCTCCTGCGTGGCGGCGAGGACCTCGTTACGTTTGGCTTCGAGGGCCGACTCCGCAGCGGCGAGTTTCTCGTTGAGCTCGTCGATGACTTTTTTCTGCGTGTCGTGCTTTAGCTGTTCGTCGGCGAGCGTTTTGGCGGTTTCACGGAGATCTATCTCGCGCTGCAGGATACTATTTTCCGGCTTCTTGTTGAAGCCACCGGAAACCAAACCACGACGATCGACGAGTTCGCCCTTACGGGTGGCGACGGCGACAAATCCGAAATCCGGATTGG
>JABIRI010000272.1 GCA_018667915.1 Opitutaceae bacterium | reverse complement strand
TAACTCATCAATGCGGGCGGGATAGTCTTTAGCCAACGATCCGCCGAAGTCGCCGAGTAATCGATTCGCCTCGGGCAATTGGGCCAAGGTATCGCGAATCCCGCCCAATTCGCGGGGATTCCGCAGCCGATTTTGAAGCCGCCCCAAGATGCGAGGAATGTCACGAACGTGTTTCAATGTTTCCCGCAATTCACCCAACAGCATCGGCTCTGCGAGCAGTTCACCCACCGCATTCGAACGGCGTCGAATCTCGACCAGGTCCAGTTCCGGGGCGCTCAACCAGCGTTCAATCAGGCGGGCGCCTGCGGCGGTGGTGGAGTGGTTGATGGCAGAAATTAAGGAGCCTTCCCGCGTGCCACGACTGGAGGTAAAAATCTCAAGGTTTCGCAGGGTGGCCGGATCGATGAGTAGCGTTTGTGCACTGCGGTATTCGCGGAGCGCCCGCAGGTTTTCCGGTTTGGCGCAGAGGTTCTCCGTCGCGTAGTAAACGAGCGCTCCGGCCGGTCCGAGACCGCGGTTCTTTTCGTCGATGCCGAAGCCCTCCAAATTCAACACCCCCAAGGTATCAATGACGGTGCGGGCGCCCGATCCCGTTTCAAAGTGGTAGCCCGGCAATTCGGTGATCAACCGATCGGCACAAAAATTGTTCAACGCATGCGCCTCTGCGTCGTCATGGGGCGCATCGCGCCAAGCCGCCGAATCTCCTTCGATGAGCAGGAGCTCGGCGGGCTCGAGAGCCGTGAGCACCGGGAGTAAATTGTCGATTTGACTATCGGTTGCTAACTGAAACTCGCCGGTGGAAATGTCCAACCATGCGGCATGCAGGCCGTGCTTGTCGCGATACAGGGCGCACAAGTAGTGATTGCGGGATTCGTCGAGTTGGTTGGCGGCGAGGGTGGTGCCGGGGGAAAGGATGCGGGTGACTTCACGGCGCACAAGTTTGCCGGGTTTAGCGACTTCGGCTTGATCGCAAAAAGCGACTTTCCGACCAGCAGCGAGGAGTTTCGGCACGTAGGTGTCGGCGGCGTGGTGGGGGATTCCCGCCATGGGGTAGTCTTGTCGCTTCGTGAGGGTCAGCCCGCAAATTTTGGAAGCATCCTCAGCGTCCTCGTAGAAGAGCTCGTAGAAATCCCCTAGTCGAAAAAGTAACAACACTCCCTTGGGCAGCCCGCGCTTCACCTCGAAATACTGCTGCATCATCGGAGTGAGCTTTTTCGGAGTAGGCATGATTCTAAAGTCGGGCGGAAGGAGCGGAGTGACGAGGAGATGATCCAGATGAACAGAAGCCGGTGCGCCAAGGAATATCATCGGTTCCGGGGCGGAAATTCTACTCGCTACCCACTCCTTGGTTCTCACTACTTCGGCCCGTGTTAGAACTGTATTCGAGAGATTTGGGCGGAGCGGGGAATCCTCCTCTGGTCGTGCTGCACGGCTTGCTCGGTTCATCACGGAACTGGTTGAGTGCGGGCAAGGCTCTGGCGGAGCACTGGCATGTGTTGGCCTTGGACCTGCGCAATCACGGTAAGTCTCCGCATGGTGATTCCATGACCTATGAAGACTTGGTGCAGGATGTTTTGGCCTGGATGGATCGGCAAGGGTGGGAACGGGCTGATTTTGTCGGGCACAGCATGGGCGGTAAAGTGGCGATGTGTATCGCCATTCGGCATCCGGAGCGCATCAAACGGCTGGTCGTCGTCGATATAGCGCCCAAATCGTATCGTTCGGCCGGAAGTCGCGCGGAATTTGCGGCGATGCATGAAATCAAATTGCCCGAGTTGAAATCGCGAACGGAGGCGGAGTTGAAGATGGAGTCGCGCGTGCCCGACTGGGCCATGCGGAAATTTCTCACCACGAATCTTGAACGCATCGAATCGGGAGGATGGCGTTGGGCGATCAACCTGACCGGGATCACGGCGGCGTTGCCGGAGTTGGAAGAAAATCCTTTGGCTGCGGATGAGACCTTTACGGGGCCGACCTTGTTTGTGCTGGGAGGGAAGTCCCGGTATGTTCTTGAGCACGACCACGCGGGCATTCGGGGTCATTTTCCGAAGGTAGAAATACGCCAGATTTCCGAATCTGGTCACAATCCGCATATGCAGAATCGCGACGAATTCGCGGAGCTGATTTCGGACTGGGCCGGATCACTCGGGTAAATCGACCAGATTACTGGTGACACTGTCCCGACTGGTTTGAGCATGCTTCATCCAGCCGCGAGACTTCCATCGATTAAGAAATAGACCGCCGCGGATCACGATATCGGAGATGAAGGCAAGCCAGATGCCGATCAGACCCCAGCCAAAGGTGATGCCGAATAACCATGAGAGCGGAACCCAAACGCCCCACATGACAACGAGTCCCACTTTTAAGGGAAACCGCACATCGCCGGCGGCTCGCAAGGCACACACCATGACCATGGAAACCAAGCGACCGGGCTCGAGAATGATACCGATCAGTAGTATCTGAGTGCCGACAGCAATGATCGTGAGATCGGTAGTGAAGAAAGATAGAATCTCGGCGCCGAAAAGGGCGATGGGAATGAGGGCTGCACCAATGAAGGGGAGACCCGCTTTTAAGGTGCGGGGGACTTGTTTGTAAGCCGATTCGAATTCACCGGCGCCAACCTGATAACCGATCAGGATTTCGTTGGCCAGAGCCAGGGCGAAACTGAACGTGAACACGTAGTGCATGATGAGCATCGTGTAGGACTGCGTGGCGAGTTCGGTCGCGCCCAACCGCGCGGTGAATGAGGTGATGGTCATGAACGCCATCCACCAACAGAGATGCTCTCCTGCCGACGGGAGACCGATGCGTAAAATACGTCTTAATCCGGTCGTCGGCAATTTGACCACTTGCCACAAGCTGAGTTGGATCCCGGTGCGGTGCCGGAGTAAAAACAGCAACATCACCGCGGCAACGGCTCGGCTAAGCGCTGTGGCGATGGCGACTCCGATGATGCCCATTTGAGGGGCGCCGAAGAGACCAAAAAGGAGCACCGCATTTCCCGCGGCGTTGAGAATGTTCTGGATAAGCGTGACCCACATGGCATCTGCGGCATGACCATGCGCCCGCAACACGGCCGACATGGAAACATTGTGCGCCACCAACCAAAGGGTCGCTCCCACGATGAACAGGTATGGCTGAGCGTGGACCTGCAGTTCGGCGGACAGCTGCATGATGCTCGTCAAAGGGACGACGCTTAAGGCGACGAATAGGCTGATGATAAGGCCCATCCAAAAGTTGACCGACGTTGCCGTGATGACCGTATTGCGGGCTCCCGATTTATCGCCACCGCCTAGGCTGTGGGTGATCACCACACTGCCACCAATCGCGACGAAACTGAAGAGGGTCACTGCCACCATGACGAATTGATTGGCGACACTGAGTCCCGCGACGGCCTCATCCGAAATCGTGCTCACCATCAACACATCGACCGTGCTCGTAAGGGCGTGCAGTGCCGATTCGACAAAGATCGGTAGAGCCAGCTTGAACAGCTGCGGGCGAGGGGATGGCGCCATTCCGTTTTTACTTTCGCGCAGCCCACAGCCGCATTGATGCGAGGAGGAAACTTTCGAGTGCGGCCTGGGCATTCAAGTTTACCCGCAGCAGCCCGACGGATTTTTCCAGCTTCTCGATCGCTTGAGTGAAGGAACGCCTGAACGACTCGTCACCCGTGCTGATATTTTCCAAAGCGAAGTCGCGGGTCGCATGTTCGATACCCGCGAAGAGTTTTAATCTCAAACCGTTGGCGAGGCCGGTCTCGATGGCGACGCGTTCGTCATCACCGATATCGGCGGGGAGAGAACCTTTCTGCGCCTTCCACGCTTCACTGGTCGCAGCATCGAGAATGACCCCGAACCGCGCGGTTAAACCGTAGGCACTGAAAATTGCGTCCGCAACCGCACCTCGATCCGTGATACCCGCTGAGAGACGGCCAAGCCAAGCTTGATAATCACTGATCCAAGCGGTCCAACCATCGGGCAGGTAACCGACCTCGGCGGAGGGGAATCGAAAATTTAAACAGCGACTGCGAATCGTCGGTAGTAGGGCGTAAGGACGCGTGGTGAGAACCAATAACGTGGTATTGGCGGGCGGTTCCTCGAGCGTTTTAAGGAAGATGTTGGCGGTCGTCGTATTCATGCGATCGGCCTCGTGCACCAAGCCGACTTTGTGATCTCCGACGGAGGCGGATACCGCGATCTTGCGAATAAATTCCCGCATTGAACCCGTGTCATCCGCCGACTTGCCGGCTTTGATCTGGCGCATCTTTCCCGCGGGTCGCAGGGAGAACGCGTCCGGATGTTCGTCGGGGTGAAACCGCTTGGGCGGAGTCGCGTCGGCCGGGTAGAGGAGCCGATCAGCGATCGCATGCGCAACGGCCACCAATGTTTCGTATTCGTCACCCGTGATCAGCAACGAGTGCGAGAGACGTCGCCGGGAGATGGCGCGCTCTATCACCGACACTGCGGCAGTGCCTTGAAGAGATTCAGGCCAAGTCGGCGTCGCAGGAGGCATCAGGTCAAAAACGGTGAAACAATCACGCGATGGCCTTCTTTACCACTTTCCACGTTTGGCGTTCGATCTCTGCTTCGGTCTGAGTGCCGTCGATCACAATAATCCGTTCCGGCATACTTTGCGCGAGCAGGAGGTAGCCTTGGCGGATTTTTTTATAGAACTCGATGTTTTCACGTTCCATGCGATCGGGCACATCGGAAGCGCGTTGCCGAATGCGTCGTTTGGAAATTGCGGGTGGCACATCGTAGATGATCGTCAACGACGGCATGACATTACCGATGGCAAAGCGATTGATCATACTCACCGGGTCGGCAGCGAGATTACGACCGATGCCCTGATAGACTGTGGAGGAATCGAGGAAACGGTCACTCAACACCACATACCCATCCATCATGGCCGGAGCAATGGTCTCGCGCACGAGTTGAGCCCGCGCCGCGGCGAACAACAGCAGTTCGGTTTCGGCGCACATTTCGTCGCCGTCGGAGTTGTGCACGATGATGTTGCGCACCTGTTCGCCGATTTCGGTGCCACCGGGTTCGCGCACGCTGAGAACCTTGTGGCTCTGCTTCGCGAGGTGTTTCGCGAGACGAGCAATTTGAGTGGATTTTCCGCTACCTTCGGCGCCTTCGAAGGAGATGAGAATGCCTTTGGGATCTTCGGTGAGTGGCATGGGGACAGGGTGGAGTTATTTCGGCCAGTTGGCGAGGAAGGTTTCGAGGTCTTCGAAGGTCGGGCTTTGGGCGGTGCGCACGTAGTGGCCACTGGTGGTGCAGCCGAGAGCCAGACAGGAAGTTGCGCTGAGCCCGAGCATTTGGCCGAGTGAAAAACCGGCGTTAAAATGGTCGCCCGCGCCGGTGGTGATCACCGGTTTGGTCACATAGGGGCCGGGAATCCAAGAGGTGCCGTCGGCTGTCGCACAGGCGGCCGATTCCTTCGGATGGACCACAACGGTCGCGTAGTTCAATCGTTCGCGAATGTCCGCGGCGATTTTCTGTAAATCCTCCTTGGATTCACCCAACGTATGAAAGTCCAGGGCGAGATGAACCTGTTGGGCTTCCTTGAGGTTCAGTCCAAGGGTGACTTGGCCGAACTGGCCAAATTCACCGATGACGGCGAGCACCTCGAGTAGATCTTCGCGGGACCGTTTTTGCGGATCGGCCAGATCAAAGAAAAAGAAACGCTCCTTGGCGGGCAGACGGGGCAGGGCATCTGAAACCAATCGGCGAAAGATCTCCGTCATATTGGGAATCATGGTCCAGTTTACCAACGAGATCAGGTCTGCCGAGCCGAGAAGTTCGTCGACGCCGGCGGCGCCAAGTTTGGTCTCGAGCGCATCGTAAGTTACGTCGTCAAGGCAACGCATCTGCCCGAGCATGAGTTTCCCATCGGTGAATTCGACCGCCGTGGTCGTGGCCGGATCCGTAATCGAGATCACCTTGGCCTGTTGGGCAAAATCTTGAAAAACGGGATGGATCGCGGACTGCCCCAGAGCACCGACATACGTCATGGCCACGCCATGGGCCATCAACGCGTTGGCCATGATCGGGCCATTGCCGCCGAGTTTATCCATGCGGGGGAAGAACTCGATGTTGGCACTTTTCCCCGCGGCCTGGAGCACGCGTTCGCCGAATTCGGTGATCGTATTGATGGGTTCGAAGTCCTCGCCTTGGCCGTTTCGCAACGCCACGGGAGTGACGATGGTATCAACAAAACCATCGAGGCCAACGACGGCGCGTTTGGCGGGAAGATGAGGCGCGGCCTGGCGCAATTCGGCCAAAGCTTGAGTAGGAAATTCCATGAGAGTCGGTGGGTTGAGCAGGAACGTTGACCGAACGGGTTCCACCCAATCCGTGCAATCTGAAAGCAGATCAACGTAAACATGGTATTTTCCATTGATGCGACCACTCGGACAGGCCACTAGATATATTACGCCTCGTCATCGTGATCACCCCCTTATTCGCCCTCACTACTCTCATCGATTCGTTCCTGTCTTCCACCTTCGTGGGACAGGCTATTACGATCGGACTCGTAATCTTCAGTTTCATCGCGTGGTCGATCATGATCGACAAGCACTTGGAGCTAAAACGCCTTCGCGCCTATAATCAGGGTTTCGAACAGAAACTGCGCAGTGAACGCACCCTGTTGGACCTGCCGGAAGCCTACCGCGAACGGCGCACGATTCCCTACGGTGATCTCTTTGCCGATGCCATGGACGCCTACTGGCGGGCCGCATCAATCGGACGGGAAAAGGGCGTGGATACCTCGCGTTTCCGGCTCGAACACGCCGAAAACGCACTGCAACGCGCACTGGGACGACAGGTCCTGCGCTACGAATCCAACATGGTGTTTCTCGCGACCATCGTTTCGGGAGCACCGTTTATGGGACTGCTCGGAACCGTCTGGGGCGTCATGGACGCCTTTAGTGCCGTCTCCGTGCAGCAGACCGCCAGTATTCAAACACTGGCCCCGGGGGTATCGGCGGCGTTGTTGACGACCGTCGCGGGCCTGGTCGTCGCGATCCCTTCGGTGTTTGGGTATAATTTCCTGTTTGCCAGCACCAAACGGTTGATCACGGAGATCGAGAATTTCGCGAGCTCTTTGGCCGATCGTATTGAACTCGAATCCACCTCCGGCGGAGATCGCTAAGATGGCCCGCAATTTTCGTCGCGAACGTAAAACCGCTCCCATTTCGGAGCTCAACGTGACCAATCTCATCGATTTGGGCTTCACGTTGTTGATCATTTTTATGATCGCGACCCCGTTGATCAATCAGGAGCAGACCATTCCGGTGGATCTCCCGGCAGCATCACGCAGCTCTCAAGATCAGCCCGATCCCGATACTCAGTTTGAGACGATTACGATCCGGC
>JABIRI010000265.1 GCA_018667915.1 Opitutaceae bacterium | reverse complement strand
CAACATCAGAGTCGATTTTGATTTTCGTCGCGGTGAATTGCCGATTGATGCGAACGATGGCGATACCCGTTTCCATTTTGCCGTAGCGCGGGTCGGTGACTCGTTGAATAACTCGGATTTTCGTGCGTTTGAAATTCGCATTTTGAACAATGGCGGACTGATCGTGAATTCGATGTCCGGTTCAAGCACTGTGGGCACTCACCTGACGGCAGCCACGAATCATCTCACGATTTTGGCCAACTCGCACGATACGTCCTCGGTGGCCTACAGCGATGGAACGCTGGGCTCCGGTAGTCTGGCTCCGAATACGCTTAAAGTATTCCTGAATAACACCGATCTGGGCACCTTTACTTTTCATCAGACCCCCGATCCGGCCAATGCACCGCAGGTGGATTTCTACGCACAGAATGATGACTTGGGGCAGTTCGCTTTTTATCAAGATACGAGCCGGCAGGGCGAACTCGTGGTCGACAATCTTTCCGTCACTAGCCTGACCGAGGTTCCGGCCTCGCTCAACCCACCGAGTTCATTGGCCGGCAATGCAACCGGCCCGGCTACCATCGTGCTCACCTGGCAGGACAACGCGGACAACGAGCTCTCGTATACCGTCGAACGTAAGAGTGGGTCGGGCAACTTCACTCCAGTTGCCGAGGTTGGGGCAGGCGTCACGACCTACACCGATGCGTCGCTTTCCGATAATACGATGTATACCTATCGCGTAAAAGCGCGGGCTGGAGTGGTATCATCCGACCCGTCGAACGAAGTCATCGTCACCACTCCCGAACAGATTCTCCCGCTCCTCACGGGCATCACGGCTCCGAGCACGGTAGCCACGGGTGAAACCGCCACCGTGACGGCCACGGCCATCGGTCGCGGACCCTTGTCCTACCAGTGGTATCAAGGAGCGTCAGGCAATGTGACTTCACCCATCTCAAGCGGCACGTCTGCCACCCTCACGCTACCCAACCTCACGTCTTCGATCTCTGTTTGGGTGCGTGTGAGCAACGGGTCCGGCCAAGCCGATAGTGCGACCCAAGCGATTACCACCCGCGTGCCTGGATCCGTGATCGTGCGCACGGCATCGGAATTGGATGCGGCATTATCTTCAACTGGACCCGGCGACGTGATTCTACTCGCCAATGGCACTTGGGACGACGCGGTCATCCGCCTGACCGGCCAAGGCACCGATGCGAATCCAATTACAGTCGGAGCCGAAACGCCGGGTAAGGTCATCTTGACCGGTGATTCCCGCGCTCAAATTGGTGGTTACCGCACCATTCTGCGCGATCTCATTTTCACCGGCACCTACACCGGAAACGACGACGAGATCATTCAATTTCGCAACGGCAGCGGAGACAAAGCCAGCTACGCCACCGTCTCCAACGTGAGCATCATTGATTACGTTCCGGCCGATGGCAGCGACACCGATTGGGTCTCCTTCTACGGCACCAACAATCGCCTGACGCAATCCTACCTCAGTGGTCACAGTGTGCCCGGCGTTACCGTCGTCGTGGAAGTGGATGAGGAATTCGACCATCACGAGATCGATCACAATCACTTCGCGAATCGAATCTTCGGAGGCGAAAACGGTTGGGAGACGATTCGCGTCGGCGTGAGTGATACGTCCATGCAGGAATCCCACACGGTGGTAGAGCACAACCTGTTCACGAGAGTGGATGGCGAAATCGAAATCATCTCCAACAAATCGGGCAGCAACTTCTATCGCTACAATACCTTCCTTGATTGTTCCGGCACTTTGACCCTGCGCCATGGCAATGCCTGTCACGTGGAAGGAAATCTATTCCTCGGTCGCGGCCGCAGTGGTAGCGGCGGGGTGCGTGTGATTGGCACCGACCATCGGGTGGTGAACAACCACTTCGAAGACACGCGGGGTCGTGACGGCGCGGCCATTACGGTTTACGCCGGTGTCAGCGGAGGTGCGCTCAATGAGTATTTCGCGGCCCATCGCGCCTACATCGCCCACAATACCTTCGTCAATGTGGTGGGAACCTTGATCGATATTGGCACGGGTATTGGCTCTCGTGATCGCACGATATTACCGGAGGATGTGGTGGTCGCAAACAACGTGATGGCGAACGGTAGCAGCGGGTTCGTGAATGTTGCATCAGGCGCTTCCCCCACGTGGACGAATAATCTATTTCACAATGGGGTGATCGGATTGCCTTCCAATACCGGGTTCGTGGCCGGCGATCCGCTGATTCGATTCGATCCGATCCGTTTGCATAGCGTTCCTTCGACGGGAAGCGCGGTGATCGATGCGGCGGTGGCCGTGGCGGATCAAGTCAGCATCTCCTTGGATCTTCGGGGGAACGCTCGCGACACCTCTCCGGATCTCGGCGCGTTGGAATTTTCGCGCATGACGGACACTCCGGCATTCCCGATCGCGACTACGGCGAGCACCGGTCCGAGCTACCTGAATTCAAATCGCACTATCGGCACGCCCGATGCGAGTTTGGTCAACAGTTCGGTTCGCGCCCTTTCGGGCAGCGGAGATGCGATTTTGATCAACGGATTTGTGGTAGGAGGTTCCGATCTCAAATCGATCCTCGTGCGCACGGTTGGCCCTGGCCTGACTGCGTTTGGTGTTTCCGATGTGATGGCTCAACCGGCGGTCAAAATCTTCAATAGCCTCAGCGCCGAAATTGCTTCGAATTCGGGATGGGAGAACGGTGACGCCACAGCCACCGGTAGCGTATCAGCGTTGGTCGGGGCTTTCCCGCTCGTAGCCGGTTCGGCCGACTCTGCGGTCGTGGCGACCGTCCCTCCGGGAGCTTATACGGCTCAAGTTTCTCCCGTGGACGGGCAGGGCGGCACCGTTTTGGTCGAAGTATATGACGCGACACCGGGCAGTGGCTTTTTGCTGAATCAGTCCGCCCGGGGAGAAATCACTGCCAATCAGCCGGTATTAATTGCCGGGTTTGCGGTCAGTGGCACCGCTCCTCGTCGGGCGTTGATTCGCTGCGTGGGACCAGAATTGGCTAATTTTGGCGTCACGGCTGCTTTGAGTGACCCCGAATTGAAATTGTTTGATGCGAGCTCTGTTGAAATTTCGAGCAACGACAATTGGTCGAGCAACTCGAATGCCGCATTGATCACCACGGCCTCAGCCGACCTGGGGGCTTTCCCGCTGACTGAGGGATCTGATGACGCTGCTGTTCTGGTCGAGCTTTCACCTGGATCATACACGGTGCACGCCAGAGGAATTTCAGGAGCGGTAGGAACGGTCCTGTTGGAGGTCTATTTCCTGACGGATTAAAAGGACTTTTGAGAAAGAGTTGAAACTTTCCAATAGTCCGCTCCGTTAGAGAGATACCCCTATGCCCGATCAACCCCGCTTTACCCGATCCACCATGCCTTGGCTGGTGGAGATCGTCGTCGCGACTATTGCTCGCCTACTTTATCGTCTGCAGTCGCGCGGGGCGGAGTCACTTCCTGAGGGCGGAGCGATCATCGCGTCGAATCACCTGTCCTACATCGATCCCATCGTGCTGCAGCTCTCATGCCCTCGGCCGCTGCGTTTCGTGGGATTTAGTGGGCTGGGGAAACGGCATTGGTTCTTCCGATTGGTTTTCAAACTCAGTGGGGCAATTGCGATCTCGGCTGAGGACGCGCTGAGTGCGACCCGCACGATTGTTGACCACCTCAAGCAGGGTGAACTTGTGGTTATTTTTGTGGAGGGCAGTATTTCGCGCACCGGTCAGCTCATGAAGCTGCAACGCGGATACGAACTCATGGCTCGCAATGCCAACGTCCCGGTGGTGCCGGTGGCTCATGATGGACTCTGGGGGTCAATTTTTTCCTTTTCTGGCAATCGCTACCTCTACAAGCAACCACGTCTGATGCGCACCCACGTCCAGGTGGAGTGGGGGAAACCTGAACCGGTGGCTGACTTGCCGGTCATCGCATTGCGTCAACGTATGCTCGATCTCGGATCTGCCGCGTTCGACGAGCGTCCTCAGCTACGTCGTCATTTGGGCCGCGAAGTCGTGCGGGGGCTCGCGCGTCGACCATGGCGGTTGGAAATGATTGATCGCACCAAGGGTCGGCGTGAGCTCAAGGCAGGGCAATTGTTGGCTGCAGCGGCGGCGCTATCCCGTCACATCAAACGAACGGTTCCCGAAAAGAGGGTTGGTATCGTGTTACCGCCGGGAGCAGGCGCCAGTATTGCAAATTTAGCCGTGCTCTGTGCCGGCAAGGTGCCGGTGAATCTGAATTTTACGGCGGGAGCCGCAGCGATTAAATCGAGTTTGAGCGTCGCTGAGGTGGAAACCGTTATTTCGGCCGATGCTCTCCGGGCTAAGGTAAAAGATTTTCCGTGGCCGGAAAAAACGCTCGATCTCGCGACGACGATTAAATCCATCGGTGGTAAGAAGGCAATTTTGCCGTGGTTGCTCGCCGCTTGGTTTCTGCCCAATCAATGGATCGCCAACATGCTTGAGTTGCCCAAACGCGGCGACAACGAGGAGGCGGGACTCTTGTTTACCAGTGGTAGCTCAGGGGAACCCAAAGGGGTGGTCCTCACTCACCGCAATGTCCTCTCAAATTGTTGGCAGGTGCTTTCTCTCTGCGTGTTACCGGATACCGCGAGCATGATCGGCTGCTTACCGATATTTCACTCGTTTGGATTTACCGCGACGATGTGGTATCCCATGATACGTGGTTGTCGCGTGGTGACGGTGCCCAGCCCGTTGGATACGCGTGGGATCATTGACGCGATTTCCCAAGAGAAAGCCACCGTTCTGGTTGGTGCGCCGACTTTCCTGCGACCGGTGGTCAAGCGAGCCGAACCGGAGGAACTGGCATCGTTGGATCTTGTGGTCACCGGAGCGGAGAAACTCCCGGTCGATCTTACGGAGACTTTCCGTGAAAAATTTGGTTTGGAAGTGATGCAAGGATACGGTCTCACGGAGACGTCTCCCGCAGCCAATATCAATCAACCGCACCCAGCGTTGCCGTCGAGTTTTGGGGCGGAACATCAGATGGGCATGCGCGAGATCGCGGTGGGCCGCATGATGCCCGGTATGACTGCACGTATTCTTGATCCGGATACGATGGAGGAGATCCCCGCGACGGAACAGGGTCTCGTGATTTTTAAAGGCGGAAACGTATTTGGGGGATATTTAAAGAATCCCGAGAAGACGGCTGAAGCATTCCACAACGGATGGTTCGTAACCGGTGATTTGGGCCGCTTCGACGAGGATGGTTTTCTTTTCATCGAAGGGCGCTTGTCGCGTTTCTCCAAGATTGGCGGAGAAATGGTGCCTCACGGCACGGTCGAGCAACACATTGTCGATACCCTTCAACTGGATCAAAGCGAAGGATATGTCGTGGCCGTCATGGGCGTGCCGGATCCGGGTAAGGGGGAGGCGTTGGTTTTACTCACGTGCTTGGATCTCACCGCCAAGGAAGTGCGCGAGAAGTTACTCGCTGCCAATATCCCTAATCTCTGGGTGCCGAAGATTGTTCAAAAACTGGACGCGATTCCCGTGTTGGGGACCGGAAAGCTCGACCTCAAGGGATGTGCCGACGCGGCCAAGGCTGCCGTGAACTCCTGAGCCAGAGCACGCCTGAAAATCTGTTGCCGAACGGCTGATTCGGCGCGCACTCTTCGCGAGTGTCCAAGTCTGATTTTTCCGCTGCCACTCGACTCCTCCGCCGTCAGTTAGGTGATGGGGTCGTATATGATGATGTGAAGTCCCGTGAAGCGGCTTCTTATGATAGCGGCCGCATGGCTTTCATGCCTGCGGCGGTCGTCAAACCGCGTAAGCACGAGGATGTCGGGGTGGTGCTTAAACTGGCGAACGAACTCGGAGTGCCCGTGACGCCTCGCGGCCGCGGCACGACCCTGATGGGGTCCGCCACGCCGGTGCAGGGCGGTTGGGTATTGGATCTGTTGCGCCTCAACCGAATTCGAATCGATAAGGATGCAGGCTTTGCCCACGTGCAGGCCGGTGCTGTGATCGCCAATATTCAGGATAAGGCAGAGACTTTGGGTTGGTTCTATCCTCCTGATCCCTCATCGCGATCCTACTGCACCATTGGTGGAAATATTGCCTGTAATGCCGGCGGGATGCATGGCGCCAAGTATGGTGTGACCCGAGACTTTATTATCGCGCTCAAAGGCTACCTGCCGACGGGGGAGTATGTGGAGTGGGGCACTGCCACCCGCAAATTTGCGGCCGGCTTTAATCTCCGTGACTTGTGGATCGGGGGCGAGGGCATGCTCGGTGTCGTGACCGATGCGGTGTTACGGTTGATCCCGCAGCCGGAAAGTCGCTGGACGCTGCTGACTTCGTTCAAGGATGAGGTGTCGGCCTTTCAAGCGGCCCGCGCTTTATTTGCCGCGCGGTTGCAGCCGGCCATCTGTGAATTTCTCGATCGTTACAGTGTCGGCTGCGCGGAAGGAGCCATGGGGATGACAATTTTTCCCGGTCAACCGGGACGTCCGGTGATGTTGGTGGAGTTCGCCGGCAGTGCGGCCGAAGTTAAGGCGGTGAAATCAGCCGCGCTGGCTTGGGCGAAAGAGTTCGCGCTGGGGCATCGTGCCGCGCGCAATCGGACGGAGGCAGAAGCACTTTGGGCGGTGCGTCGCAAGTGTTCGGGAGCGATGTTCGAAATGGGAGACGCCAAGTTGAACGAAGACGTCACCGTGCCACTTTCTGCTTATGTGAAGTTTGCCCGTTTTCTGGATCGGCTGCGCAAGACATCGGGCTTGGCTATTCCTACCTTTGGTCACCTGGGTGACGGGAATCTTCACGTGAATATCATGTATCACAAAGACAACCCCGACGAATGTGCTCGGGCGGAAGCCGCGGTCCTCGCGCTGATGGAGAAAGTCGTCGAAC
This sequence comes from Opitutaceae bacterium, assembly GCA_018667915.1. Taxonomy (GTDB): domain Bacteria; phylum Verrucomicrobiota; class Verrucomicrobiia; order Opitutales; family Opitutaceae; genus Actomonas. Next base: position 3,086 of record JABIRI010000265.1, on the reverse strand, counting down.
TCGGCGGCGCGATCAGTGGTGAACACGGTATTGGTTTGGCCAAGACTCCGTTCCTGCGTCTCCAGCATTCCGCAGCGGAAATTGGTGCGATGAAGTCTATCAAGGATGCGCTCGATCCCGCCGGCATCCTAAATCCCGGCAAGATTTTTGAAGTCTTCGAGGTATGGAAACATCCCCGCGTCGATGTGAGTTTTCCGTGGGATCACAAGTAGACCTGCGGTCGTCGAAATTCACCCGCAGGTAGCGTCGTTTTAACCACTAAATTCCACCACTCCCCAACGCAGGGGAAGGTGCATGTTTACGGCGCCTTGCGGACTCCAAACCCAGTTGCTCTCGGGATGCTCTTGTTCCTCCGGGTTAAGGCTCTCGGCGATGGGAGTCCCATGCGGAGGAATACGTTCGTAGCGCCCATCGACGATACGATGTTCCCACTGCACCCGGGAGAAATTGATTTTCCAACGATCACCGGAACGGGGAGGGGCTTCTCCACCGGTGTGATATTTACGCAGTCCGGTCCAAGGGATCGCCACTTCCACGGTCCACCCTGCATCGACATCACGCGGATCGTTGAGACTACCGCGGACCGCCACCGCGCTTTTGAGGCCGGCGATGTTGCAGCCGAGCACGGGTTTGCCGCCTTCGCCATAAGGTTTGGGCAGACTTAACTCCCAGATCGAACCGAGCGCGTTGATCTCGAATTCGTAGTAATTAAGTCCGTCACAGTCGGGATCGATGAAGATCTCAAAATCGTTGTCTTCAAACATCACGGCGTTCCGCTCGGTTATGGTTCCCCAGACGTGGGGCTCCTCCAGCTTGGCACCTACGTAGAAAAAATCATCGTCCCAGCCCATTTTAACCCGAGTGCGCAGGGTGGGTCGCAACGCATCCTGGCCCGTGATATCGACGAAGTCCGCTGACCAAGGCACGTCTTGCCAACTCGGGTCGCTCAGCGATCCGTCAATTTTGATCGGTGCGGAGACGCGTGGGCACAGATAGTGACGCGGGGGCAGGAGGGAGTCGGATTCAGGTGCCAAGACCCCCAAGGAGATGACACCACACCCTCCTACGTCAATTTGGAGATAAAATTCGGAGGAATTAGGTTTTCCCATTGCCGGACCAGATGAGGCCTCTTCAATCATCGGTTTCTGCTCACTGCATGTATCTCAAAGCCCTAAAGCTGCACGGCTTCAAATCGTTCGCCGATCCCACTACCCTCCGCTACGAACCGGGCGTCACCGCCATCGTCGGTCCCAATGGTTGCGGTAAGTCCAACATCGCTGATGGTATCCGCTGGGTGCTGGGTGAACAAAGCGCCAAAGCGTTGCGTGGTGGTAAGATGCAGGACGTCATCTTCGAGGGCACCGACTCACGCAAACCCGCGCAGATGTGCGAAGTCTCCCTGCTGTTGACCGAGTGCGAGGAGCAATTGGGCAGTGAGTTCCATGAAATCGAGATCATGCGTCGGGTGCACCGCGACGGTGGCAGCGAGTATTTTTTCAACGGACAATCGTGCCGACTGAAGGATATCCAGAAGCTCTTCATGGATACCGGTATCGGCCGGACCAGCTATTCGATCATGGCGCAGGGCCAGATCGACCAGATCCTTTCCTCCAAACCGGAAGAACGTCGGGCGGTATTCGAAGAAGCGGCCGGAATTACCAAGTATAAGGCCCAGCGTCGGGAGGCGATGAACAAGCTTTCGTTGACGGAAACGAATCTCGACCGCGTGGCGGATGTGATTTCCGAAGTCGGACGCCAGATTGGCAGTTTGAAGCGGCAAGCCTCCAAAGCGCTGCGTTACAAACGCCTGAGTTTCCGACTGCGGCACCTGAGCCTCGCCCACAGCGCGCATCACCACGGCAAATTGGCGGTCACCATCACCGAGCTGTCGGAAAAGCTCGCGGGCCTGAGATCCGAGGCTTCTGAACGTCGGTCCAAACTCGAATCGGAACAGGGCGCTCTCGAAGAGAAGAAAGCCGAACGGGGTCGCCTCAACCAACGGGCGCAGGATGCGCAACAGGCTGTCTTCGACCTCAAATCGCAGCGTGAAGCTGCCGACAACGCTTCCAATCTCGCCCAGATCAAACGCACCGGTTTGGAAGATCGGCTCAAGTCTTCCCGCGAAAGCTTGAGCGAAGTCGAGATGCAGATGCGCGAACTTTCTGATCAGGTCGACAGTGGCGCTCAGGATAAAGAGGAGCAATTGACCCTACTCGGATCGAGTGACCAGGTTTTCCAAAATCGTAATCGTGAACTCGCGGTGGCTGAAGCTGAACTTTCCAAGCTCGACGAAGAGTTGAAGCAAACGAAGTTCTCGCTCCTGCAGATGGAAAGCACCATCGCCCGTTTGCGCACCGACACGACCAGCTTCGAAGTGGACCAACAGACATCCATTCAGCGTCACGAACTGCTCGACCAACAGATTGCAGCGTCCCGCGAAGAACAGGCTGCCGCCGAGCAACGGGTTTCCGAAATCACGATTCGGCTCGAAGAGACCAAAGTCTCCAAAGCCCGCCTTGATGAAGAGGCCGGCACCGCTCGGGAGACGATCTCCTCGCTCACGAGTGAATTTCGCGAAGCTCAACGTATTCTCCAAGAAATCGATCGCGGCCTCGCGCAACGCACGGCCCGGCTCAAACTCCTACAACAACTGCAGGAGAAATGGGAGGGCTTCGGGCAGGGGGCCAAGGCGATTCTACAAGGGCGTCTTGATGATGCTCTGGGCGGTTCCACGGTAATCCCCGTCGCGCAAGGGCTCCAGGTCGACCCGCAGGCAGGTAAGGCAATCGAGGCGCTGCTGGGATCCGCCGTCGAGGCGATCCATGTGGCGGATCTGGCGACCGCTCGTCGCGTGTTGACCCAACTTGAGCAGCAGGAAATTGGTAGCGCAGTCATGCAGATCGAAGGCATGTCACCGGAGGCGAACGTGCCACCCGATTTACCGTCGTTTCTCCAGCCCGCCTCAAAGTCGATCATCAATCTCGATGATGAGCACCCCGCCGCAGCTTTACTCGGCGCCTGCTATCTGGCCGACGACCTAAACGCGTTCTTGGATTACTGGCAGTCCAATCCGGATTTCGGATTTG
>JABIRI010000135.1 GCA_018667915.1 Opitutaceae bacterium | reverse complement strand
TTCGTCCTGAGTTCGCGGATCATGGACTTGATATGAACAACTTGCCGGACATCCCGAGTGCGCCGATAGGGGAACCGGGAGTGACGATGACGATGGCTTACGCGGCGGAGAACGATAAGACGGTCGTGGATCGCGTGGCGATGACGGTGTCGGATCAAACTACGGTCACGCCATTCATGAGATATGGACGGCTCTTTGAAACCGTCATGGAGGCGACGTTGGCGCTGGAGCAACGCGACGAGATCACGTTCCGTTTGGAAGGCGAAGGTGTGGCGGTCCTGCAAATTGACGGTGAAGTTGTGGCGGAGGGGGAGCTTCCGATTCAGAGCACGGCCATGAATATGGAAGCAGGTGGTTATGCCTTGTATGTGCGTTACGCCAGTGGCGATAAACTGACGGGGCGCGCCAAGCTGCTCTGGAGCGGACAGGATTTCGCGTGGGAACCGGTGCCACCACACGCGTTGTTGCACACGCCGGATAGCTCCCTCGATTGGGGACACGACGTGCGCGCTGGTCGGGCGCTGTTCGCTCAGGCGCGTTGTGTCGAGTGCCATGCTCCGGAAGACCCAATTGGTGGCAGTAGTGGACGCAAAGCTCGGCTTCCGATGCCAGAACTATTCGAGAGCATCCCGGATCTAGAGGATGCGGGAGACCGCTTCGAAGCCCGTTGGGTTTATGACTGGATTCGCGAACCTCAAGTAGGCTGCGCTCAGGTCGTTTACGCGGAAGCTGCCGATGTGACGGCATATTTATCCAGCCTGCGCTCGGGGTCTCCGGCCCGTGCGATAGCAGGTGATAAGGCGGCGGGCGAAGCGCTCGTCGCGCAGCTGCATATGCAATCGTGGATCGAGGATCTCACCTCCGAGGCCAAATACACTCCCGCGGGATTGCAGGACTTGTTGGCCGATCCGGCCGCGCATCATCCCGATACGGTGTTCCCTGATTTCCGCCTTTCGCAGAGCGAAGCGCGTGACATCACGAGTTTCATTCTCTCCCAGCAACCCGCGCCGGGTGAAGCGCCAGCCGGTGATCCTATTCGAGGCAAACAGGTGGTGGCGAACAACTGCATGGCTTGTCACGGCAACGATGACCGGCCCTTTGGCACCTCGGCGGCATCGCTCGAGACGATCTGGGAAACGAATTGGTATGCGGACGGCTGTGTCTCTGAGGAATGGGCCCTGCGTCCGGCGTTGGCTCTCGATGCGGATGATCGCAAGGCGTTGGTGAAGTTCCAAAACGCGGGCAGTATCTATTTGGGTAACTCCACCCCGAGAGAGTATGCGCAGCGGACCATGGAACGGTTGAACTGCATGACCTGTCACTCTGGTGAGAATAAGCTGCCGCGTATCGATCACGCCGGAGATAAGCTCACCACGGCGTGGTTGGAGAAACTCCTGCTGGGTGAGATCGATGATATTCATCCCGATGTGGAAGCACGCATGCCGGCATTCAAAAGCCGAGCCAAGCTGCTGGCTGAAGGAATCGCCGCCATGCATGGTTCGGAACTGAAGACACCGGCCACCGCGCCTGATCCCGAGTTGGCGCCGATAGGGGCTGAGTTGGTGGGTATTACGGGATACGCCTGTGTGGCCTGTCATGCGGTTGGTGATACTCCCGCGTTGGCTGCGTTCGAAGGTCAGGGGCCGAATCTGCAACTCGCCGGCGAACGCCTGCGTAAAGATTACTTTCATCACTGGATGCATTGGCCGCAGCGCGTGATCCCCACCACGATCATGCCCAAGTATACCACGAGCAAGGATCAGGCTCTCAATAGCACTATTCTCGACGGCAAACCAAACGCCCAATTCGATGCGATTTGGGCCTACCTGCAAAGTCTACGGCGGGACTAGGATGGAACTGTCGGGCTTCAAAGTCTGCGCTGCGACTAGATTCTCCAAACCCGTCTTTATTGGCCACAAAGAGACACAAAGAAATCAGTGGGAAGATTCGGACGGGCGTGGTGCGCCTATAGGCGCCCGTAACCGGTCGACAGCAGTGGAGATATTTTTGCGCCTTTTTGTGGCAAATTTTCGAGCCATTTAGAGCTTCCGCACGTGCACGAAATAGGGTGGGTCGTTCCGTTTGTTGGGGGTGACCGACATCTTCAGATTATGTGGACCCACCGGAAGAATCAGCGCTTCCGTTTTATAGAGCATGGTGCCCTCGGCAATTTCGGCGACGACCTCGTGCTCGCCAATCGATAAGACGATCTCTTTGCGGCGGTTCGGTTCGGCCCATTCAAGTTCGATTTGGTATTCGCCGGGAGCATCCGTCGCGATGTGCCACTCATAGTCGTCGCCGACGGCGCGGCGGTTTTGGGAGCTGAGCGTGAGTTGTTGATTGAGTGAATTGCCCAAATGCATCCGGGGTGGGGCGTAGTTGTTTCGACGGGTTTTAGAGACATCGCTGAACCAAGTCATGTAACGTTTCATCATCTCGTTCGCGATTGCGGGCCGTTCTTCCGAGAGGTTGTTGGACTCACCTTGGTCCACCGTCATGTCGTAGAGCTCGAATGGAACGTTGTGATCGGGTTGCTCATTTTGAAATCCGCTGTGACGCAGCAATTTCCAGTCCTGACTGCGCATGGCGAAATTGTGCAAAGGATATGGGTAGTCACCTCGGTGAGCCTGCACGATGATATCACGGTCCGGCCAATCGAGCGATTTGCCTTCGAGGAGCGGCAGCAGGCTACGCCCATCGAGTTCGAGATCCGCCGGCACCGCGACGCCAGTGGCGCCCAATATCGTGGGCATGATATCGTAGTGCGCTGCCACGCGATCGCTGACGGTTCCCGCAGCGAGACGTGCGGGCCAACGCACCCAAAGCGGGGAGCGGATACCGCCTTCGAAAACGTTGTTCTTTTGGCCGCGAAAAGGTCCGGTGAAACGATCGCCGTTGGGACCGTTGTCGTTGAGGTAGATGACGATGGTATCGCGGGCCACATCGCGCCGATCCAATTGGTCCAGAAGGATGCCGATGTTGGTATCGACGTTCTCGATCATGGCGAAGATTCGGGCGACCGTGTCCTGATCATCTGCTTTGTTTCGCATAATCGGGGAGAGGTCCATCGCCCGGTATTTCTGATACAGTGCTTCGGGCACATCATGAAAGGGACTGTGTGGCGCATTGGTGGCGATGTAAGCGAAGAAGGGTTTCTCCTCATCGACAGCGTGGTTGATGAACCGCGCCGCCGCCTCGAAGTAGAGGTCCGTGCAATAGCCGCGGGTTTCGATCTGCTGGTCGTTGTGGAAAAGGATGGGATTGGTGTAGCGCCGCTGGTTCTCGATCGGCTCCGAAGGTTGGCCGAGTCCGCCGCCGCGATGCACGTAGGATTCCTGAAATCCCTGATCACTGGCCCGCAGCGGGTAGTTGTCGCCGAGATGCCATTTGCCGAAAATTCCGGTCGCGTATCCCGCGTCCGCAAGGGCTTCGGCGATGGTATACTCGGAAGCATGCATCATGGAGCGACCTTTGAAGGTATCGACCACGCCTGTGCGGTAGTTGTAGCGTCCGGTCATCAAATTGGCACGGGTAGGGGAGCAAACGGGACTCACATAGAAATCGCTCAGGGTCGCGCTTTCGCGGGCAAACTGATCGAGATGGGGCGTGTTGATCAGTTCGTTTCCGTGGATGCCAAAATCACCGTAACCCTGGTCATCGGTCATGATGAGAATGACGTTGGGGGGCGCCGCGCTGAGGGAGAGTGGTAGGAGGGTCAGCAAGCAAAGGCTGTTCCGGAGGAATTTTAGAGAAGGACGCATAGGAAGAAAGGGGCGGGAGCCGTTGAAATGATACGACAAAGAGCGGCGAAATCTAACGGGGTAATTTGGAGTAGGGCCGAAATCGATTTAGGAGTGGCTGTATAATGATGTCTATTCGATCTTGGTAATCCCAACCCTTTTCCCGCGTATGAAATCATATCCCGTTCGTATTCTCTTCCTCTTTCTCGCCGGTATCACGTTAGCCGGTGCTCAACCTTACTTCGGTAATGGGATCAAGATTGGGGAAACCACGGCGGACTCGACGATCGTTTGGCTGCGGTTGACGGAGATCGCGGAACCCCAGTGGGATGGTTTGCCGTGGATCGGCACGGCGGACCGTGATTTCGATGTAGGAGAGCTGGGTGAGAAGCAATTTCCGGCAGGCGCGGTGCTTACCGATATGGAGGGGAATCTTCCGGGGACGGAAGGCGAAGTGAAGCTCAGCTGGTGGCCGGAGGGGCGATCCGGTGAAATGCGCCAGACGGGCTGGTTGGCGGTCAACCCGCGCCGCGACTTCACGCGGCAGGTCACCTTGCAGGATCTGGAGCTCAACCAATCCTACGCCTTAAGAATCGAAAGCCGATCGCTTCGCGGCATGAAAGGGCAGACCATCACCGGTTCGTTCAAAACCGCGTTGGGGGCCGCGCAGAGTGAGGCATTTCAGTTTGTGGTTTTGACCTGTCAGAGTTGGCCGACCCGCGACAAGGGCACGGCGGGTCTTCAGATCTACGACAACATGTTGGCGTTGGATCCCGCCTTCTTTGTTCACCTCGGAGACATTGTTTATTACGACAAACGCAGCGCCGGCGGCGACGTCGATGCGCGCACGCCGGAGTTGGCGCGTTTTCACTGGAATCGCTGGTATGGCACCACCGATGTGGTGAAATTCCACCAGCAGGTCCCGAGTTTTTTCATCAAAGACGACCACGATACCGTTACAAACGACGCATCGCCGGGGCGGCGGGAAGGAGACCTGACCTGGGATGCCGGATTGTCTATTTTTCGGGAACAGGCGCCGATGGGCGAGCGGACGTATCGCACCCGTCGTTGGAGCCAGGATCTACAATTTTGGCTCGTGGAAGGCCGTGATTTCCGCAGCCCGAACAATATGCCCGATGGTCCGGACAAAAGCATCTGGGGGGCCGAACAGAAGGCGTGGTTTAAGCGCGAAGTATTGGCATCTGACGCGCCCTTCAAAATCCTGTTCTCGCCGACGCCTGTTGTCGGGCCCGACCGCAAGAATAAGAAGGACAATCACTCCAACGCGAATTGGACCCACGAGGGCGATGAGATCCGCAAATTCTGTGCGGAGAATAACATCATCGTCATCTCCGGAGACCGGCACTGGCAGTATCACAGCATCGATGACGGGACCGGCGTGCATGAGTTCTCTTCGGGTGCGACCACCGCCAAACACGCTGGTGGCTTCAGTTTGGATCTTCGCACGCCCGAACACCAATACCTCGCGATCATTGGCGGATTTCTGAGTGGTGAGGTAGCCTCTGTCGGAGGCGAAAAACAGCTCACCATGCGCCATCATCGGGTGGATGGATCAATCGCCTACGAATATAGCTACTCGAGAGCCGAGTGAGTGACCGGAGGATTCGCACGCATTCGTCTGCGGAAACGGATTGCGCTACCGAAGACAGACAACCCTATTCAACAGTATACCCCTCATGGCGCTTCAATCACGCCACCTTTGCTAAACCCAATTTGATTCACCATGATCGACCGTCGCCAATTCCTTAAATCCGTCGGAGTCGGGCTGGCTCTGCCGGCTCTCGAATCAGTTCCTTCCGCCTCCGCGATGGGCGCACCGGTGAATGCTCCGGTCAAACGTCTGGTGGCGATCGGGACCTTCCTCGGGTTTCACACTCCAAGTTGGTTTCCGAAAGAAGCGGGAAGCGACTATACGATGTCCCCGGTGCTTGAGTCACTCGACGATATGCGGGATCAATTTTCGCTTTTTTCCGGCCTCGATCATCGCGGAGCGAATGGGCATAAGAATTGGAAGAATTACCTCACTGGAGTCGGCACTCCGAGTGTTTCGTTTGATCAGTTGGTGGCCAAGGCGGTGGGAAGTGCCACGCGGTTCGAATCGCTCCAAGTTACATGCGGAACGCCGCCGGCTGCGGCGCAAATGAGTTTCACCAAGCAGGGGGTCTTTCTGCCGTCAATTGGACGTCCCAGTGTGCTTTATAGTAAGTTGTTCAGTTCGGAGTCCGATAAAGCCCGGATGGGATACCTGCTTGATAGCGGCGGTAGCGCACTTGACCTAGTGATGGATGAAGCCAAGTCACTGCAACGTCGCGTGACGGCCCGCGACCGGGAGAAGCTGGGCGAATATTTTTCATCCATCCGCGATGTTGAGCAACAACTTCAGAAACAGCGTCAATGGTTGGATAAACCCTCGCCGAAAATCGACTACCCCTTGCCGGAGTTTGATCCGATGGCCCCCGACCTGTCCTTGGAATGTGAGTCCATCATGTATGACTTGATGACATTGGCGCTGGAGACCGACTCAACGCGAGTGATCTCGTTTTTGGTGCCTGGAGCAGGCCAAGTTTTCTCCATCAATGGGAAGCTGCTCAGTGCAGGGTATCACGGATTATCCCACCACGGGAATGATCAGGATAAGATTGCCGAGTATAACAAGGTAGGCACCGAGCACGTGAGGCGGTTTGGGAAATTTCTGCGTCAGTTGTCGGAGCGGCGTGATCCTGATGGGAAACCCCTACTCGATACCACGGCGGTGCTTTACGGCAGTGGCATGGGAAATGCGAATACGCACAATAACAGTCGATTGCCCGTGTTGGTCGCAGGAGGTGGATTTAAACACGGATCTCATCACGCGATTGATCGAGACAACCCGTCGGCGACGACTCCACTTTTGGGCGACTTGTATATCTCACTGATGCAATCAATGGGCATGGAGACCGGGCAATTCGCCGGAGTGAATCGGAACATGAACGACTACCTCCTTTGATCGGGACGTCGGAAGTTATGCGTTGGAGGACGATCTGTGGAATACTGGCCACCGTGCCGGCTTTAGTGAAGGCCAACGAAGAGACCGCGATCGTTCCGTTGCCGGAACACGCGGATAAATTTCTGATTGAATACTGCCTGAATTGTCACGACGAGGAAGAGCAGAAGGGCGGCATGAATCTCGATATGATGGAGATTGATTGGCGTGATCCCGATGCGGCGACTCCTTGGATTCTTGCCTATGAAATGCTCGAAGGCGGGGAGATGCCGCCCAAGAAAAAGCAGCAACCGTCCGAAATTGAACGCCATGTTATGCTACAATGGCTCGACGAGATGCTGACCGAGCGGGATCCGCCGGGAGGCACGGTATTGAGACGTCTTAATCGAGCTGAATACGAGAACTCGGTGAGTGATATTCTGGGATTGAGATTCAAGGCGCCGGATAGTTTTCCTGCTGACCTCGAGTTTCATGGCTTCGATAATGTGGGCGCAGGATTGGTGATCTCACCACCACTGATGGCCCAATATTTCGAGGTCGCTACCGCGGTGGCGGATCAGATTATTCCGCCGGCGGGAGAGGCTGCCGAAGTCCCGGTTGAAACCGCTCATGTTGGCCCCGATGACTTCACGCTCAACTTTACGACCGGCCATCCGATTGACGGGGTTTTACGAATGGTGAGTTCATCGGATCCCTTGGCGCGGGGCTCGGTTTGGCCCAATCGTTTCGAAGCGAGGGTGACGGGTCTCTATACGGTCAAATTAGACCTCTCCAGTTATCGTCCCGTCGGCGGTCATGTGCCGCAGGTTAAGCTTCTGGCCTTTCCTCCTCAGCTGGGCAGTTTTGCTGCCGCCTCGGGTTTGCGGGAGTTGGCGAGGGTTCACGTCGATGAACAAAGCGCTCAGACGTATGAGCTCGAGGTCGATCTGCAGAAGGGCGAAACGCTTGTTATCCACTACGAAAACGCGGCCCTCAATAGTGACGGCGATGACGGTCAGTTGGAACGAAATACCGCAGATTTACTGCATATCTTCCGGGAGGATCCTTTGTTGGGGGCGGCATGGAAAGTCGCCGGTTATCAGCGATCGGATCGCGGCTGGTCGTGGTGGAATCGGATACAGCAGATCAAAAATGCCCCGGGATTTACGGCGGAGGGGTTTGATCCTGAGTCGGAGGAAGTCGCAGAGTTTGCGCGACGAATGGCCCGAACGAAAGTTAACCTGGTCGAGACCATGTGCTGCTACCGTTTCTTCAAAGGACCGGGACTCGATGTTCATGCGATGACGGTCACAGGGCCGCTGCCGGCGGAGCGGCGACTGGTCGAAGTGGTGGGCAATGAATTCACTTCGGTGGATTTCACGGGGACACTCACGGCCGAGCAAAACTATCGGTTGATTTCGTCGCGAGATCTGGTGGCTGGCAGTTTGGTCTGGCCCTCCCGATTTGAAGCCAAGGTGAGTGGCGTTTACGCCGTGGGCGTCGATCTCGTGCCCTTTGATACGGGCAACGCATTTTTTGAATCGAGGGAGGAGCACGGTCTGCTGGAAGTTTATGCCCGCGAAAGCAGTGCCGAGCTCTATGAACCGGTTGATACGATGCGAAAACTAGCGGAGTTCCGTTTCGACCCGAAACGCTTCAACACGCAGGAGTATTTGACGGAGGTCGAATTGGTGAAAGGCGAGACGATTGGGTTTCGCTGGGGGAACAGTCCGCTCTACTCAGATGAGGGCAGCAGGCTGTTCTCAGCTAAGTCCTTTGCTCCACTCTCTGAGAACAGGCGGATTCATGCAGCGTATCAGCGATTGGGGAGGGCGAAGGAATTTGCCGCGGCGGACTACTACGATGAGGTCATGCGATTGGCCCAGAGCGATGAATTGGATTTGGATGATCCCGCCCTGGATAAGGCGCCCAACTTTGAAACGGGACCGGCGAACGGTTTATTTGCCAGGTTGGCTCGTCAGGATCTCATCCGTCATGGCCCTGCGGTCGATATTGTGAAAGCGACCATTGATGGTCCGCTTCGGTTGGTGGAGGACAATGAGATGAAAGCCCAACGCCTGCGCACCGAAAAATTCATGGGCGAGCGACAGGGCCGAACTGACCGCGAATATGCCACGGCGATCTTGCAGCGATTCTTGAGCAAAGCATTTCGCCGGCCGGCAACCTCGGAACAGGTCGCAAAGTATGTTGCCATCGTAATTGAGCACACCGCTGACGGGCGTCGTTTCAAAGATGGCGTTCATCTCGCGATACGAGCCGCCTTGTGTTCCCCTCAATTTCTTTACCGCGGATCGGAAGAGGGCGTGTTGGACGACTACGATTTGGCGAGCCGTTTGAGTTACTTTCTGTCGGGCTCTCCTCCTGATGAAAAACTGTTGGCTCTGGCGGCGAAGGGGGAGTTGTCCGAGCCCCACCGTCTCGCCGCGGAAACGCGTCGTTTGATCTCGAGCAACCGGGTGAATCGATTTCTCGATTCGTTTACCGGGCAGTGGCTGGATTTAAGGCTTTTGCCCGAGATCATGCCCGATAGCCGACTCATTAACTGGAATGATAACTACCTGAAGGCGATTACGGCAGAGACCCAGTTGTTCATCGCGGAAATTCTCCGGGAGAATCATCCGTTGAAAACGTTCATTGATCCCGATTTTACATATTTGAATAGTTTTAATGCTCGGCTCTACGGACACGATTTTAAGGGCGATAGGACTATGGAACGGGTTCCGCTGGAACGGGGTGGTCGACACGGCGGGATTCTGGGGCAGGCGAGTGTTATGATGGCGACGGCTAACGGCGTGGATACTCAACCCGTGCTACGGGGCGTATGGTTGCTGGAGAATATTCTCGGGGATCCCGTGCCTGAACCTCCGGCCAATATCCCGGCAGTTGAACCTGATACCAGTGGAGCAACGTCCATCCGTGAATTGTTGACGCGTCATCAGGCCGATCCCGGGTGTGCGAGTTGTCATTCGAAGATCGATCCTCCGGGATTCGCGCTGGAGAATTTCGACCCCATCGGTCGTTGGCGCACGTCGTATCCGATTTACGAAATGAAGGGTGAAAAAGTCGTGAAACGGGATGGACTGGCCGTGGATGCCACCGGGCAGTTGGCGGATGGAACTCAGCTGGAAAATGTTACCGATCTGAAACGATACTTGGTCGAAAATATCGATGTGTTTGCAAAGTGTCTCACCGAGAAGCTCATGATTTATGCCACGGGCCGAGAATTGAGTTATGGAGACCGCAAAGAAATTGAAGCCATTGTTGCTCGCACGAAAGCCCAAGGAAATGGATTCGCGGACTTGATCGTCGAATTGGTGTTGAGTGATTCCTTCCTGACCAAGTAGCGCTGCACGACTGTAAATATCGAGTGATGACTTTAAGAACAAATGATTCAGTTAAATTAGGGGTCAGCGCCGATGAGGGCATTGAGGGGTTGCTTTGAAACCACGTATTTCACTAGCGGAAGCACGCACAGCCGAGGGACGACGATTGGTCCTCAGTGAGCAGGACGGTGCCTTTGCGATCAGTCTCAACGGACAGGAACTCATGCACTCTCGGGCGCACGCGTCGGAAATCCTGCTGGGGGAATTAGGAGCGAAGTTGTTAAAGACAACTCCCGGTGCGCGGGTATTGGTGGGAGGCCTTGGTCTGGGATATACGCTTGCACAAGTGTTGGCGGATTTGAGCGCCGACGCCGTCGTAGATGTCGCGGAATTGATACCCGAAGTCGTGGCGTGGAATCGGGAGTTTTTGCAGGGCCTCAACGGCACCGCGTTGGATGATCCTAGGGTGCAGATACATATCGGTGATGCCGCGAAACAGATCCAGAACGCCAAACCCGGCACCTACGATGCGATGATGTTGGATATCGATAACGGTCCGGTCGCGATGGTCGCATCGGGAAACAAAAACATCTATTCGAAGACCGGCCTGCTCAGCATAAAGCGAGCACTCAAAACGGATGGCCGGGCGATTTTCTGGTCGGCCTCAAAAGATGTGGCATTCGAAACACGACTACGGAACGCGGGATTCAGATTCAACGCGGTTCCGGCTAAAGTGCACGCCACCGCCAAGCGGGCTGCTTACCTGCTGTATGTGGCCGAGTAGGGTCAATTTTGTTCTCGGAGGAGTGTTGCGACGAAGAGGGCGGAAAATTTTTCGTTATCTTTTCCGAATTGTTGGCGTATCTTGGTAGCTTCGTTGAATACGAAACTGTTCGTATTGTTCACCCCTTCTTACCCCGTTGAATTTCTTCTTATCTCCGACTCTTCGGCGGCTGCTGCTGCTCTGGCTGTGCTCCGGATTTTTGGTTCTTAGTGTTTCTTGCATCAGAGTCTCGCCTATTCGTTCCGATCGGGCGATCTTGACTGGCTACAGGGGGCCTTCGGTGGCCGGCGTGGATACGAGCACGCTCGATGGCAAAGTGATGACGGGGTATCAGGGCTGGTTTAATGCCAAGGGAGATGGCGCGAGGCTCGGCTGGACGCACTGGGCACGCGATAAATCCGAGCCGTTTGGTCCGGATAATATCACCGTCGATTTGTGGCCAGATATGTCCGAATACGGTAAAAACGAGCGATTCGAAACCGAGTTCCGGCGTTGGGATGGGAGCAAGGCGGAGGTGTTCAGCTCGCACACGCGAGAAACGGTGATTCGGCATTTTGAGTGGATGCGCGACTACGGAATCGATGGCGCGTTTGTGCAGCGTTTCGCCCGTGGTGCGATGGAAAAGCGGCGACGACATCATAAAAATGTGGTGCTCTCCAATGCCCGTGAGGGCGCTAATTTGGCGGGACGCTCGTATGCAGTGATGTATGACCTGAGTGGCTTGCCCGAAGGCGGCACCGCTTACGTTAAGCAAGACTGGGCCATGCTGCGGAGCCAGATGCGCATCACGCAGGATCCGGCCTATCAGCGGCATAACGGCAAACCTCTCGTGGCTGTCTGGGGCATTGGGTTTAGCTCTCGGGAAAAGCCGCGGGAATACACGTTGGAGGAGTGCCGCGACCTGATCGCTTTTCTGAAGGCGGATGGCTGCGCCGTCATGATCGGATCGCCCACGGCGTGGCGCACCTTGGAGCGGGATGCGATTTCCGATCCGAAACTCCATGAGGTTTTGAAGATGGCTGATGTGATCAGTCCGTGGACGGTGGGGCGTTACAAGTCGCCTGAAACTGTCGCCACCCATGCTAAACGATTCTGGGCGCCGGATATCGCGTGGACTGAGGCCGAGGGGTTAGACTATCTGCCGGTCATCTTTCCGGGCTTCAGTTGGCACCACCTCAAAGGAACTGCCCTGGGTCAGATTCCTCGTCTGAAAGGTGAGTTTTTCTGGAAGCAAGTGGTGGAGGCCAAACGGGTCGGTGCGAAGATGATCTACGTCGCGATGTTCGATGAGGTCGATGAAGGCACCGCAATTTTCAAAGTGACCGATGACTTCCCGAAGGGCGACGGCGTTCCATTTCTGACTTACGAAGGCATGCCGAGTGATCATTATCTTTATTTAACCGGACAGGCGGCGCGCGTATTGCGGAGTGAGATTCCGTTGAGCGAGACGCTGCCGGTTCGA
This sequence comes from Opitutaceae bacterium, assembly GCA_018667915.1. Classification (GTDB taxonomy): domain Bacteria; phylum Verrucomicrobiota; class Verrucomicrobiia; order Opitutales; family Opitutaceae; genus Actomonas. Next base: position 8 of record JABIRI010000135.1, on the reverse strand, counting down.
AAATCCCC
>JABIRI010000154.1 GCA_018667915.1 Opitutaceae bacterium | reverse complement strand
ATTTTGGCGGCACGTTGTCCGCTCAAGAATGACTGGGCCCCCGACAACACCGCCCGATCGACCAGAGCGGGATAGAAGAGGCGTGCCAGTTGAACAGCGTCTTGGTTCAAAATGTTGTTTGCGTGAACGACGAATAGGGGATGACTGCCCGTGAAGTTGGCGGTCAGTCCTCGCTCCATAGCCTGGCAAGCGTCCGCGAGGTCGACGTAGGAGAAGAACGTGTGCTTCATCCACATCAGCTTGAGGTCGGGATCGGAGAGGGCTTTGACGTAGGACGTATTGCCTTCGAATGCGCGATCACCCCTGAGTTGGTCGAATGTCGTTTGCGCTTTCTCGATCAATGCGGCCGAGGTGTCGGGGGGGAGAGTAGCCAGATATTTGGCCCGTTCTTTGGCGGCGACGTAGGCAGCGATTTCGTCTTCCCGCGAAAGTTGAGGATTGTGCCAACCTGCGCCAAATCTCAGACTGGCGCTAGTGATGCCGTCGCGGCGCCAAAAGTAGTCTCCGACTTCTTCGGTGATCTGTTTGCTGAATGAGTAGGAATCGGTCGTGAACTTCGGGTGGTCCTCCTGCACGGGAAGTTGCGAAAGTTCGAATGGTTTGGGTCCAAAAAAGAAACCCATGGCGTGGATGGAACTCGCTACGACCACCCGGGATACACCGGTATTGGCGGCGGCATTATACACGTTAAACGTGCCGGCACAGTTCAGGGCGAAGAGATCGGTGGCGGGCAGTGCCGGGCCGGGAATTCCCGCAAGGTGCAATATTGCGTCCACGCCCGTGCAGTGTTCGTTTAGCGACTGCGCTTCCATAAGGTCAGCCGTCCGAAAATCGATTCCCGGAATCTCAGGGTCGGTCAGATCAATGGCACGAATTTCGTGTCCGTGAGCCTGCAGGTGATCGAGTGCGGCCCTCCCGACATATCCAGAACAACCGGTAATTAGTATTTTCATGCGTCAGTCGATTTGGCGGATTGAACCGAACTATTCCTTGAAGAAGTCGGCTGGATTGAAGGTCAGGATAGATTCACGGGGCTGTCCCGCTTCCAAAGCGGGCAAGAACGTCATATTTTCCACCGCCTCCCGAACATTATGCGGCAAGATAAGTTCGTCTCCTTCGATTGATTGCAGTTCACCGGTTGCGGAAATTTTGACGGTCACTGGGAAATCAAATTCACGCGAGTGGGTGGCGGCGTGTAATTCCCGGGGGGCCAGAGGCCAGACGGGTTGGGCGGGCACGGAGTCTCGGCGATGATTGCCCTGATGATCGAGTCGGACAAATTCGACTGCCTCGCTCGCGGTAAGCTCGTAGTGCTTTTCCGAATGGTTGGTCGCAAATTCTTCACCGTGATTGAAAACGTGAATGGTGGACTGCTTGATTTCGAAGCCGCTCGGCAGGCCCGGCTGGAGAATCGTAATCTTCTTAGGCGTCTGATCGACCTTCCCGACGTGTTCATGAAAAATGGCATCACGAATCCCAGCCTCCGTCTGAATCACCACGGTGCCAAAAACATGAGCGTCCATAATGAGATGGGCGGAAGAAATTTTGAAGGTGATTTCAATCGCATTGGGCACTTGGTCTGCGGAGTCCCCGGGGGCTGCACCCAACATACCTGAATCCGAAATTGACCCCTGCAATGCCACCGCTTGATCGATGATGGATTGATTTTCAGCGCCTAGATCTTGGCCTGCGTCGGTAATACTGCCCGTGCTGCCCATGTTGAGTAGACCTTCGCGGGCACTGAGTTCGGCTCGATCCAGATTTTGGTCAGCCATCAGCTGAACGCCAAGCTGGTTGCTGATTCGATCCCGGCCTTCGCCATACAAATTGGTAAACGTTTCGGCGAGTTCGAGATCGTCGATAGTGACGATGCTCGAACTGACCTTCGTCGCCATTTTCCACCGTAACCCCGATGTCTGAATCAAATTGATGCGTTTCTTTTCAAGGGTGTCCAAGATCGCGACCTCGCCCTCGAGTTTATTGATCTTCAGTTGTTCGGTTCCATCGGAAAGAAAGAGATCGATCCCGACGAATAGGTGGTGGTCGCGGACGGGGGCGGCTCTTGAACTCACAGCAACCGGAGTGGCTGCGGGTGCCGATATCGGCCCGAAAACGAGTGCGACCATGATCATCGAAAACGATCGTGGTCGTGAACGAATAGATGGAGCAGGGGGGGCAAAGAGGTCGTCCATGATTTCTCCAGGCAGGAAAGGAGCAGAGTGAATTCGTCTAATCAACGGTGGGTGCCGTGTGCGCGGGGAGGCATCACGATGGTGGATAGTTTGAGTCGTAAGCAATCTAGCCAACGGTCAACCCTTGACCCTGCCGCAAAGGAAAATGCTGCGGCTATTTGACGGAGACCTTCGAGGTGGGGGTAGATTTACGTTTCCCCATTTTTGCCGCAGCGGGGTTGGCCGAATTCTTGGTCGACTTGGGGAGCAGGGTGAATCCGGGTTGCTGGTGGCTATCGACCAGCACGACGCGTGGATGCTCAGGCACTCCGGTAAGGTTGAGGTTCAACGAACTCCACATGAGTTTGAACGCTTCGTAGCCGACCATCTCATAACAGTGGTTGGCGCCTGCGGCATCCGAGGGGGATTCTGAAACGTCGATACTCACAAACCCCAGTTCATCGGGCACCGAAATACCGAATCCTTGGATGGTCTGAAGGACTTGGGCCGTGCCGATCACAACCTCGGGTTTATATTTGTGCAGCCACCGCTTGATGCTGTCGGGGGCAGCCCCTTCGTCGTGCCAGGTTCGCCGGATCGGACTGCCGAGCATGGGAATGCGATCGGCGGCGGGGATGCCGGATTGGAAATAGAGGAACGAGGAGTTGAATTGTTTGAATCCGATTCCTCCCGTTTTTGTCATGATTAATCCGATACGCTGGTGACCCGCCGCCACACACATATCCAGCATTTCATCCATCATTTTGAAGTAATCGGGACAAGCGCGGTGTAGCTTCGGCTCCACAATACTATAACCGGCAGTAGCCACACACAGGCCGCCGAAATCAAAATCAAGTTTGGCGGTTCCACTGGCGAACGGCAGCACCACGGCGCCCTTGATCCCGCGGGCGATGATGATGGAGCGGGCGAGTCGACAACTCATACCGGGATCGCTCAGGTAAATGAGATCCACCCCAAAACCCACGGTTTCAGCCAGACTGCGAATACCTGCTATGAGTTCTCGGAAACGAGGATGATTTTTGGTCTCTTCTCGACTGAGTTCCGGCACCAAAATGGCCATTTGTGAACGGGTGCGATTGCGGCGGGACTTCCGCAGATGTTGCATCAACTCAGCTACGCGAGGATCTTGCCGATAACCCATTTCCTGGGCGATGCGTTGAATTTCTTCACGACGTTTCACCGAAGTTTTGGGGCTGTTGCGCAGGGCAAGCGACACCGCGGAAACTGACACCCCTGCTTTGTCCGCAATATCTCGTAAGCTGATGAAATTCTCGGTTGCCATGCGGGAGGGGTAAATACGTGAGCTCGAAGAGTCAACGGTTGACCGTTGGAGAGGTTGTGCAAGCGGTCTCTTTTCACGATTTAATAAGGCGTCGAGCGCCTTCCCCACGCTCATAAGACCAGCACTCTACCCCTAAACCTATACCCCTCAACGTTTCGTTTTCGAACGATCAAATCCCTTCAAGCCGGCGATCTTATCGGTCGGTTTTTTAAAACCCCTAATTTCTCCACTCGTTCCGTCCTCCAGCCCTTCGGTTGAAGCGGAAATCAGAGTCGGAGTTCGAGTTCTCTCTCATCACCGAGAGTCGATCTCTGAATCCAGCAACCTGACCCAAACCCAAACGCAAATCATACTAATGAATACCAGACTGCGAAATCTAACCCCCCCCAGGATACTTAGTGTAGTCCTGTCGTGTGCCACTTTCGGCATCGTCAACATGTCGGCGCAGGCCGTGTCGCAAAACTCGACCGATTCCGAAGAAGTCATCGAACTTTCTCCCTTCTCCGTGAGCGCGGAAGAAGACAACGGATACGCCGCCGTAAACACGCTGGCGGGAACTCGTCTCAAAACCGATCTTAAGGATCTCGCCGGCGCGATTCAGGTCGTGACCGAGCAGTTCATGGAAGATACCGGTGTCACCTCATCGGAAGATCTGTTTCTCTACACCACCAATACGGAAGCGTCCGGTCCGGATGGTAACTATGGTGGCGGAGGCGCTGAGCGTCGTAACCCCGAGCAAGCTCGGGTGCGTGGTCTTTCGAATCCTGACCGGACTCGGGGATACTTCCTGACCAACATCGGATTTGATTCCTATAATACCGACCGGGTCGCGATCGCGAAGGGCCCGAACGCTTTGCTCTTCGGCCTTGGTAGCCCCGCTGGTATTGTGAACAACAATCTTAAGCAGGCGAAGTTCCAAGACGCCAACCGCGCTCAATTCCGCTTGGGTAGTTGGGGCTCACATCGTGAGACCATCGATATCAACAAAGTGCTAATTGAGGACAAGTTGGCGGTTCGCTTGATCGGTTTGAACAATCAGAACAAGTTCAAACAGAAGCCTGCCTATGAAGATGAGACCCGTATCTACGGTGCGTTAAATTGGGCCATCACCAAAAACACCACCCTCCGGGCTAACTTCGAGCAAGGCACCAAGGACGCAACCCGTCCCAATACCAGCTCCCCTACCTCCAATATTCCCAACTGGGTGGCGGATGGAATGCCCGTTACCACGGGTAACTTCAGCCAAACCGGATTCGGTAGTTTCGGTGGCAATCGCGCTCCCCAATACATCTACGACGGACCGGCGGCCACCGACGTTTCGGTCGGATTCGATCCGGCTCCCGCAACCTCGGGCCCCGATAGAATCTCCCGTGCTCACTACACCTACGTTAATCGAGAGGAAGACGGTGGCAGTGGATTCAGTAACGGCGTCTTGACTGATGCCAATCGTTGGGTGTTCGACTTCCGGAACAACTCCCTGGGCGGATTGGACGATCAGCAGAAGTATGACTTCTCTGCCGTGAACGTGACCCTCGAGCAACGTCTCGGACAAAATGCTGGCGTCGAGCTCTCGTTCGACGAGCAATACTACCAATCGTGGTCCCGTGATCGCGTGGGTAACAGCATCAATGTCGATGTCAGTAGCTTCCTGCCTTACTTCGTTTCCGATGGAAACGGTGGCACGACGGATCCGGCTAATCCCAATGTCCGGCGTCCTTACGTGACGCTGTTGGAAAACTTGCGCAAAGCGGAAACCGAACGGGAAGCCGTGCGGTTGACCGGCTACTACGACTTGGATTTTCAAGAGGTGGGTGACAACTTGAGCTGGCTCGGTCGCCACGTCTTTACCGGTGTCGCCAGTGATCAATCCTCTGAAGTGCTGCGTTACAGCAATAACTACGGTAGCTCCATCATCGGAGATATCGAAAATGTGCTGCAGGATAACCGGAATCGCGACTACACATCCTCTTCGTGGGATCGTCGTGGACAAGGCAAGCGTTACCTCGGTCCGGCAATCAGCGGTGTTCCCTCCAGCGGATATGCTGCCAGCCGCGTGCTGACCAACGTCACGCCCCGCGTCACCGACTGGTCGGCTTGGATGTATGACTCCAATGCCGCGCCGATTGCGCCAGGTCACAATGGTGCCTATCGTATCGTTAGCGGTGGATTCAACCACGACCCCGTGACCTCAGCCTCACTCGATCGTCAAGAGATCGAAACCTACGCCCTTACGGGTCAGAGTTTCCTTTTCGATGACGCCATCGTCGCCACGTATGGCTGGCGCCAAGACAAAGCCTCGTCCTTCCGTGACGGAGCGCCGGATCAAAACGCCGATAATATCTCGCTCATCGATACCTTACAACTTCCCGGCACGCCAGATAACTCGATTAAAGCGGACGTCTTCTCCTGGGGAGTCGTCGGACATGTGCCGACTTCATGGACGGAAAAAATTGGGATGAAACTGAGCGCCCACTACAACGAATCGGAAAACTTCGTTCCAGCTCCTGGTCGGGTTTCTCTCTTGAATCGCCCCCACGATAGTCCGGCCGGTTCGACTGAAGAGTTCGGTTTCTCCTTCGGCAATATGGATGACACTTTCCATGTCCGAGTGAATTGGTATGAGACCATCTCGACCAATCAAACTGATAATTCACTGGGTGCAGCGAGTATTCCCAATTGGGAACGTTTGTTCTATAACAACGTGCGTAATTCTCTGCAGGAGTTGGAAGAGAGAGTCCCGGGCGATCCTTCCCAAGGATACTGGCCCAACAATATTAACTGGGCCGATTCCTACACCTTGCCTCCTCTCGGCATGCGTGAGGCCTTCTGGACTCCGGTTAATCCTGATCCCTCCCCTGGAGGAACCAATGCAGTTTCGGATCACCCCAACTCTAATGTCACAGGCGTATCTGACTTCATCTCGAAGGGCATGGAAATCGAAGGGGTCTGGAATCCTAACCGCAATCTGACGATGGCGTTTAACGTCGCTCAGCAAGAGGTCAGTAAAACCAACGTGTTGCAGTCTTACCGGGAGTATTTCGATATTCGTGAGCCCCAATGGCTCGCGATGGGGCATCTCGTCGCCCGTCCGAATACCTACAAAAATGCCAATCCGCAAACGATTTACCAACGGACCCGCACGGTCCAATGGGCAAACTTAATCCCTCGAATTGCGGCTGAGGGGCAACCTAGTCACGAAATCCGTGAATGGCGCGCAAACTTCATTACGAACTACCAGTTCAATGATGACAGTAAACTCAAAGGCTGGTCGGTCGGCGGTGCCTTACGTTGGCAGGATCAAGTGGCCGTTGGCTTCGAGGATGGATCCGTTAATGGTGCGACCGAGTATGGCGTGGATGGACTCGGCTCCTTCAGCGTCGCCGATTTCGATTCGCCGATCTTCGGACCCGCCGAGACCAATCTTGATATGTGGTTCGCCTATGGTCGCAAGATCATGAAGGACAAGGTTGGATGGAAAATTCAGCTCAACGTGCGCAACGTGCTGGATAACGACGACCTCATCATCACTCGGGTGGATTTCGACGGTCTGCCGACGCGGGTTCGTATCATGAATCCGATCAATTACCGTCTCACCACGACGTTTGACTTCTAGTTGGTAACTATGGGCACCGGTTGGTGAACCGGTGCGTGCTTCCGGCGGGCTGGCTATGTGCAAACAAGTCAGCCCGCTTTGCGAAGCAGTTCTCCAATTCCCAATTTTGTATAAACGAAGCGAGCCCCTACGCAATTTTGCACTGTTGCTCTCTTCTCGCGGGCTTCAACTGTGGACGCCTCTAGCATTTTATTTTTTACCCGTTTCCGTTCCTCCGAATTTACGTCGCGATAGCCTATTCTCATGAAGAATCCTCGCCTAGAGGGCATCCTGCCCGTTCTCCCCACCCCGTTCGCCGACCGTGGCGAAGTAGATCCGGATGCTTTTCGACGGGTCGCGGAATTTTGCGTCGATGCGGGCGCCGGTGGCGTGGTATTCCCTGGGGTCGCCAGTGAATACGATTTCCTGACTCCTGATGAACAGCACGCGTTAACCGCGGTTCTCTGCGATGTTGCGCGAGGCCGCACGCCGGTGATCTGCGGAGGCGGCAAAGGCGATCCGGCAACAATCGGCGCCAACATTCGGGCGGCTCAGGATTTGGGCGCGATTGCGGCGATGGTTTTAGTCCCCCGGCAATTTTCGGTAGATGTGGAAGGGGCGATTGATTTCATGCGGGCCGTGATCGCAGCGGCTCCGGGGGTGGACATTATCCTTCAGAATGCGCCGACGCCGATTGGCGCGGGGCTGCCGTCTTCGGATGTTTTAAAAGTGGTGCAGGCGTGCCCGGCGATTCGTTACGTTAAAGAAGAAGCGCTGCCCTCCGGTCCACGGATTTCGGCGCTCCAAAAAAATGCTCCCGACCATTTCGATGGCGTCATTGGTGGCGGTGGCGCCCGTTACGTCATCGATGAGATGACCCGCGGTGCGATTGCGGCGATGCCCGCCGCGGAGATCGCTGATATTCACGTCAAGATGTGGAATGCATTTCAGTCCGGTGAAACCGGAGTGGCGCGAAGTCTCTACATGAGAACGCTGCCGTTGTTGGTGATCCAGACGATCTATCGGATGCGATTGACCAAGCATGTGCTCACGACGCGAGGGGTGTTGGAGAACTCCAGCGTCAGAGCTCCCTTGATGGAGTTTGATGACTACGATTTGGCGGAGCTTTCCGTCCAATTGGAGAGCATTTCTGATCTTCTTGATACCGCCCCAGCCACCTCCGCCGTCGCATGAGCAAAGTTAAAAATCTCGAAGCCTTCGTCCTCACTATCCCGCGGGATGAACCTTACCTGGGGGGGCAACACCCGGGCGAAGGAGCCAATGACAAGGGTTACTTTGTGCGGCAGCAAAATCGCACGGTGTATCCCATTATGGACCGCACGGTGGTGTTGCGGCTGGAAACCGAGTCCGGAGTCGTGGGCTGGGGGGAGACCTATGGATTGGTGGCGCCGCAGGCGGTGTTGGCTTTGATCAACGAGTTTATGGCCGACTTTGTGGTGGGCCGGGATGTGTTCGATGCCTCAGTGGTGCACGAAGATCTCTACAACATGATGCGTTTCCGTGGCTACAACGGCGGATACTACATGGATGCGCTTGCGGCAATCGACATTGCCCTGTGGGACGCGGCGGGTCGCTGCGCGAACTTGCCGATCGCCAAACTCCTGGGCGGAAGACGGCGCGATGAAATCCCGGCTTACATTTCCGGACTGCCCAAACCGACGCTGACCGAACGGGCTGAGTTTGCTCATTCGTGGCAGGAGAAGGGATTTAACAGTTTCAAATTTGCCGCACCGATGGCGGTGGACAGTTTGGCCGAAGAAATGGACGGATTGCGTTCCGTGTTGGGGCCGACGGCAAAGATCGCCAGCGACATGCACTGGAATCGATCGGCCGGGGAGGCGATTACCGAGATCACCGAAATGGAACCACATGGCTTGTGGTTCGCCGAAGCACCGGTGCCAACGGAGGATGTGAACGGCCTCGCTGAAATTGCTCGCAAGGTGAAGACCCCCATCGCGGTGGGAGAGGAGTGGCGCACGGTTTATGATGCGCAGATGCGAATCAACGCCCGCGCGGTGCACATCATCCAACCGGAGATGGGCCACACGGGAATCACCCAATTCATGCGCATGGGTTTGGCGGCACAAGCGGCGCACCTCCGCATCATTCCTCACGCCACGATCGGATCCGGGATATTCCTCGCCGCGAGTTTGCAGGCGAGCGCGGCCCTCGAAGGCATCGTATGCCACGAGTTCCAGCACTCTATCTTCTGCCGCAATACCGGTCTGATTTCCGAAGGTATTACGTGTGAAAATGGCCACTACCAGATCGACGAGGGTCCCGGTCTGGGTATCACGCCGACGGAAGAATTAATTTCCCAACTTTCCAAGTAAGGGCAATCTTCCCGCCTTGGTTCCCCCGCTGATTCGTCAGCAAACCCCTAGCCCCAAAATCGCGCATGCAGTCCATTGATTACGTCATTATTCTTTTGTATGTGATCGGGATTGTGGCGGCCGGCATGGTGTTTGCGGGGAAGATGAAAAACTCAAAGGAGATGTTCGCCGCGGGCGGCAAGTCTCCTTGGTGGGTCTCCGGTTTGTCCGGGTTCATGACCATGTTTTCCGCGGGCACATTCGTGATCTGGGGAGGCATCGCTTACCAGTTCGGGTTTGTGGCAGTCTACATCAACTTGGGTTACGGCGTGGCGGCCATGTTGGTGGGAATGTTCCTCGCCGGACGCTGGCGTAAGCTTGGCGTCGATTCCGCGCCGGAATACCTGCAGATGCGGTTTGGTCCGGGGATCGTGCAATTCTATACCTGGTTCAAAGGCATCGTGAACTTGTTCGCCATGGGGGGAGGGGTTTTTGCGCTGTCCAAGATCATCTGCGTGCTGGTTCCCTTGTCCGAGGGGCATTTGCTGGCGGACGCGGCGACGGGTCACTTGTCGGTCCCGCTCACGTCGATTGCGTTGTGCGTGATGGTGATTGTGATCACCTGCTCAGGTGGACTGTGGGCAGTATTGATGACCGACGTGCTGCAGTTCGTTATTCTAACGGTTTCGGTCGTGTTTGTGGTGCCTCTGATTTTGATGGAAGCGGGCGGTTGGACCGCCTTCATTGACGCCACACCGGAAGGTTTCACCTCGCCGATCGCCTCGGACTACACGTGGTGGTTCATCATCGGATGGATGGTGGTAAATTTCTTCAACATTGGTGGAGAGTGGACGTTTGTGCAGCGCTACATGTGTGTGCCTACCGCCAAGGATGCGAAGAAGGCTGCGTTTCTGTTCGGCACGTTGTATTTGGTCAGTCCGTTGATCTGGATGTTGCCCCCTTTGGTTTATCGCGTGTTGAACGACAGTGCGGAACCGGCCGAAGCCTACGTGTTGGCGTGTCGTCATGTATTGCCCGCGGGAATGATGGGGCTGATGGTAGCGGCCATGGCGTCGGCGACGGCAAGTATGGCCACGACCCGTTTGAACACGTTTTCCGGCGCGATTACTTCTGAGGTTTACCACCGAGTGATTAACCGAACTGCGAGCGACAGCCAACTCGTGTTCGTGGGCCGCATTGCCACCGTGGTCTTGGGCATGGTGGTCACAGCGGGAGCGCTGCTTATTCCGCGTTACGGTTACACGAGTTTCATTATCGATATCAATACGCTGCTCGCGGGGCCGATGTTGTTACCTGGGTTGTGGGGGCTGTTTTCCCGCAAGATCGGACCCTTTGCCGTTTGGTCGACCATCGCCGCAGGAGCCGTCGTGGCTTACCTCGTGAAATTCGCGTTGGCCCGAGAAGGCTTTCTCACGACAGTGGATTCGCTGCAGCCCTTGGTTCAGTGGATTGCAGCCAACTCCCGGATCGTGGATCTCACGGCCGGTATCGTCTTTCCCTTGGTGCTTATGACTACGATGGAATTGATGACTAAGCATGAGCATCCGGGTTACGCCAAGGTGCAGGAATTTAGCCGCAAGTTCCACGAAGAGCCCGACCTTCAATCCTCGCCGCTTCCGGCCAAGATAGTGGCTATCTCGCTGGTGATCATTGCCGCGGTAATGTTGGTCCTGGCGGTTTTGGATCCTGCCGACGCCAACGTCTTGGGTTCCCTTGCCGTGGTGCTTACGACGATTTCTGGAGTTATCCATTGGTCGATCCGACGCGGCGAAAAAGCTGCTGCTTAGATCGACCCTCATCAGCCGCGCGGCGGTTCCCTTTATCATGTCTTCGTCTCGATTATTCCATTGTTCCTGGGTTTCGGCTAAATTTACGGCCGCCTTAGTTTTAAGTGCCGCCTTGAGTAGTGCGGTCGACCGTCCGAACGTGGTCATCATTCTGGCCGACGACCTCGGAATCGGGGATGTTTCGGCCTACAACGAAAACTCAGCTTGGCAGACTCCTCACATCGACCGATTGGCTGCACGGGGTATGTCCTTTAGTGATGCCCATACGAGCTCCGCGCTGTGCACGCCGACGCGTTACGGTATCATGACGGGGCGCTACAATTGGCGTTCCCGACAGAAGCAAAAGGGGGGCAGCGGGGTTTCGTTTCCTTTAATTGATCAGGAGCGGATTACGATTGCGGATCTGTTTCAAAGCGAAGGTTACCACACGAGTCTGATCGGCAAGTGGCACCTGGGGTTGAACTGGGCGATGAAGGCCGGCGCTGATCAAAAGGATCAGCTCGGGGATTTCAGTGGAATCGATTTTTCGAAACCGATCAGCAACGGACCGCAGAGTCAGGGTTTCGACTATTCCTATGGCCTGATGGCATCGTTGTCCTCCCCGCCTTACATCTATGTGGAGAACAGCATGCCAACCTCGATGCCGGTAGGGAGCTCAGTCAGTCATGACGAGAAGGCGTTTTGGCGACTCGGTCCCGTGGGGGAAGATTTCCGCCATGCTGACGTATTGGCCAACCTAACGGAACGATCGGTTGATTACCTCGAGGAACGCGCGGGAGACAAAGAACCGTTCTTTCTCTACGTCACGATGACCGCCCCCCATGCGCCAATTATCCCGACCACCGAATTCATCGGTAAAAGCAACGCCAGCGCTTACGGTGATTT
>JABIRI010000215.1 GCA_018667915.1 Opitutaceae bacterium | reverse complement strand
GCTCCTTACCGAGCATCTCGTCGGCCAGCATGCGCTTTAACCGGACGTTCTCCTTTTGCAGCTCCTTGAGCTGCTTGGCTTGGTCGAGCTCCATCATGCCAAATGCTTCGCAGGCTCAGGTGTCGCCTTCGGCTCGAAACGCGCTTCCAACGGTGGAAGGTCTGTTCGCTGATGGCGTGCTCCTGGCACACACCTACGATGGTGCTGCCGGCTTGGTCAGCCTCGCGCAATATGCGGATCTTCTGCTCCGTCGTGTATCTTTTGCCTTTCATGATCTGGGTCCTTTCTGGATTCCCAGACTAACGCTCTCCATGGCTCAGTTTTCGTAACCCCGACCAAACTCATTGAATATTAATCGTTTAGACTGAAATGATAGCCCCGCAAGGAACGACTCCTCTTTTTCATCTCCTCCCGAAACTTAATCACCTTGACAGAAAAAGAAGCGGGAATTGCCTGAAAGAGCAAAAGCCGCCATGCGATTTTCTGCCTTTCGCTCGGACGCCCCAGTCCTGCTCATCAGAAATCAACTTGCGGAGTTTGTGTCGACCCTCTGACACCCCCGTCTGTGGGACTTGGAACCCTTAAGCCTCAAAAACATGCAAGATCTTACCGTTGGCCAGTTCGACCTGATTGCCAATTTCTTTTCCTTCACCATCGCTGCGATGGGTGCTGCCACCGCTTTTTTGTGGCTGAACCGATCGCAAGTCGCGTCTTCCTACCGGCCCGCTGTTACTATCAGCGGATTAGTAACGTTTATCGCGCTCTACCACTACCTTCGCATCTACGACAGCTGGACAGGCGTCTATGAAGTTAGCGAGGGCATGCTTGTTGCTACCGGCGCTCGGTTCAATGATGCTTACCGTTACGTCGACTGGCTGCTGACTGTGCCACTCCTCTTGGTCGAACTCATTTTGGTAATGAAACTTTCGAAATCGGAGACGGTTTCCAAAAGCGTTCGACTCGGCGTCCTGGCCGCCGTTATGATCATTCTGGGCTACCCGGGTGAGATCTCCCAAGTCGCCGGGACTCGCTGGCTCTGGTGGACTCTCGCCATGATCCCGTTCCTGTGGATCGTCTATGAGCTATTCGTTGGGCTCAAATCTTCCCTTGCTAGCCAACCCGCCGAGGTTCGTGGACTCGTAAACTCCGCCCGCTGGCTCGTCTTAGTTTCGTGGTCGTTCTACGCCGTCGTTTTCATCTTCCCCATGATTGGTTTCTCGGGCGGAGCTGCTTCCACGGCCGTGCAGATTGGCTACTCGATCTCCGACGTCGTCGCCAAAGCTGTCTTCGGTATTCTCATCTACATGATCGCGGTGAGAAAATCCGCGGCCGAAGGCTACATCGTCGATGGAGAGAAACCCGCGAAGAGTGCTTAGGTTTGATCGTCGCTGCCACAGCGTAGTTATGCACCTGCAATAATTAACTGCCCGGGTCGGTCTATGCCGGCTCGGGCTTTTTTTCAATGGCTCTTGTTCACGCCCCGTCGCCCGCCGCCGCTGCTTCCGGACTCCATCGGGCGCAGCTTGTGGAGCAGCGCATGCGTCGGCTCTGCACGGGTCTCGACCACCCCGGAACCGTTTTTGCTCTCGCCTTGGAAGGCCATTTGGCCGCGGGCGGCCAACGAGCCCGGTCTCGAGTCTCTCTCACGTCCAGCCAGAGGCTGGGCCTTGCAGAATCGGATGCGGTAGCACTGGCCGCCACCGTTGAATTGCTCCACAACGCCTCGCTCATTCAAGACGACCTCCAAGACCGGGCGCAGGTCCGACGAGGCTCGGCCACCGTGTGGTCGAAATACGGTCCCGACTGCGCCATCGGACTCACTGATCTAGCCATCAGCGCGGCTTTTCGCTCCCTCGCGGACGTATCGGAACCGCGCCGGATTCCGGGCCTAATCGACTGGGTTCACCGGGCGATAACCACCACGTTGCGTGGACAGACCGAAGACCTCAGCGAACGCATTACTGACCTCGACGGAGCCATCGCTTTGGCCCGCCGCAAGTCTGGTCCCTTGTTTGGACTCGCCCTTGGGCTGCCCCTTTATTTCGCTGATCAGCAGGAGGCGTTGGGGACTGCCAGTGAAGCGGCGGAGAGCTTTGGCGTAGGTTATCAAATCTACGACGACCTGGTCGATTTGGACGAAGATCGCGCGTGCCATTCGTGCAGCAATCTGGTGATTGTCCTAGAGAAAACCCTGCCGGCGGAGGCCGCGCGGGCCGAGACACGCCGTCTGGCGGAACACTACCTTGGCGCTGCCACCGCCGCCGCGATCAGCTTGCCCGGATGCTCCGGACAAGGACTGGTCGATCTATCCGAGGAAGTGGGCCACCGACTTAATTTGCTAAGCAATGCGTAAAGCCGTTGTGATTGGTGGTGGGTTCGGCGGCATCGCTGCCAGCCTGCGTCTGCGGGCCCGTGGCTACGAGGTCACCGTGATTGACCGCTGCTCACGGCTGGGCGGCCGCGCTCAAGTCTTCGAACGCGATGGCTTTCGGCACGACGCCGGACCGACTGTGGTGACCGCCCCCTTTCTCTTCGACGAATTATTTGCCCTGTTCGACCGGCGGCGCAGCGATTACGTGACGTTCGTGCCGCTCGATCCGTGGTATCGGTTCTGTTTTTCTTCGGGCGACACCTTCGACTATGGCGGCACTGTCGAAAGCACGCTCAATGAAATCGCCCGTTTTTGCCCGGCAGACGTCGCGGGCTATCAGGGCTTGCTCGAGCAATCGCGCAAGATCTTTGACGTCGGTTTCACCGCCCTGGCCGACCGACCCTTCGATGCTTTTGGCACCATGTTGAAACAAGTGCCCGACTTGGCCCGGCTAGGGTGCTATCGGACCGTGTGGCAGCTGGTCAGCCACCACTTGAAGGACCCGCGCCTCAGACAGGCGTTTTCCATCCAACCCCTGCTTGTCGGCGG
>JABIRI010000243.1 GCA_018667915.1 Opitutaceae bacterium | reverse complement strand
TTGCGTGGTCGCAATTCGGAGCTCGGGATTTTTTTCGACGGCCGTGTCGCAAATTTGTGCGATATCTCCGCCCTCTCCCGCGTGTCGTCCCGCGAATAAAAACTGGAGGGCCACTATGATTTCTTTTTCCCCTTTTGCGGCTAATGTTTGCACGGCGGTCTCCAATAGCGGTTCATTAAACGTGTAGTCGGGGCCGTCACGTCGTTCCATGGAAGCGACCTGTGCGGTCGGCCATGATCGAGCCAGATTGGTCCCTACTCTATCTCTCACCCGCGTCACCTCGATCAAGGGGCTACCATGATCCGTTACCAGTACCGCCGGATGGGAGAATTCCGCGGCCGTAACCGTAGATGAAATTTCACGCTGGATCGCTTGGCTTAAGATCGAAGCGGAATCGTCCCGCGCGGATTCCAGGCAATTTGCCAGAATGAACCGGGTGTCGGGATAGCGACCCGCCAGCACCTCCAATCGCGGCGGCAGGTATTCGTGCAAGGCGCCGCTTGGTCCAAAAAAGAGAGGCAAGGCCACGGCGACTTTTCCGGCCTCTTCGCCAAACTCCTGCAATGACTCCTCCAAAAGCCGGGCGCGTTGTCCGGCAAGTTCGGCGGGGGCTATGCTATCAGAGTGCAGCAGCGAAACGGGTTCGACTTTGCATCCGATTACGTCCGAAAGACGGTTGGCGACGCGGCGCAGGGCCAGAGTTGATGCAGGCCGCCGGGATCCATTATCGAATAAAAAACAAGTAATCTTGGCCAAGTTGCTCACAGTGTGGTTAAATAACTTGCGGCGAGAAAATCCATCCCCGATAAGGAGCGAAGCCCTTTATTTTTCGATCCATGAGCGTATTTGCTAAGAAACTTGTCCTCGTCCTATCCATCGCAGCACTCGGCCTCACCGGATGCACAAAAAAGCCGGTGCGCCCCGACCCCAGTTTGACGTCCATGGGTGACGGTGCTGGCGGCTTTGGCAATGGAGCCGATACCATGAACGTCACTCCTTACGACGATCTCAATGATCCTCTCTTCGCGGACCCTAATAGTATGTTGGATCAACGTGGCGGCGTCATCGAAACCGATGACATGATCATTGGCCTACTCGAGCCGGTCTACTTTGATTTTGATAAGTCCGGCATCAATGCCAGCGAGCGCATCAAACTCGACGCGGCGATTCAGTATCTCAACGCCAACGCAAATCACAGTCTGCTCCTTGAAGGCCACTGTGACTGGAAAGGCACTTCCGACTACAATCTCGGCCTCGGTGATCGTCGTGCCGGTGCCGCTCGCGAATACCTGGAAATTGCCGGGGTTGCAGCGTCTCGGATTGAGACCTCCTCCAAGGGTGATCTAGAGGCTGTAGAAAACGGCGACGAACTGCAGACCAGTCAGGATCGTCGAGTCGAAATCATTGTCCTGAAATAATTTTTTAACCACCTCGGTTAAACAAAGCCCGACCGGTATTGGTCGGGCTTTTTCATTTTCGAATTTAGGAAGGGTTGGCGAGTTTCCGCAGGACCTGTTCGCTGACCTTCATCCCCCGCTCCATCACACTGAGTTTAAAACTCTCATTGGGGGCGTGGAGATTATCTTCAGGCAGAAAAAGCCCCAACATCACGGAATCGAGCCCGAGCACTTTCTTGATGTCAGCAATGATCGGCACACTGCCGCCCTCGCGCAGATAGAGCGGAGGTTTACCGAAAATATCCGCTACCGCGTCATCCACCGCTCGAAACGCATCCGCCAATACGGGGGATTGATCGACAGGCGTATTGGTGCGATCGGGTGGCACCACGACATAAGGGACGCCGGAGTGATCATCGATAATCTCGTAACTCACGTCGTCGGGCATCCGGTCCCGGATGGTCTGATAGAGCTGTTGTCGGATTTTGTCCGGGTCTTGATTCGCGACCAACCGGCAACTGATCTTCACCATGGCTTTGCTCGGGATCACGGTTTTCGAACCGGCGCCTTGGTAGCCCCCGCCGATTCCATTGAAATCCAAAGTGGGCATGAATCGGATCGCTTCAAACGGATCAAATCCTTCGGCCGTGTGGAATTTCTGAATCCCGAGAAACTCACGATAGCTCTCGGTATCGCCACCCAGTTTTTTTAATTCGTCCTTCTCCCACTGTTCGACGTCCAGAACATCATCGTAGAACCCCGGGATATCCACCCAGCCATTGGGTTTGTGCAACGAAGCGCAAAGCTCTGTGATCGCCTGGATGGGGTTGCGCAGGACGCCGCCGTGAAGACCGGAGTGCAAGTCGCTCTTGGAGCCGGTAACGTGGACTTCACACAGCACTAAACCACGGAGACCGCAGGTGATCACGACTTGATCCTCGGAAGGGATTCCGGTATCGGAGAGGAAAACCAAATCCGCCTCGCTCAACTGCTCCTTATGCTGGGCTAGGAATTTCGGGAAACTCGGACTCCCCATCTCTTCTTCGCCTTCCAGCATGAAAGTGATGCGAAGCGGCAAGTCGGGCTCCTTTTCCAGTAGACTCCCCACCGCAGCGATGTGGGTCATCAGGGGTCCTTTGTTATCCGCCGTGCCTCGCCCATAGATGCGCCCATCCCGTATTTCCGGTTCGAAGGCGGGACTGTCCCACAAATCGAGGGGATCCGCCGGTTGCACATCGTAATGGCCGTAGATGATCACATGTGGCCACGCCGGATTATCGCCGCGAGTTGCCAGAATTACCGGATGCAAGTCGGTTTTAACGACTTCCACATTGAAGCCGATCGACTCCAAGAGTCCGGCGACAAATTCCTTGGCTCCGACCATACCGGCCGCAAACGCGGGATCGGTGGATACACTCTGGTGACGGACGAACTCCTTTAATTTTTCAACGGGATCAAACATGGCCTCAGCTAAGACATCTCGTTCACGAGCGGCTAGCCGGAATATGTTCGCCGTGAATAATTAATTTCCGGGATTCGCGCCAATTTCGCGATCGGCGACTGGCTCCATTTCCATCTCCTCAAACTTCGCCTTGGCCTCTCGATAAACGGGCAGTAATTCCGGTGCGATTTGTTTCAACCGGGCGATCCGATTGTCCGGCGAAGGATGCGTGGACAGGAATTCGGGCGGACGTCCTTCGCTCTTACTGGCCGCCTTCATTTTCTCCCAGAAAGTTGCGGCAGCTCGGGGATCGTAACCTGCCCCCGCAGCAAATTTAAGTCCGATCACGTCGGCTTCAGATTCGTGTAGGCGGGAGAATGGCAACATGACCCCCACACTGGTGCCGACCCCCAGAGCGGCGCGGGCGATGGCGCGGTTCTTGTGGTCCACATCTTGAGACTCCATGTAAACCTCGGCACCGGCCGCCGTCAGGCCCGCGACCATCTGTTGGCTCATTCTCTCGGCCGAGTGGCGGGAGGAAACATGGGCGATTTCGTGACCCATGACCGCGGCCAGTTCGTCATCGGATTCGGCCAGTTTAAGTAGTCCGGTATATACCCCCACTTTCCCTCCCGGTAGCGCGAAAGCGTTGAGATCGTCTGATTCAAAAACCACAAATTCCCATTTCGCATCGGGTAAGCTGCGACCCACCGAAGCAGCGATACGGCGTCCTACGCGATCAACCCGATCGATCGCCATTACATTGGTCGATATTTGTTCTTCCTGTTTGATCTGTTGAAAGGCAGCCAACCCCATCTGCGCTTCTTCCTGGGCGCTCACCATGATGAGCTGTTTGCGGCCCGTTTCAGGCACGACGGTGCAACCGACCAAAATCCAGGACATCAGTCCCACCAAAAAGAGCGAAATCAAGTTCCGTTTTATCATGTTCACAACGAAAACGGCTGCGCTCAAAACGGCAATCTCGGGATCTACTTAGTGCTTAAAATGACGAATGCCGGTGAAGACCATGGCCATATCGCGTTCGTCGGCGGCGGCGATCACCTCTTCGTCGCGCACCGAACCTCCGGGTTGAATCGCACAGGTCGCGCCGGCATCGGCGGCGGCAACGACTCCATCGGCAAACGGGAACAAGGCTTCGCTGGCCACGACAGATCCGTTGAGGTCCAGCTTGGCCTCCCCTGCCTTCCACACCGCGATACGTGAGCTGTCGACCCGAGCCATTTGCCCGGCGCCCACTCCCAGCGTGCGTTCACCGTCACAATAAACGATCGCGTTGGATTTAACGTGTTTGCAGATCTTCCAGCCGAAGAGCATGGCGGCCCACTCCTTCTCGGTAGGTTGCCGTTTGGTCACGACTTTGAAGTCGGCCACTTTGCCCAGCGTCTTATCCCGATCTTGGAGTAAGACGCCACCAATGACGGACCGAACTTCCTGAAGAGAATCCGCGCCCAGTCCTTCCTTGGCGATCATGAGGCGGAGATTTTTTTTCTTACCGAGAATCGCCAGAGCTTCGTCACTGAATCGAGGCGCGATGATCACCTCCGTGAAAATTCCTTTGATGGTTTCGGCCAAGGCCGGTCCCAGCGTCTGATTTACAATAATGATTCCGCCAAACGGAGCCTGCCGATTCGTCGCGAACGCGTTTTCCCACGCATCCTCCAGGGTGTCCGCACTCGCGACTCCGCACGGATTCGTGTGTTTCAGAATCGCTACGGTCGGACGTTCAAATTCACCGATCAGGTAGGTCGCTGAAGTGATATCGAGGATATTGTTGTAACTAAGCGCCTTGCCTTGCAGTTGCTCAAAATGGTCGTGGAACGTGCCGTAGAGGGCGGCCTTCTGGTGAGGGTTCTCACCATAGCGAAGATCCTGCGCTTTTGGCAGATCGAGCATGAATTCGCTGGGAAAACCTCCCAATGCATCAAGATCGGGTTCCATCGCATCCGCTTCGAGGAATGCCGCGATGGCGGCATCATAGGTTGCGGTTCGCTGAAAGACCTTCAACGCCAGTTGGCGACGTAGTTCGGCCATCGCCGCGGAATCCCCCATCGTTTCCAGCACCACCCCGTAGTCGGCGGGATCACACACCACGGCAACGGATTCGTGATTCTTCGCCGCGCTTCGCAGCATGGAGGGACCACCAATATCGATGTTCTCAATCGCTAATTCGCGGGTTACATCAGGGCGGGCCACGGTCTCTTCAAACGGATAGAGATTCACCACGACCAAATCGATCATTGCGATGTCATTGGCCGCCGCCGCTTCCATGTGATCCGCTTTATCGCGACGGCAGAGCAATCCACCATGGATCTTCGGGTGCAGGGTTTTGACGCGCCCTTCCATCATCTCGGGAAATCCGGTGTGTTCGCTGACCTCGGTCACAGGCAACCCTGCTTCCGCTAACATTTTGGCGGTGCCGCCGGTCGAAAGTAGGCGGTAGCCGTGAATATTTACGAGGGCGGTTGCGAAGTCCTCCAAACCGCTTTTATCGCTAACAGAGAGCAGAGCCAATTTATCCATGGAACTCGGTTTGTGCGCCCGCTGAAAAGCACTGGCAAGTGTGGAGTGATTTTTGTCGAAATTGACCCGCCATTGCGGCTCAAAGCATTTGCGTCCGCGCTGATGCTGATTCTGGTAACTACGTGGCGGATTCCATTGAACTTCCCGGCCTGAGGGCTCGATTGGATCGTCTCGTATATCATCGAGGCGGTTCGAGTCTACCGATGGATAAACCCAACGCCTTCGTTTACTTCATCACCATCGAGAACGGATCGGACCGGCGAATTCAATTGCTCGGCCGCAAGTGGGTGGTCGAACAATCCGACGGGGAACGCCAGGTTATCGAAGGCGACAAAATTGTCGGTGAAACGCCCCGACTCTCCCCGGGGGAGTCCTTTTCTTATAACAGTTTCCACGTAACCGGCACCAATTCTCGGGTAATTGGCAGCTTTCACGGCACGGACGACAGTGGTGCTCGGGTGCATGTGATCATGTCGCCTTTTGAGATGATCATCCCGTCGGACCGGGACTGAATGAGGTTGGGCGAAACTTGGTCTTGCTCCCAGAGGACGCATGACGCTCGCTGATCCTTTATCTGATGAAGTTGCTAGATCTTAATCGCGCCGGTGGTATCGGTGCAAACGCCCTATTTGTTGAAATTGGAGGAGTTAATCTCCTCATAGATAGTGGTTTACACCCTAAAGGGATCGGCCGATCTGCGGTGCCGGACTTCAAACAGATTCGGGATAAACGGGTGGATCTCATCGTGATCACCCACTGCCATCTGGATCACATTGGAAGCCTTCCCGTCGCCATGCGGGAATTTCCCGATGCTCCCGTGATCATGTCGAGCTCGAGTCGTCTGATCATCGAACGCATGCTGCATAATTCCTCCAACGTGATGTCGCGCCAAAAAGAGGAAAAAGACATTCCCGAGTATCCCCTCTTTACCCACGACGAGATTGACCGCTGCGCCTCGCGTATGGTCGGCCTGAATTACGGGATGCCCAAAAAGTTTTCAGGAATCCGAGTATCCGATGAAGTTGAAATTGTGCTGCACCCCGCCGGCCATGTCGCCGGGGCCGCCGCCTTGGAGGTGCGCCACAAACACCGTGGCATCTTCTTTACCGGAGATGTGCTGTTCGATGACCTTCGCACCCTGCCCGGGGCGCACTTCCCGGTTGGCCACTTTGATACGATTGTCACGGAGACGACACGCGGTCTGACCGAACGTCCCGCCGGCAAAGAACGTCGCCACGAAGTCGATCGGCTCATCCGCTCCATCAATGACACCATCAAGCGCGGCGGGTCATTTCTACTCCCAGTCTTTGCGCTCGGTCGCATGCAGGAAATTTTAACGATCCTCTACGATGCCCGCCGATTCGGCCAACTCGTGGATTGTCCCATCATTGGCTCGGGCCTGGGGCTCGATATCTGTAATTACTTCGATCAAATCCGACGAAAGACCCAGCACGTGCGTTTTAATCGTTCGATCCTCAAGGAGCTCGGCCTGAAGTCGCTACCGCGCAAACTCACTCCGGGTAAAGACCCCGAGCGCAACGCGCTCTACTTGGTGAGCTCGGGCATGTTGGTCGAAAATACCCCCAGCTACACCCTCGCCTCGGGACTGTTGGGCCATACCCGCAATACGTTGGGGTTTGTGGGTTATTGTGACCCTGATACTCCTGGCGGAAAACTCATGGAGACGAAACATGGCGACGACTTCCTCTTCGAAACCATTCACGTCCGCACCCGTTTAAAAGCCCGCATCGATCGTTTCGAGCTCAGCGGTCACGCCGAACGCGAGGAACTCCTGGAATTTGCGCTGCAGGCGAATCCGCGAGCCATCGTGCTCACCCATGGCGATCCCGAAGCCAGAAAATGGTTCGAACAGGAAATCAACACGCGCGCGGAAGGCACCAAGGTCGTCGACCCCGTTCCGGGTAAGACCTATCAGGTTTAGGATTAGGCAGGCCTCACCAGCCCAACGGCTGCACATCTGCGGGCGGCGCTATTTCGACCCTAAGCGACTCCGGATCGAATAGCTGCGAGGCAAAATCGAGGTCGAGCGCGGCCGCCGTAACTTTGAAGCGGACTTTGTCGCGGGTCTTTTCATCGCGGACGTCGATGGACTTCGGGATCCACTGATCCCCCAATTTTTTTAGGTCCATGACTGTCAGTTTACGGATAGGCGTTTCCTCGGCGTCCAAGACCACCGCCTGCATGAGCGCGTGAAAATTCGCGTCGAGGTGTAGTCTGACTCCTCCGATATCCGGATGTATTGCTGCAAATGAGTCGGGTGGATACATCAGAAACGCATGAACTGCCCTGCCCCGGACTTCGGTCGTTCCCTCGTAGACGAAGTTGGGCCAGTGTTCGAAGGGACGCTGCAATTCAAACATGGTTAATCCCGTGCCACCGATTGATTCCATCATCGTGCGGTCATCGAATTCGGTCACCGCAGCTTGTTCACGCTCGGTCGAGTAACGCCATGAGTGAGAATCCGGGCCGTTGTGCGCCACGACGCGATCGATCGGGCCGTTCGAGCTGTTGCCAATATCAGCGCGAAACACTGGGCCGTTGATCTGGCGTGAACCCCACATGCGTCCGGGAACATCAGATTTTTTCCCGCGGCGAGGGAGAATCTCCAAATTAAATTCCAGATAATAATCACCGGCGACTCCCAGACTGCGAAAATGGGTCAGGATCTCCCGGCCGCGTTCCGGATCGGGCGGTGAGTTGGAGAGGTAACGCGGACGGAGGCGATTCGACTTATGCTGAGCCGAAGCGAGTGAAACCCCGAAAACGGCGACCGCACAAAAAAGGCAGATCGAACGAACGATCTGCCGATTAAAGTATTTAGGGAAGCGCCGCATGCGCATCCAGACTCCTTGATTAAGGGGTGGGTTCCGTTTCCTCGGTCGCGGGTGCGTCGAGGACGGGAGCAATCACGGTAGGCGCGGCGCCATCAGACATCGCGTCTTCCGCCGCTGGCGCAAAATCAGGTAAACCCCCTGCTGGGGCTTCGATATCAGGCAGCGCCGAACCGGCTTCCGCAGCCGCGCTATTACGCATGTGAATGTGGCCGAGATACAGCAACAAACTCAGGACAAAAAAGGCGACCGCCGAGTTAATAGTAGCCTTGGTCAACACGTTACCCGTGTCTGCGCCGAAGGTCGCTTCAGTGGCTCCTCCGCCCAAAGCGGCCCCCATGCCACCGTCGTTTTTGGCCTTCTGCATCAGGACGAGCAGCACCAAAAACAGGGATACAAGGATAAGGACGAACGTGAAAATACCGATCAAGAGACTCATGGAAGCGGTTAGAAGTGCCGACCGATACGACGCTTGTCAATGCCGCGAGACGTCCTTCTTTTGGGAGGCGGTCGCCCTAAGTTTGCCCTGCTGGTTCCCGCCTCGGTTGTAGGCATTGCCCCATGAAATCTACCCGCTCCTCCATCGTCATCGTAAGTCTACTCACTTTCCTGCTCGGGTTCGCCGCCCATGACGTGGTCGGAGCGCGAACGGATTCGCGTCCTAACATCATCGTAATCATGAGCGATGATCACGCCTACCAGGCGGTCAGTGCCTACGGTCATGATCTAAATCAAACCCCTAACATTGACCGTTTGGCCAATGAAGGAGCCCTCTTCACCCGGGCATCCGTTACCAACTCGATCTGCGCTCCGAGTCGCGCGGTGATGCTTACCGGTAAACACAGCTTCCGAAACGGGAAAGTGGATAACATTCAGGCATTTGATTGGGAACAGGAGAATTTTGCCAAACTTCTGCAAGGAGCGGGCTACAACACCGCATTGATCGGCAAGATTCACCTGAATGGTGACCCGAAGGGCTTCGATTACTCCAATGTTCTCCCCGGTCAGGGCCACTACTATAATCCCGATTTTATCGAGAATGGCGTGCTTAAACAGTTTCCCGGCTACGTGACCACTTTGACCACGGACTTTGCCTTGGATTGGCTGCGTGAAGGGCGAGATCAGGAAAAACCGTTCCTGCTACTCTATCATCAGAAAGCCCCCCACCGGGCTTGGATGCCGGAGAAAAAATACTTCGATCTTTATGCGGATCGATCCTTTGCCATGCCGGAGAATTTTTTTGACGACTACGAAGGACGTCCCGCTGCGGCGAACCACGAAATGGGCGTCTGGCGTGATCTGGATCTCGTATATGACCTAAAGATGCGCGACCCCGCCGGCGAGTTTCAGACGAAGTATCGTCAGCTTTGGGAATCGCATTATGGCCGCATGGATCCTGCCCAGATGGCCGCTTGGGATGCCCACTACCTGCCGATTATTGCCGACTATAAAAAGAATCCCCCTCAAGGCCGGGATCTGGCCCAATGGAAATTCGATCGCTACATGCGGGATTACCTCCGCTGTATCCAATCCGTTGATGATGGCGTGGGCGAAGTGCTCGACTATTTGGATGAATCCGGACTCACCGAAAACACCATTGTCGTCTACACGTCCGACCAAGGATTTTATCTCGGTGAGCATGGGTGGTTCGATAAACGTTTCATGTATGAAGAATCCTTCCGCACCCCGCTGTTGGTGCGCTATCCCAAGGAGGTTCCGGCCGGACAACGTTCGGAGGCGCTCGTGCAGAACCTGGATTTAGCGAACACCTTTTTGGACTATGCCGGAGTGGAAGCCCCGGACGATCTGCAGGGTGAAACATTCCGGGCCGTCTTAAATGGCTCAGATGCTGATTTTCGGGATTTCGCCTACTACACCTATTACGAATATCCTGCCGAGCACAGCGTGATGCGCCACTACGGGGTCCGCACCGATCGCTATAAACTGATTCATTTTTATCCGAATCCGGACTACTGGGAACTTTACGATTTGGAGGTAGATCCGACGGAAATGAACAATGTGTATAAGGACCCGGCCTACGCCCAGATCCAGGCACAGCTTCATCAAAAGCTAGAAGACGTGCGCGCGCACTACGGTGACAGCGACGAGCTCAACCAAGAGCATCTCGACCGCTATATGAAATTTCGAGAAAGCCCGCGGTAGTCATCCGGGAGAACCGCAATCTGTCGGGCGTAAAAGTCCGACCCACCCTAACGATTCCGTCACCCTAGACGTGGGTCGGGCTTTACCGCCCGACAGCACCCTCGCGGGACGGTTACGCTTCGACGCCGAGGACTTCCAGAATGCGCTGCAGATCTTCGTTGCTGGCGTAGGGAATGACGATCTGCCCTTTCTTGCCGGCATGCTTGAGCGAGACACGTGCCCCCAGTCGAGTGGTGAGCTTTTTTTCGATCCCAGCGATCGCTGCGCCTGCCGGGGTGTGGCGACTCTTGGATGATTTTTTTCCTGAGCCTCCCGCCTTCTTGGCTTGGACCAACTTTTCGGTTCCTCGAACACTCAACCCGTCTTCAATGACCCGGCGCGCGAGCACGGCGCGTTCTTCGGGCGATTCGATGCCCAAGAGCACCTTAGCATTGCCGACACTGAGAATTCCTTTGGAAACGTAGGCCTGCAACTCTCCGTCAAGGGACAAGAGTCTCAAAGTATTGGCCACCGAGGCGCGACTCTTGCCGACACGATCAGCGGCTTGCTCTTGCGTGAGGTCAAAATCGCGAATCAAACTGGCGAAACCATACGCCTCTTCGATCGCGTTCAGGCCTTCCCGTTGCAAATTTTCAATTAAGCCCAGCGCGGCGGCGGAAGCATTGCTTGCATCTACGACTCGTGCGGGAATCGTCTTCAGCTTCAGGGTTTGAAATGCCCGCCATCGACGTTCACCGGCAATGAGCTCAAACCCTTTGATGACGCGTCGAACCACGATCGGTTGCAACAGACCCTCGGCCTTGATGCTTTCGGCGAGCTCTTCGAGCTGGGCTGGCTCGATTTCACGTCGTGCCTGATAGGGGCTGGGTTCAACCTTGCCCACCGCGATCTCTTCAAATCCTGCGGCTGGATGGGCGGGGGCAGGCGATTTACTCGCGGCCTTGGCTATCTTTCCCGCTCCGCTGGGCAGCTGGCCCACCTTCTTGGCCGCAGCTGAGGCAGTGGGAGATTTAGACTTGGGTGAAGCCGCGGCGATAAGGCCGCCGAGTCCGCGACCGAGACGTGATTTTGAAGCGGCCATGTTTACTGACCTCCCGGAATGAAGAGAGTTTGGCCCACTTGAATTTTGGTGGGGTCTACGATCTTGTTGGCATTGATGATGGCCTTAACCGATGAGCCGTGGCGTGAGGCGATACTCGAGAGCGTGTCGCCTTTCGTGATCGTGTAAGTGATGCCCGTTTTCTCAAAATCGTCGTTGAACGTAGGGGTCGTGACCGCGCGCGCCGCGGAGACGCCTTTGGCTATGGCAGCAATCGAAGCATTGGTGTCGCGAGCGAGTTCTTGGATGGCCTTGGCGGCTTTACTTTGCGTCGCGCCATCTCCGGATGTAATCGCCTGCCTTAAGTCCGCGACGGCGTCGTTGAGATTCGCTACGGTAGCATAGGTGCGGTCTAGACCGTCGGTCGAACGCAGCAATGCGGCGTTCTCCCGCTCGAGTTGTTCGACCCGAAGATTTAGCGCCCCTACCCGTTGAACCAAGATTCGCACATCCTCCCGCATTCCCGCTACCTGGGCGCCCAAATTCGTTTGGGTCGTTTGAGCCTGGCCAAAGGACCCGATTGTAAGCGCAAGCAGCGCCATGCTTCCAAAATACTTCATCGCCCTTAACGTTGGGAAAAAGCTCCGGGGAAAACAAGGGGCTTGTGCTCTGAAGTGGCTAGTTTGACGACTTTATCAGAACCGGCATATCTGACGCGGGCAGTTTTGTGCCAGTGGCTACGGGAAACCCGCGCAAGAATTCGGCTGCGGGTAACATACGTCCTCCTGGGCGCTGCAACTGCAACAGTCGCAGAAATCCGTTGCCGGTGCCAACAATCAGAGCGGCTTCATCCTGCCCGATCACGACTCCGGGTTCACCTTCGCCCGTCCCGCTCTCGGCGAGCGCGATTCTCACCGATTGCTCAGCAATATTTATCCGGCACCCAGGCCACGGATGCAGTCCATTGATCCGGGCTGCTAGCACCTCCGCTGAGTCGGTGAAATCCAATGCTCCGTCCGATTTGGTCAGTTTCCGGCAAAAAGTCGCATCCGCATGGGACTGCTCCACGAATTTCAATGTGCCCTCCGCAAGCGCACTGAGATTGCGGGCCACCAAGGGCACGCAGGCACCTGCAAGTTTCGTTTCGATCTCCAAAGCCGTGTCCCATTTCTCAATCGAGACCTCTTCGACATCCGCGACCGGCCCCGCATCCAATTCGCGCACAATCCGCATGAGGGAAATCCCAGTTTTAGAATCACCGCTCAGAATCGCGCTTTGGATTGGCGAGGCTCCGCGATATTTTGGCAAAATCGAAGCGTGCAGATTGAGCGTCCCAAACCGCGGAGTTTCGATAAACGCGTCTCGCAAGATATGCCCGTATGCCATCACGAGCGAAATGTCGGGATTCATTCCGGCGAGCGCTTCCTGCACGTCTGCGGTGAGTTTGGCGGGTTGGTGCAGGTCAATTCCATGGGCGATTGTCCACGTTTTTATCGCGTTGGGCACGACCCGTTGGCCACGTCCGACGGCGCGATCCGGTTGAGTATAGATACTCACCAACTCGATCTGCTTCCGGCCCTCGTCGCCGATCAACCATTCCAAGAGCGGCAATGCGATCGGATCTGACCCCATGAAAACCAACCGCATACGTTTAGTCCTCCAACGTTTCGAAATTGGGTTCGTCCGAGTCGTCTTCCCGAACCGGTTTTTTCGACCGTAAAGGAGCCCCTCTGCCCCGATCCTTGTGCTTCTCCTTACCCACCAGTTGGAATTTCACGGGGCAACCTTCGATGCCAAATTCCTTCACGATATTACTCTCCAAGAACCTCCGGTAGTTTTCCGGTAATTTCTCTTCGCGATTGCAGAAGATACGAATCCGAAAAGGTCGATTTCCGGTCTGGGTGGCGTAGAAAATCTTGAATCGACGGTTTCCGATGATGGGAGGCGGTGTCTGTTGGGTCAGTCGGGTAAGTAACGCATTCAACCGCGCGGTCGGGAGTTTATGGTCCAGCAACCGATTGATTTTGTCGGCCGCATTCAGCATGCGATCGATTTCAAAATTGCGTGTGGCCGAAACGAAAATAACCGGCGAACCCGCGGTAAAAAACAACCGCTCGAACAACGCCCGTTCATACTTTGCCCGATAGTCCCGTTCATTCTTATAAATCTCGGTTTCGGGATCCCCGTCTTCGAAGGCTTTCAGCACGAGGTCCCACTTGTTCACCAAGACGATGATGGGCTTGTGCTCTTTCACGGCTTCGCCCGCGATCGCCTTGTCCTGCGTGGTTACACCGTCATGCGCGTCGACGACCATGAAGATAATGTCCGCTCGCGGGATCGCATCGATGGACCGAAGCCGGGAAAAATACTCCACGGGTGAAGCGAGTTTCGTCTGCGCTTTGATTCCCGCCGTATCAATCAACTTGAAATTTACTCGTTTGCCGTGGCGTGTTTTAAAGCGAAACGCCAATTCCACCGCATCGCGGGTCGTGCCGGGCGTCGCACTCACAATCAGGCGATCGTTCTTGAGCAGCCGATTGCCGAGCGAAGATTTTCCTACGTTTGGTCGACCGATGAAACAGACGCACAGCGGATCTTCGGCTGTTTTCCCATCTTCGTCTTCCTCGACGATCGGCGCGGGGCCCAGACGTTTCATGATTTCTTCCCGGAGCTCACCTTCGCCCCGGCCATGTTCGGCTGAAACTCGAACCGGCTCCCCTAGTCCCAGTCGGTAAACCTCCGCGAAATCCACCTTATCATCGTCAAAGTCCGCCTTGTTGATCGTGAGCAATACGTCTTTTTTCGATCGGCGTAGCATTTGCGCAATCCGTGTATCCAGCGCATTAATACCGTCAATGCCGTCGAGCACGAACAGGATCAGATCGGCGGCGGCAATGGCGAACTCCACTTGCTTCTCCGAGGCGGCGGTAAGCTCGGCGGTGCTCTCCCCTCCGACCAAACCAAGACCTCCGGTGTCGAGCAGCGTGTAGTCTCCCTCATCTACTTCGGCCGAAACGACATCGCGGGTGATACCGGGTTGATCGTGCACGATCGAAACCCGCTTTTTGACCAATCGGTTAAAAAGACGGCTCTTGCCCACATTGGGACGACCGACAACTGCAACAGCTCGAGGCATAATTAGGAATTTTTCTGAGCGATAAACCGCTCCATGCGATCACAGGCCGTGATCAAATCGTCGTAGCCGGTCGCAAAACAGGCGCGGAAATGGCCTTGGCCACCGGGGCCAAATGCGGTGCCGGGCACCACGGCTACTTTTTCGGCATCCAGCAAACCGACCGCAAAATCGCCTTCAGTCATGCCGATGCCCTTCACGCTCGGAAAGGCGTAAAATGAGCCGCGGGGCGAATGACAGGTGAGCCCCATTTCGTTGAAGCGTCGGACCACCAGATCCCGCCGGCGATGGTATTGCTCACGCATGTGGGCGACGGCGTCATCGCCGTTCCGCAGTGCTTCCACGGCGGCATCCTGAGCAATAATGGAAGCGCACATCATGGAATACTGATGCACTTTCATCATGGCGTCGATGAGTTCCGCCGGGCCGCAAGCATAGCCGATCCGCCATCCGGTCATCGCGAAGGCCTTGGAAAATCCATGCAGGAAGATCGTGCGATCCGCCATGCCCGGGAACGTGGCGATGCTGGTGTGTTCACCGTCGAAGGTCAGTTCGGAGTAAATCTCGTCGCTCAAAACCAACAGGTCCTTTTCCCGCGCGAAGTCGGCGATCTGGGCCAATTGTTCACGTGAACAGGTTCCTCCCGTAGGATTACACGGCAGGTTGAGCATCAATATCTTGGTGCCCGGCTTCCAGGCTGCTTCGAGCGCTTCGGCCGTCAGCGCAAAATTATCCTTGGCGTAAGTCGGCACGGGAATCGCCTCACCGTGGGCCAATTCGATGCTCGGATGGTAGGAGACGTAACAGGGTTGATGATACATCACCTTGTCGCCCGGATTCAAGAAGGCGCGGAATGCCAGATCCAGAGCTTCCGAAACGCCCACCGTCACGATGACCTGGTCGTCGGGCGGATAGTCCACGCCGAAGTTCTTGCTCACGTAGCGGGAGATCTCTTGGCGCAGTTCGAGGAGACCAAGATTGGACGTATAATAGGTTCGGCCTTTTTCGAGACTGTAGATGGCGGCCTCGCGAATATGCCAAGGGGTAGCGAAGTCGGGTTCACCGACGCCGAGGGAAATGACCTCCTGGCCTTTCATCTTGGCCACGAGTTCAAAAAAGTCGCGAATGCCGCTTTTAGGTAACGAAGCCACGTGACTCGCCACCCATGAGGAAGGATTAGCTTTCATCGTGAACCGGGGTTAGGGAGCGACCTCAAGTCGACTTTCGGAGGAATCCTCACGATCCAACATGAATCCCTGATCCTTATAGTAGCGGAGCAGGAAATGTGTGGCGGTGGATAACACCCCTTCGATGGTCGAAAGTTTTTCGGAAACAAATCCGGCTACTTTCTGTAATGACTTTCCGCGCACGATCACGAGGAGGTCGTAGCCTCCCGAAACGAGCATGCAGGTGTGAACCTCGTCGAAACGGCTAATGCGCTCGGCCAGGCGATCAAATCCGCCATCCCGCTCCGGCGTAATCCGAACTTCGATGAGCGCTTCCACCGCCGCTTCTGCCGCCGCCTCACGAGAGAGATCGAGCACGGGACGCCAGCCGAGGAAGATTTTATCCTTTTTCAGCTGATCCAAGTGCTGTTCGACATCGGCTTCCGACAAACCCGCGACTTGCGCCATTTGCGCAGTCGTGAGGCGTCCGCCTTCGAGTAACAGCTTTAGAACAGGGTTCATAGAAGCAGCACCCTCTCAGACGAATCTCCCACTAATCCATCAAAATATTCGGCCATTTTACCAGATACCGCCCTGAGTTGTTCAAAAAAGCTGTTCTGTCGCCGCCGGAATGCGTTCTACTGCTCCCTTACGCATGTTCGAGTCACTCAGTGATAAACTCTCCTCCACCCTCCGCAACTTGCGTGGCGTGGGAAAACTTTCCGAAGAAAACATGGCGGATGCCCTCAAGGAGGTGCGCACCGCCCTGCTCGCGGCTGACGTCCACTTCAAGGTGGCACGCCAGTTCGTCGACCGTATCCAGGAAAAAGTCGTCGGCCAAGAGGTGCTCAAGGGGGTTACCCCGGGCCAGCAGATCATCAAGATCATCTCCGACGAGCTGGAATCCCTCTTGGGCGAAGGCGAAACCCAGCTCAATCCGAAGAAACCACTCAAGGTTTTGATGGTGGGTCTGCATGGTTCGGGTAAAACCACCTCCACGGCTAAATTGGCCACCCTCCTCAAGAAGAAGGAATACGCCAACCCGCACGTCGTCGCCTGTGATGTCTATCGTCCGGCGGCGATCGACCAACTCGAGGTGCTGGCGCAGGCTAATGGACTCGGCTTCACCGCGGACCGAGACTCGAAAGATGTGCCAGCCATCGGCCGCGCCGGTTTGGCTGCGGGCAAATCCGCAAATTCCGATCTTATTATTTTTGATACCGCCGGCCGGCTGCAGATCGACGAAGACCTGATCGAAGAGGTCAAAAAACTGTACGACGTCGTGCAGCCCGATGAAGTCTTCCTCGTGGCCGACGGCGCGCTGGGCCAAGAGGCGGTCAATGTCGCCAAGGCGTTCCATGAGGCCCTTTCCCTCACCGGACTGATCCTGACGAAGATGGATGGCGACGCCCGTGGCGGTGCCGCGCTCTCGATCAAGACCATTACCAATGTCCCCATCAAATTTGTGGGTCTGGGGGAGAAGGTTGAAGATTTCGAACCGTTCCATCCTGATCGCCTTGCTTCCCGTATTCTCGGCATGGGTGATGTGGTATCCTTGGTCGAGAAAGCCCAGGATAATATTGATCAGGGCGAAGCCGAACGCATGGCCGAGAAACTGGCCAAGGGAGACTTCAATCTCGAGGACTTCATGGCGCAGATGCAGCAGGTCAAAAAGATGGGCAGTGTTTCCAGTCTGGCCTCGATGTTACCCGGCATGAATAACGTCAAAATCGACGAAAATGCTGACAAAGGCATGGCCCGAAACGAAGCAATTTTGCAGTCCATGACGAAACAGGAACGCCGGAAGCCCATGATCCTAAATGGCAGTCGTCGCATGCGCATCGCGAACGGAGCCGGGGTCAAAGTCGTCGAAGTCAATCAACTGCTAAAGCAATTCCAGCAGATGCAGAAAATGATGAAGATGATGAAAGGAGCCAAAGGCCGCAAAATGATGAAGAAGATGCAGGCCATGCAAGGCGCCGGCGGAGGCATGCCGGGGATGCCGGGTGGCGGAATGCCCGGCGGCATGGGTGGCGGCACCCCCGGTTTGGGCAAATGGTAGGCCGCCGGCCGCCGCTGAAAGCGGCGGAAGTGACAAGTAGCAGGTATCAAGTTTACCCGCCTCTGGAGGGTATCAAGAGAGTTTTCCGCTCTCGTTCAGTTGTAGATTCGCGGATCCTCCACATGGTTCGATCATGCTATAAAGTCTCTATATTCCGGCTAAACGGTTCTGGACTTTTGTGTTATAACATTCGTTATACCATGTATGGCCCATCACACCAAAGTTCGTAAGATCGGAAACTCACTCGGCGTCATTCTGCCGAAGGAGGCGTTGGCGGATTTACAGGTTGAAGAAGGACAGGCTCTTTATGTCAGCAAGTCGGCAGACGGAAGTTTGAGATTAGCCCCTAGCGACGAGAATTTCGAAAAATCGATGAAGGTTTTCGAAAGCCTCAACCGCCGCTATCGCAACGCCCTCAACGAACTCGCGAAGTGAACAATCTTTACTGGTTCAGCCGCGACGAAGCGCTTGCGGCTCACAATCTCATGCTCGCCAGTTACGGTGGCGCCGAGGGCATCCGTGATGATACCATGTTGGAGTCGGCCTTAGCGAAACCTCAGCAACTTCACCAATACGGAACTCCCAACATGTGTGAAATTGCCACGGCGTATACTGCTGGAGTTGTTCGCAACCATCCTTTTGTCGATGGGAACAAACGAACGGGGTTTATGCTAGGAGTCGCATTCTTGGAAAGAAACGACTGGCAGTTTTCCGGGAGCGAAGCAGAAGCGGCCACTCACACCCTTGCGCTCGCAGCCGGTGAACTCGATGAAGCGGGATTCGCCGCTTGGCTTGCGGCAAACTCTTCTCCTGCTTCCTAAGCACCCTTATGGCCGGCTCTTCCTACAAACCCAATGTGGCTTCGGCTGTGATCATTGCCAATATGATCGGGACGGGCGTCTTTACTTCTCTCGGTTACCAGCTGCTCGATATCAAATCGGGGTTTGTGCTGATCATGCTTTGGGTGGTCGGCGGAATCACCGCGCTTTGTGGTGCGCTCACTTACGCCGAGCTGGGAGCCGCCCTGCCCCGTTCCGGCGGCGAGTATAACTTTCTTACCCGCATTTATCATCCGCTCGTCGGTTTTATCTCTGGGTGGATATCGGCCACGATTGGGTTTGCCGCTCCGGTGGCGTTGGCCGCTATCACGTTTGGAAGTTATCTGCACGCTGCCATACCCGTGCTCAACGAGACTTGGTTAGCGATCGGATTGATAATCGTAGTCACCTCAGCCCATGTCGGAGGCCGCAAACGCAGCAGTAATTTCCAAAGCGTTTTCACCGCTGCCAAAATCTCGCTCATCATCGGGTTCTGTCTGCTCTGTGGTTTCATGGTGGATGAAGTCCAACCCATCAGTTTCCTACCCGTGGCGGGCGACGGTGCCTTGATGATCGGCAGTGCCTTCGCGGTTTCATTGATCTACGTCAATTACGCCTACACGGGCTGGAACTCGGTCACCTATCTCATTAACGAGGTCGATGATGCCCAGCGGAATTTGCCGAAAATTCTAATCACCAGCACGGTCACCGTGATGATCCTCTACGTCGCACTTAATTTCACGTTTTTGTTGGTAGCCCCAATGGACGCATTGGAGGGGCAAGTGGAAGTAGGCTACATTGCCGCTCAACATGTCTTCGGCGAGACCGGTGCTTCGGCGATCAGCTTCGTCCTGTCTCTACTCCTTATTTCGACGGTAAGTGCGATGACGATCGCGGGACCACGGGTGCTCCAGGTTATTGGCGAAGACTATTCCGTGTTCAAACGGCTGGCCAAAAAGAACGCCGATGGCATTCCCTCGTTGGCGATTCTGGTGCAGTCGTCGATCGCGGTCATTTTTGTGCTCACGTCGTCCTTTCAGAGCATCTTACTGTTCTCCGGATTCATCCTTGGTCTGAATACGATTTTTGCCGTAAGCGGTCTGTTGGTGTTACGTTGGCGGCAACCTGATTTAAAGCGTCCTTACCGGACTTGGCTCTACCCGCTCCCGCCCCTGATCTATCTCGGTCTGATGTTTTGGACGCTGTTCTACATCACCAAATCCCAGCCGAAAGAAGCGTTCATCGCCGCCGCGATTATCATCGCCGGAACGATCGCCTACGCTCTTGCCCGCAAGTTCGATCGACCCGCTTAAGAACGGCGCGACTTCGATTGAGAATGGGAGGATGTGCGGCCTGCAACTTTCGCCGCCACTAGTGCTTTGGGCACCCGCACAATCGCCCCGAGTAGGGCCATCAGAAAACCAATCAGCGCGAGGACATAAAACAACGGGCGCAGCTCTTCGGCCGTCATTCCCAACTGATGCTCCACACTCGCATCAAACAAGGCATGGATCGCCCATAGGTTGATGCCGGCGAGCAACACCATCGTCACGCCGATGCCGATGACCGACATGCGGAGCATTCTAATGATCCACTTTGGCACGATTTTTCCTTAGCCCTGCGGGAAAAGGTCCCGGTTGATTCCCGGGATCAATCGCGCGGCATTCTTATAATAGACTTTCTTCAGCACCTCATCCGAGAGGTCCAAGCCGTAGAGCCGCCAGAACGCGTGGCGCTTGCGGTAGTAGGGAAAATATTCGTCGGCCGTTTCCAGCACGCGGAAATAGGTGTAATACTCTGCCGGTGCCCAGGTGTCTTTACCCATGAGAATCCGGTCCTGGTATTTCTCAAAAAATGCTCTCGCCCGGCGCGGCTGGCGTCCGGGATCGTAGATGATCGCTCCCATCTCCACGACGATGTTCGGTAACATGTCGAGGTAACCCGCCAACTGGTTCAGGTCATTGGCCATCCACATGAAATGGGCGACGATGAAGGTCGTGTTGGGGTGCTTTTTATAGACGTTGATCTGCTCCTTGATGAGCTGCTCAAAACTGGGATCTCCGCTGCGTTTGCGACCCGGCTTTTGCTTCAGCTCCAGCCAGCGTTCGTTGCTCCCGTCATGCGGCAACCAGAACTGCGCGGGGTCACCAACATGGATCAACACCGGCACGCCCAATTCCCCGGCTTTGGCCCAGAGTGGATCAAGCCGTGGATCGTCGACCCGGACGCGGCCGAGCGGATCAAATGCATACATGCCGAGGTTCTTGAAAATTTTGAGCCCTTGCGCTCCCGCTTTGATGTCTGCTTGAAACTGCGTTGCCGTGCGTTCGGGATAGTCGGGATCTTCGATGCCATCGTAGGACGGATTGGCAAACACCGCAAAGCGGTCCGGATAGCGCTGCTTTGAATTACGCAGGATATCTTTGAGGCTGTTTCCGCTCCCTCCCGATAAATTCACCATCACCGCCATGTTGAGTTTGTCCATGTCGGCGATGACCTGATCGACACCCTCCTTGGTCATACCTCGACCGCGCTGATGATTGTGCACATCCACGAACGGGAATCGGGCGCTGGTCACCGGATTTTCTGGCACCACCAAAGTCGACTCGGGTTCATACTCCTCGAAGCCCATCTCCTGAGCATGTAGAGAGACGAAGGCAGCGCTCCCGAGGGTAACGGCGGCGGAAATGAGGCGATGGAGTTTCATTGAGTATACCATATGGGAAAGTTTGCGTGAACTTAGGAGAGCTTGCCTTGAATCAATTTACTCGCAGCGCCGAAATCGATGAGGCTGGCCTCGGGGTGTGATTTGAGCACACCCATCACTTTGCCCATCTCGCGTTTGGTTTCGGCTCCGGTCTGAGCGATGGCTTCTGCGACCATCCTCTCGAGTTTTTCGCCGGTGATTTGGGCGGGGAGATAAACCTCCAACCAGGCGATCTCCTTGAGATTGTTTTGCACCAAATCGTCGCGTCCCGCTTTGGCGAACTCGGTATTAGCGTCCTGCATATTCTTCACCGCTTTTCGCAGCGTCGAAACCACCAATGCATCATCGATGGTGGCGTTCGTGTCCATTTCAGCTCGCTTAATGGCAGCATCAGCAGTGCGGAGTCCGGTAGTTTTTTCGGAATCACGGGCTTTCATCGACGTGATAATATCAGCGCGGAGTTGTTCGTAGAGAGAGGACATGCCGAAGAATTGAACCATCCGGGGCAAAAGCGCCACCGGGAACTTGCATGAGTTACCGGTGGTCATGCTTATTCCTTCTATCGTGCATCTTCGCCGTATTCCCCCCATTTACCTGATCCTGCCATTGCTGGTGGCCGGTAGCGTCGTGCGAGCGGACTACGCGGATCCGCTTCCGCTGGAGAATGCGATTCTCACGTATAGCGCCGACGAGCGGGGCTGGGCCTACGATGAGGTGGTGACGGAGTATAATCGCAAAGGTGCGGTATCCAAGGTGCGCACGACTCGGGTGGATCCCTCCCTGCCCTGGGACCAACGGGATCAGTTGATCAGCACAGACAAGGGACCCGCTACCATACGCCAGAAAAAGAAGTATCAAAAGGAGCGGGAAAAGGAACGACGCCGAATGGAGCTCGGCCTTGAAAATCGGCGACGTCTGCGCGATCGCATGAATTTTCCGCTCTCCACTATCGATTTCGAAGATGATGAGACGCGCCAATATCAGGTTCCTCTTTTGCCTGATGAAGAAACCGGGTTCCCTACCGAAAAAATCCGCATGGTAGTAAACTTGGATCCCACCCACGAAACACTCCAAAAAATGGATGCCCGTCTTACCGAAGCCGTGCGTCACAAGGCGGTCGCCAAAGTGAAGGACCTCCACCTCACGATCGAGTTCACCCGACCGCTACCGGACGAGGAAGGGGTCGCCCTAATCAAGCTGCGGGGACAAGCCGCCGCATCCGTGTTATTCTTCCCGGTTGGCGGAGAGGTTCAACTTGAGAGGAAAAACTTCCGACGCGTGACGCCCTACGACGATCGATTCGAGGTCGAAGTCGGCACGGCGACCACGCTGGACTTTTAGGCGACTACGGCAGCCAAGGAAAGCGTCGCGCGTCGGGTTTGCGTTTCTCCCTCTGGGCGGAGTGGAACTCCTTCGCTTCGTCGCTCATGTAATAAAGCAGGGTAGCATTTCCCGCTAGTTCCTGCAGCCCCGACTGGCCGTCGACATCGGCGTTGAACGCGGCCTTTAAACAACGGATCGCGAGCGGACTGTGACCGAGAATTTCACCCGCCCACTTGACGCCTTCCGCTTCGAGTTTATCCACCGGCACGACCGTATTTACCAGTCCCATCTCCAGGGCTTCCTCGGCGTTATACTGGCGGCAAAGATACCAAATCTCGCGGGCTTTCTTTTGCCCCACGATTCGGGCCAAATAACTGGCGCCAAATCCTCCATCAAAACTGCCCATTTTGGGACCGACCTGTCCGCAGATCGCGTTGTCGGCTGCGATCGTCAAGTCGCATACCAGATGCAGCACGTGGCCGCCGCCGATCGCATAGCCCGCGACCAATGCGATCACCACTTTGGGCATCGAACGGATGAGTTTCTGCACATCCAAAATGTTGAGGCGTGGCACGCCGTCCGCGCCCACGTAGCCGGCATGACCGCGCACACTTTGATCACCGCCTGCACAGAATGCGTATTTGCCGTCCGTGTGTGGACCAGCACCCGTTAGCAGGACGACACCGATTGTCGTATCGTCCCGGGCCTCTGCCAATGCTTCGTGAAGTTCGAACACCGTCTCGGGCCGGAAGGCATTTCGCTTCTGCGGACGATTGATCGTGATTTTGGCGATACCATCGATCTTTTGATAAATGATATCTTCGTAGGTCTTTACCGTTTGCCAGTCAGGTGGGCTCATGCGCCGATACTTGGCGCGCAAGCGGTGAACAGTCAACAGGACGCACATGCTTTCGCCCTCGTCAGAATCTGGAAAATGCGCTCAGTTGGATCATGCTCACAAGTCGCCTCCGTTACCCCCTGCTGATCCTCTCCGTTGCCCTGTTATGGGCAAAAATCGGTGCCGCCGCCGCGCCCACCCTGCAATGGGAAACTAGTGGGTTTTCGGCCCCCGAATCCGTCGCCTACGATGCCCAGCGTGACTGCTTTTATGTCTCGAACCTCGCGACACGCGGCAAGGACCGCACGCCCGAGGACGGGTTTATCAGTAAGGTCAACCGTGCGGGTAAAATCATCAAACTTAAGTGGGCTACCGGGCTGGAAGATCCCAAAGGCCTCGCTGTGGCCAACGGACGACTGTATGTCGGCGACACACCCGCGATGTTTGAAATCGATCTTGAGTCCGGGAAAGTCCTCGCCCGGCACCAACCGGAAGACGGCGGCAATGGTTCTTTCAACGACTGCACTGCCGACCCGCAAGGTAACGTGTATGTTTTCAGTTCTCGATTGAACACCGTGTATCGACTGCACGCCGGGAAATTTTCGGCATGGAAGAAAATCGACACAAGCGTGACGGGCGGCCTGAACGGATTGCGGGCCGAAACTGACCGACTCCTGCTGGGAGGTTGGACGATCGAGGACGGCAACGGCGATCAACAGCTCGGCCATATTTCAATCGTTCGTTTTGCCGATAAGGCGGTATCGCGCATCGGGAACGCTCCCGTAGCTCACGTCGACGGCCTCGAGCCTGATGGTGCCGGCGGTTACACCGTGACCGATTGGCCCGACGGAGACGTCAAACATGTCGATGCAAACGGCAACGTCAGCACGCTGATGAAACTGGTGAAAGGCACCGCGGATCATGAATACCTCATCGAGGATGAGCTCATGATCATTCCTTCGATGCTCGAGGATCGTATTCGCGCCTTCAGTTGGGCCCCCGAACTGCCCTAAGTCCGGGCAAGATCCCGCAAGAGTCGTTTCCGGGTCGCGGCATCCTTTTTGCCATCCGTGCGGATTTCCCAGACGCGCAGTCCGGGCTTAGCCCACTTCGCTGCAAGGGACGATGCGTTGAGTGAATCAATCAACGCGTGAGTCACACCATGCGCGGCACACAGGGTCTTGAAATCCACATCAGGCGGCGTGCTGAAGAATCGCTCGTATGGCGGGTCGAATTCCGCAATGGGAAGGTGTTCGAAAATTCTTCCACCAGAGTTGTTGATCAAAATCACCGTGAGCGCTCCTTTCAATTCCCGCGCGCTCATCAAGCCATTTGAGTCGTGCAGAAAAGCCAAATCCCCCGTCAACAGCACGGTCGGCTGATCGGACGCATGGGCGACACCCAACGCGGTCGAAAGCGTGCCATCGATCCCGTTGACGCCGCGACTGGCGAATACCTGAATGCCGCGATGGGATGTCGGCCAAAAGTATTCAAGATCGCGCACCGGCATACTGCTCGCCACGACCAGATTCGCCTCGTCCGGAATCACTCGTCCGAGATCGTGAGTGGCCTTCCCTTCGAACTGAACCGACTGATCACCGGCCATCCATTCACTGAGTTTCTGCTGCACCCGGGTATCGGCTGATTTCCAGGCTGCGGCATACTCTTCGACGGCCTGCTGGGAGGTTTCAATCTCCAAAGCAAGGGGCGATGCCGTGATCTCCCGGGTGCGCCCCTGCAAGGCATCACGGCTACCGGGTCGTTCGGAAATCATCAACATGTCCGCCTGGGATTGCTCCAGCCACGAACGCAGAACCTTGCTGGTGGGCCAACTTTCCAGGGCAATCACAAAGCGTGGGTTTAACTCCCGGGCAACTTTCGTTTCACGCAGCAGAATATCATAGCCCGCGATGACGGCAGCATCAGCGGGAGCATGCTGGCGCAGCGGCGAAAGCGCGTCGGCCAAGATAGGCCAACCGGTGGTCGCGGAGAGTTTCACTACATGAGCGGCATAAGCCTCGGGATCGGACGGTGTCGCCGGCCCCGCGACAATGAGACCTCGCTGGGTCGTGAGCCGCTGATTAAGCCGAACCCGTGATCGCTCCACGATCAAGTTATCTGAAAGATCGAAGAATTCTCCCGGCAGATTGTGCGCCCACGCCTCACATTTTCCGCCATCCGAAATCGGAGGCAGGGGATCGCGAAATGGCATGTTCAGATGAACCGGTCCGTCAGACAAAGATCGGGTCCATGCCTGCCGTGAAATTTGGCGCAGATACGAGAATCTCCCCAAATCCAAATCGGGCAATGCGACTTCGTGATACCACGTCGCATAATTGCCAAACAACCGGTGCTGATCGATCGTCTGGCCGGATGCACAATCGCGCAACTCGGGCGGGCGATCGGCCGTGATCGCGATGAGCGGCACGCCGGACTCCTTGGCCTCGATCATGGCGGGCAGATAGTGTGCACCGGCACTTCCACTGGTGCAAAGCAACAGGACCGGCCGGTGACTGCTTTTGGCCATGCCCAACCCAAAAAACGCGGCAGATCGCTCGTCCACGACAGGAATGGCATCGATCTGAGGGTGACGCGCCAAAGCCACCGCCAGCGGCGTCGAGCGGGATCCCGGAGAGACGACGGCCCGCTCGAGCCCCGCCCGCACCAAAGTCTCCACCATGACGGAAGCCCAGAGGCTGTTCAGATTTCGGGTGTCGAGGCTGCTCATAGACCGGACCTTAAACCTTCCAGCAATGCGCGAAATTTCAAATCCGTTTCAGCAAACTCTTTATCAGGGTCGGAGCCTGCGACAATTCCCGCTCCCGCATAGGCTCGGGCGCTGGTGCCGTTCACCAAGGCAGAACGAATTCCCACCATGAATTCGCCGCCACCTCTCGCATTCATCCAGCCCAATGCCCCGGCATAAAGACCGCGGGGGAAGCCTTCGAGGTCGCGGATTGAAGTCACCGCTGCGTCGCGGGGAGACCCTCCCACCGCCGGTGTCGGATGCAACACGGTCAGCGCATCGAGCAAACCCACCTCCGCCGTCATTTCCGCGCGAACGGGAGTATACAGGTGTTGCAAATTAGCCAATTTACGCAGCCCTGGGGAGTCCGGGTATTCGGGCTTAAGCCCCAGTTGGCTCAAGCAGCGAACCATCGATTCGAGCACTAATTTATGCTCATGTTGATCCTTTTCGCTGGCTCGTAATTCGGTGCCTCGAGCGGCGTCCTCGGCGGCACCACGTCCGCGTTGAATGGTTCCTGCCAATACATCGGCTTCGAGCACATTTTGGCTCACCCGCACCAAACGTTCCGGACTCGCGCCAATGAAGCTATCGCCCTGCCCGTTTGCGACGGAGAACGAGAAGCAATCCGGAAAGCGCTCGCGTAATCCATTGAGTGCTTCCAAGGGGTGTAGCGGTGAATCGGCTTCCAGATCGATCGCCCGAGCGAGCACGATTTTGTTAAATTCATTCGATGTGATTTTGGCCAGTCCTGCCCGCACACTTTGGCGGTAATCTTCCGATTCGTTTTGGGTGAAACGCGAAGGAGACGTCGTAGGTGTTCTGGGGGGAGCTTCACTCACACCAAAACGGGAAAAGCGTTGATGGGCCCGAAGCACCCGGGCGGCGACAGCCGCAAGGTCCGAATCACCATCCACTACAAAATTAGCGACCGCGGTGGTGGAATCCGAGGCTCGCGCCACTTGCCAATGAGGCACAAATGCGGTCAACGCCGGGAACGGTTCGCCCGGTTCGGCCGCATCGGCGAAGGCCGCGGCGACAAAGATATGAGGCCCGCCAAACGGTGCGGCGACACTCCCGGCGCCGATGGTGTTGGCCCACGTCTCGTCCGCGAAGTGTTGCAATTGCGCGAAGCGGTCGGGTCCGTCGGTTTTTAACTCCAGGGCCACTTCAGCTCCGGTAATTGCGGTGCCATGCGAGGGATGCTCCGCGTAGAAATGTGGGTGGTTCGGTTCGTAGATGGACTCAAGCA
Source organism: Opitutaceae bacterium (assembly GCA_018667915.1). Classification (GTDB taxonomy): domain Bacteria; phylum Verrucomicrobiota; class Verrucomicrobiia; order Opitutales; family Opitutaceae; genus Actomonas. The sequence goes on along the minus strand of JABIRI010000243.1, from coordinate 7,319 downwards.
CCGCCAAGGGATCGAGCGCATCCACGGTAATGCTGATACTTATGAGTTGGGCGTGCCCCTTCTCACGGGCGACGGCACTGCATTGCCCCAAAAATTCCAGCAAAGCCTCTGGAGAGGCATTTTCGGTGGGATTGATGGGCAGGACTTTCATCGCTTCTTACGTCCACGATGACCGTGAAAGGCACGATCGCCAGTATCTCAGGACTTTTTTTCGGGTCGGGGAAACAGGATGCAGTTCTTGGCCACCGCGTTACCGGTGAGGCGATGATCCCAAACGAGTTCTGCCTGCCAATCGCTGCCGGCTTCATATCCCAATACACCTTGAATCTTGGCCACCGAACCAGGCGTTACAGCCTGCAATAATGTTGATCCAAGTCGCAATGCTTCGGCCATGTGTGCGAGCGCCGTGCGCAAGAGTGCCTGATCAGCTGGGTCTTGGGATTTACCGAGTTTCCAGGGCGCGCGTTGTTCAATGTAGGCGTTGGTCGCCGTGATGAAGCTCATCGCGCGCTCCAAGCCGACGTTGAATTGAAACTGTTCGAAAAGCGGAACGACTTCCTCATGGGTTTTTTGCCAAGCGGCGCGAAGTGTTGCTTCGGGTTCGCCGCCTTCGGCGGGTTCGGGCACCGTTGCGTCCGCGAACCGGTTGGTCATATTGAGCGTGCGGTTCACGAGATTACCGAGGTTGTTCGCAAGTTCGCTGTTGTAGCGCACCAGGAACTGATCCATGGAAAAATCACTGTCCTGCCCCACACTCATTTCGCGAATGAGGAAGTAGCGTAGCGCATCGACGCCGAACTGATCCACGAACTCGGCGGGTTCGACAAAATTTCCCGTGCTCTTGGACATTTTGGCACCGTTGATGGACCACCAACCATGGGCCAAAATCGATTGCGGAATCGGCAGTCCACACGCCTGCAACATGATGGGCCAATACACGGCATGAGGAGGCACCAGAATGTCTTTACCGATCACATGAAACGATGCGGGCCAGAGATCTTTTTTATCCGCCACTGCCGAGTAATAATTGGTCAGGGCATCGAACCAAACGTAGGTCACAAATTCGGGGTCGAATGGCAGCGGAATGCCCCACGCCAAGCGTTCCTTTGGACGCGAAATGCAAAGGTCGTTCAGCGGCTCGGACAGGAATTCCAACACCTGCTTTGCCCGGTAGCGGGGGAAAATGAAATCGGTGTTGGTTTTGATGTGGTCGACCAACCACTCTTGATAAGCACCGAGCTTGAAGAAGTAGTTGGATTCAGTGATCTCGCTGACTTCACCATAAATTTCCGGCCAGGTGCCGTCTTCGTTACGATCCTTATCCTGCAGGAACTGCTCCTGACGCGTAGAATAGTAGCCTTGATATTCCGCTTTGTAGATTTCGCCCTTATCGAAAAGTTGCTGGAGCAGCTCGCAGACAACCTTCTTGTGGCGCGGTTCGGTCGTGCGGATGAAATCATCGTTAGAAATCTCAAGCTTCTCGCACATGGTCCGAAATTCGGGTGCAATACTGTCAACATACGCTTGGGGCTCGATACCTTGAGCTTGTGCGCTTTGTTGAATTTTTTGACCGTGCTCGTCAGTCCCTGTCAGGAAATAGACGTCGTCTCCCATCATGCGGCGAAAACGGGCAATGACGTCCGTCAGCACTTTTTCGTAGGCGTGGCCCAAGTGTGGCGAACCGTTCACGTAGTCGATCGCGGTGGTGATATAGAAGGTTTTCATGGGTGGAGCCCGCTACGGAAAGCCACCCTCGCCCGCTTGTCGAAGGTTTTGACGTCTTTGCGTTCGGGGACTTGAGTCGTCGGAGCCATGACTCCGATCATACGGTTACTCTCCCTCACCCTCGTGTTTCTACTGGCGCTAAATCTGGCGGCCACGTCGACTCGGATGAGCTTGGGGAGCTTCGAGACGCGAACAGAAAATATTTCATTACAATCGGACTCGGGCCTTTCGATCCCGACCAATCGGGGGGCACATGCCTTGCTTGATCGAGCGGTGCTGGCGCTCAGTTTTTCGGCCTTAGTCATCGCCATCGCCTTAGTTTTCGCGCTTGGCAATCGTGCCAAGCGTCCCGAGGGAACCCGAGCGCCGTTCAGTTCGCGGGAGAAAGAACGTCGCAGTCTCGATTTACTCGCGACGACTTCCGTCCGAGCGCAGGAAGAACTGGGCCAGGAGCGCGACGAACGAGAGAAAGCCCAGGCCGACGCGCAACAACGTTTGCAGCTCCTAAATCGAGCTCTGGAGGAAAAGATTCGGATCGGTCGGGACCTGCACGACGGCGTAATTCAGTCTCTTTACGCGACCGGATTGACTCTGGAATCGGCCAAATTACAGGCCGAAAAGAATCCGAGCGCCGCCGAGCAACAACTCACGCAAGGCATCGAGTTAATTAATCGAAATATCGGTGATATCCGCCGTTACATTTCAGGTCTGTCTCCACGTTCGGTGCGTCGCGACTCGTTGGCTTCCGGTTTGGCCGAAGCGGTGGAGGAACTTAGAGCCGGCCGGCCGCTCGACGTAGATTGGAAAATTGATAACGAATGTGTGGCTGAATTGTCCGACGCCCAAATTACGGAAACGATGCAAATCACCAGGGAAGCGGTGAGTAATGCCTTGCGGCATGGTGGCGCCCAGCGAATCAGCATTTCTTTAGCTCGAGGTGAAACCGGCAGCGAGCTCACGCTGCGAGATGATGGCCGGGGTTTTTCTCCCCGGCATAATGCGGTCGAAGGCCAGGGTTTGGGCAACATGAGAGCGCGCACCGAAGAAGCACTGGGTGAATTCACGTTGACCAGCGCGCCGGGCGAAGGAACCTGCATTCAAGTATCTTGGCGAACCGCCAGTTCCGTATGACCGCTATTCCCCCTAATCCCATCTCCGTCGTAATCGTCGACGATAGCGAAATGGTTCGCGCCGGTCTGACCGCATTATTGGGCAGCTCGGACCGAATAAATTTACTGGGCGAAGGAAAAGATGTTGCAAGCGGGATTGCAGCTGTCGCTGAACACCGACCTGACGTCGTGTTATTGGACATTCGATTGCCGGATGGTACCGGTTTCGATGCCTGCCGTGAAATTTGTAAGTCTCATTCCACGACCAGAGTGCTGATTCTCACGTCAGTCGAAGACGAGGAGATGGTCGACAACGCCATTCGTGCGGGAGCACATGGTTACCTGCTCAAAGAGGTGAATGGTGCTGCGCTCATCCAAGCCATCGCGGATGTTAACGATGGTAAATCGATCCTGGATCCCGTGATCACCGCGCGGGTGCTCGCATTGGTGAGATCCAATGTCCCTTCAACGCGCAGCCTCATTGACAGTCTTTCCCGCCAGGAAGGACGAATTTTGGCCCTCATTGCCGAAGGTAAGACCAATAAAGAAGTTGCGCATGAAATGGGTCTCGCGGAGAAAACGGTAAAGAATTACCTTGGAACGGTTTTCGAAAAACTCCACGTCACAAGACGCACCCAGGCCGCCGCACTTTACGCTAAAACTCAAACGCGGTCTAAATGATCAATAGGGCCTTTTGGCCCTATTGAAGTAGGGCCTAATGATGGACCACTAGGCACTTATTTACTAGGTCCGGGCGTGGTAGATTGGGGTCAATGATTCCCCCGTGCACCGTTCCTCCCCAAGATCGACGGAAGCTGAAAGGCATGACTTTGGCCGAAGTCATGATATCCGCGACGATCTTTTCCTTCGCTGCTACCGCTCTGGTTGGGCTCTTTCTCGCCAACCAGAGGTTCTCCACATTTCTCGGCTATCGTTCTCAGGCCATTACGGCGAGTATGTCCATTTTGGAGCAACTGCGGTTTCGACAATATGCGGAACTGGATGATATCTATAATGCGGGATCCTCAGGGCAGATTTCGATCAACATTGTCGATCCGTCGGTATCGAGTGGATACAAAACGGTAAGTATCCCAATCAATGTTCGGGATGGGGTAAAAATCTCTACGGTCTGGAAATCAGCCGACATTACGGTAGATCCGGCCGCTGGGGCACCCAAACTTGGCATGGAGTATTTCTTTATGCTGAACAAGGTGAAGCCGGCGGCCGGGACGAGAGTGGACCTGTTCGAGGTGATATTGCTCTACCGCTGGCGAGCCCACGGCAATGCCGTCGCCGAATGGCAGACCAGTAACGTCCGCCTCATCATTCCGAACCTCAACCCCATCACGTAAAAAAGCATGATGACTGAATCTAAATTCCTCTCTCGCGCAAAACAAAGCGGCCACACTCTGGTGGAGGTGCTCATTGCATCCTCTGTTTCACTGATGGTCGTCACCGGTGCGCTTTGGGTGATGTTTGCCGGGGTCAAAACCTCCGCGCAAAGCACCAATACGGTTATCAATGACCTCACCCAGTGGGGCATTGCCAGCCGACTATGGATAGACTCCCGGATCGCGAATGGCATCACTATCTATGCAGATACTGAAGTCGCCAATGTGGAACGGTGGTTGCGTGCGGTGGTGAACGATCGAGGCAACTTTGTTGTGTTCTCCCTCAGTGACACCAACGGCAGTGGGAAAACCTTCTACACGCGACTCTCCGGTTATGTTTTCGATCCTTCGCAACGAAAAGTTTTCCGATTCGATTATCCAGTCAAAGCCTCTGATCAGTCCGGAGCTACCCCACTCGAGGATATTCTTAACAACAATCGAACTGCCATTATTGCCACCTATGTGACGGTGGCCTCTTCCGTGGATGCGATCGACTCCTCCGGCGTATTCTTATGTCGCACCGCCGGAACAGCCGCGAGTTTCGGTTGTAAGGTTACGTCGGGCGATACGACGCGGGACACCTTCAAAGAAAAGGTCGTGGAAGCCACCTTCTACGTTCGCAGCTAACTGCATTATACTCTATGAAAAACTCCACTAAAGGCGCGTCCTTAGTGACCGTTTTGGTCGCGATTACGGTCGCCTCTGTCGCCGCTGCCTCTGTCGCCAATCTCATGACTACTCAGCGCAGACTCGCGCTCCGTAAAGAACTCGAGATGCACGCCGTTAACGCCTCCGAATCGGCCATCGATTATGCCTACTCTGTGCTTATCAACAAAGTGGGTTTGGCCGGTGACTTCGGTATCACCGAAATTCCCGCGTCTGGTTACTCCACCCTGTCACTTCCCACGTCCGGGAGTGATTTCCTCAAAGGCGTGATTAATATGCCCAATGCTACCTACACCGGGAGCACTGGGTCGGTTGATCTGAAGAACGCGACCATTCGCGTTCTCCCCGTTTCGGCGTCCGCGACGCGTCGTTTTGTTGATCCGGCTGATCCCGCCAATGATGACGACCCCAATCGCGGGCAATGGGTCTGGGACACCGAAGTCCCCATGGTTTCAAAAGTCACCGCAGAGCAAGGGGGGCAGAGTTACACGGCATACCTCTACAAGAGTATCGAGGGACGAAGAGTTCCCATGTTTCAACATGCCATTTTCTTCCAGGGGCAGCTGCAGTTGCACCGCAGTTTCCGGGTGGTAGGTCCGGTGCACACGAATGGAACGATGCTTTTGAACTGCTTCAATGGAGATACATCGGTATACGCGGGTGGTCTGACCAGTGCGTATCATTTTTATCGAGGCAATACCCTCGGATCATACGGTGGAACGGGCGTGGACGCGTTCGGTTACACTCCGGTCGATATCAATGGAGATCTTGATTTTTCGACCTCCATTTCCCCTCGAGTAGTCCTCGGGGCATCCGGCACAAATCGCATTTCTATCTTCGTTGAAGAGAAGGACGTCGGTGGAACCATGGTCGATGTCATGGAGTATTCCAACCCCGGTTTTGATAGTCGCACCGTGGGCTGGCAAACCGACGCTCTTCGGATCTTTAAAGGCAACCTTCAGGACAAGGCCCATCAGGTTCCCACGTTTACCCCCCAGGGTTCGGAAGGTTACCGGCAAGACGTTGTAACAACCAACTCGGTGAACGAATTTAGTAACGGCACCTACTCTCTCATCGAACCTTTGCTGCCCGCCACCCATTTGAGCCGCAAATCCGACATGAGTCGTTCCAATAAGATGGTCGCTCAGGCCAGTCTCATTTTACGCGTCGAACGCAATAATGCCTACATTCCCTATGATGTGGGAGGAGCATGGTATGGCTGGTCATGGACAGATCCAGGCGGAGGAGCGATTGGCTATGATTGGGGTGGAACCCCGTTATACATCCATGATGGCGGCGTGTATTTTACCTATGAAAATGAATGGATGGCGGATAATCATGAAGAGCGATTTGTCGTCAAAGGTTACAAATACTCCATCCGTCCTTCGGCGGGGGTCGAACCCACTCTAGCCGCCGTTCGTCTCCCTGATCAACTGGTGGGCACCGCCAATGTGGGCCTGACGGCCGTGCAATCCGGCAAACCTTATGCGGAAAAAACGACCTACACCGGGTCGGGGACCGGAACCGTGGTCACGCAAGGGCTACATGATGCCCGAATGGGCCGCGCAGTGGAACCGTTCACCTTCGATATGGCGCGCTTCCGGGCGGTAATGGAAAATACCGCTACCGATACTACAGCGAGTAATTTCAGAACCGATTTTTCCCCGACGACGGACTGGAACGGCGTCCTCTATTTCGAAATGCCGACCTCGTTGACTCCCGATACTTCCGCTTCCGCAAACGTCACCGAAACGGCCGGAGTTACTATTTCGACTCAACCTTATAGCTACGGAGCGGCTGAAACGCGCCATCCTGATCGTTGGGCGAGCACCGATCATCTGGGGCGGCAACCTCGCTCCGATAGTATCGTTCCTATCGCTCCCGAACTTCGCGATTACCCCAATGGTGCGGTCTCTGAAGCCATGATGAAGAGTGCCCAATATGCGATTCCTGGGGTGCAAATTATCAATGCACTTACCTTACCTGACCCGGCTGGAACCGGCATGACATTCGCGACGAATTTGCCGGTCTACCTTCAAGGTTCTTATAACAGCGATGGAAACGTATTTACTAATACGAATCTGACGAGCACCTCAGCGGGTGACTACGCTACGAAGGATCCAAACGAAATTCCCGCGGCGATATTTTGCGACACTCTCACCGTCCTTTCGGATCAGTGGAGAACCGCAAATCGTGCCAAGGGTTTCCATGGTTGGAATGGTGGCGCGAATACCCGCCCCGTGACGTCTCGCATAGAAATAGCGGCGAGTATTGCTACGGGGGAATATCCTGTATTCGAGTTTTTTACCCACGCGTTAGAGAGTTACCAGTCGCTCTATTCGACCAACGCCCCAATCGTCTTTAAAGGGTCAGTGATCGGTATGTTCAAGAGTGAGATTCAACACATCAAACGAGCCTACGGACGCAA
>JABIRI010000262.1 GCA_018667915.1 Opitutaceae bacterium | reverse complement strand
CCGCCACTACCCCCTCAGCTTCTCCACCACTCAGCTCCTTAGAGTCCCCATACCCCTGAATCAGCATTAGCCACCAAGATCCACAAAAACGTAGTTCTACTTTTCTCACCGTCCGTGCGCCTGTAGGCGCCATGGACCTTTAATTCGTCGAGTTATATTTGTGCCTTTTTCCGGCCAAATAAAAATCCAGCCTCACCGGCGCACGCGGATGTATTTGCGCAGGGTGCGGAGACTGGGTTCACCGCCATACATGTTGCCGTATTTGTCCACCGCGACGAATTCAGCGCCACTGCCTTTTTTGATCCGCGGATCGCCAATCAACATGGGCACAAAATAGTGCACCCAACCTTCCTGGGCATCCCCTATACGAACGCCCATTTCCCAGCCGGGGTTCTGTTCGTTGTCCGACTCTGAGTCGGAAACATAAATCGTATCATCCTCACCAAAGAAGATGCCGCTCGGCCGCCCGAACTGAGTCCATTGCGCCAAAAACTCTCCTTCCTGGTCAAAAATCTGCACCCGGTTATTGAACCGATCCGCTACAAACAGACGTCCCCGTTGATCGATCGCCAAAGCATGGATCATGCGAAACTCGCCCGGCGCATATCCGGTCTGGCCCCACGCCTTAAGGAACGTGCCATCAGCGGCGAATTTGACGATCCGGTTGTTCGTATCAATCGCGTGCCCGTCACCCACAAAAATGGAACCATCGTCCGCCACCACGATATCGGAGGGCGCATTGAACGTATCGGGGCCACTCCCCGCCACCCCGGGAGTTCCTAGCACCATCAATACTTCGCCTTGGGGACTGAACTTAACGACACGATGTCCCCGATTATCCCCTTCTGGAATGCGCTTCGAATTCACGGCATCGGTGACCCAAACATTGCCGTCGGGATCAATCTCCAGCCCATGCGGCCAAATAAACATCCCACCGCCAAAACTCTCCACCACGTTGCCCGCTTGGTCGAACTTGAGGACAGGATCCAAGTCAGAATTCAGACACTCGTAACCTCCCTTATCGGCATCACTGCCGTCGCAGCGCACGATGACCCAGATATGCTCACCATCGGGATCGATATCGACATCGCCCACCGCACCCATGGTGCGACCTTCCGGCAACTTTGCCCAATCTTCGACGATACGATAGGGATTGGGATACGGCTGGGCGAACAACGCACCACCCGCCAAAAGGCCGATCAGGTGAACCCCAATTCTCGAGAACACTAAGGAGAAACCGTTCACTTTTTTGACTTTTTCTTTTTTGATTTCTTGGCGCCGTATTTCGACTTCTTCTCCTTGTTTTTCTTGGCCTTCTTTTTCTTCTTCGGCTTCACTGGCACGGGAGGTTGCCAGAGTTCGATTTTGTTGCCCTCGGGGTCCATCACCCAACCGAACTTGCCGTATTCGGATTCTTCTGAGGCGGCAGTCGCTTCGACGCCTTCGGCTTTTAATTCGGCTAGCACGCGATCAAGGTCATCGACGCGAAAATTCATCATGAAGGTTTTGCGGCTCGGTTTAAAGTAGGGCGTCTTCGCATCGAAGACACTCCACACCGTTTGCCCCGCTTTCTTCGGATCTTCCGCATCGCGCCAGGGGAAGACACACCCACCCCACTCCTCGATGGGGAGCCCGAGTCGATCGCGATACCACGCGCTCAACGTGTCGGAATCCTTGGCCTTGAAGAACAGTCCACCAAATCCGGTGACACGAGGGAGAGACTTTTTCGCCATGGTTAGAACCTAGGGTTTCATCAACCGGAGGCGAGCCAAAGCGGCGGATAAACTATTTCGAACCATTCCATCCCACCGAATGAATTGACCGCAACAAGTCACAGAAAAGCTTCACTGCAAGTGAGCAGTTAGAGGCGCCTATAGGTGTCCGGTTATCGGCCGCCAACCACGAAGAATATATTTGCGCCTTTTTGCGGCGGATAACTATCCCGTCTCGCCGCGCTGTCCAATCCACTGCTGTTCCCGGCTCATCCTACTTCGCCAGGGCTTCGTCGGACATGCCGAGCCTAGCTACCACACCCTCCAGGACTCGGCGCTTCCCCTCCCTGCACAAAAAAGCCGGCCCTCATCAGGACCGGCTAAAAGGTGAATTATAATCTACAGGTCAGTCGCGACGGCCTTGCAGGATCATCAACACGTGGAGCAATGATGCGAGCGCAGCGACAAATCCAGCGACATACGTGAGGGCCGCAGCGTCGAGGGTTTCATTGACGCCCGTCATCTCGTCTCGATCGAGGATGCCGAGCTCAACCAATTGGGTCTTAGCCCGACGGGTCGCATCAAATTCGACCGGCAAGGTCACGAGTTGGAAGAGCACGATTACGGCCAGTGCCACGGCACCGATGGTGAGCAGTTGATAACCAAACGGAGAACCGGCGAACATGATCAGAATCATACCCCCCATCATGACCCAGCTCGATACGGTCGAGGCGATTTGAGTGGAAGGCACCATCGTCTGG
>JABIRI010000258.1 GCA_018667915.1 Opitutaceae bacterium | reverse complement strand
AGTAAGGACCGGCGGCAGTGAATCTGGAGAAGGGGTAGTCATAAAAACAAAAACTGGCGCGCCCGGAGGGATTCGAACCCCCGACCACCAGCTTAGAAGGCAGGTGCTCTATCCAACTGAGCTACGGGCGCTCACAGGAAATGACACGGTTGAAGCCTCTCGAAGCGGCGACAAGGGCAAATCAGACTCAATCGGACCTATTCCCGATCGGGAATCACTTTTTCTTAGCAGAAACGACTGGAGTTCCTCGCCTGTAACGAGTAAACGCGCCCGTGAGAAAGATTCACGGTTTAAGATCTGGCGAACCGGATCGATGCCACGCCGGCGCTGAACCGTCTTTTCTGCCAAGACTGGATATATACGAAAGGGGACGTGCTGACATATCTGCCCCCTCACGATAGTTAAAGAGCCCCCCGGTATCATTCGAACCGCCGCCCCGTTTTAGCATCAACTTAATCCTCCGCAGTCGATGGACCGATGATAATCGAAATCACCGCATCGGTCTTGCCAAGAAATTGTTCTAACGCTCGGAACGCATCATCAACGGGCTTTTTTCGGGAACCGCTCCATACAATATCGATGGTCGCCGACAGGTCACTGATTAAATCGGTGGTAAGGAATCGATCATCCTCGAAGAGCTCTCGAACGATCTCCGATGAACCAACGGTTCCCGTCCACTTTTCCAAAGAAGATTCGGCCGATTCCCAGGAGATGATCGAGATGTGGTCAAGGTCGTAGGCGGATTGCACTTCTTTCAACGCCTCAGCGGCTGAGGCATTCTGGCGTAACAGCATGGATTCCAAATCGCTGCTCACCGCCAATGCCTGCACGGCCGTATTGAGACCTGCATTTCCCACGATCGCGCCTTGCCAAAGCCATCCGCGATCGGACGATTCTCCCCCACCATGCCAACGGACGCCCTTACTCTGATCATAGAGGCGCGAAATTACCCGACGTCCTCTGATGTGGAGATCGATGTCCGGTAAAACTTCTGCCCGGAAGCCATCTACCAATACCGTATTGGTGCGGAAGATTTCATTTTCAATCAACGATCTCCTGAACTTCATCCGATTTTCGTGAGTCAGACTATCAACCACGGAAAAGGAAGCACTGAGATCCTGAAGCTCGCTTACTTTTAACCCTGTCGGTTTCACGTATTTCCCTCCGCCGACTTCTCGAGCAGAGCGGATCAATTTTTGAATATCACTCAGCATCAGGCGATTGAAAAACAACGCCATCAAGGTGCCCAAAATTACAATTCCACCCACCAATTTGAAGATTCCCTTCAATTCTTCGGCGTAGGCAACATCCCAACCCGCCGCATCTATTTCGCACTCCACCCATCCCACAACTTCACGGTCATGATTCCAAACAATGGCCCCTCCATGTGCTAGGGTAGAGTCTTTCCCTTGGGGAACCAGTTTACCCACCGCGTGGGCATTGGCATCGGTCGCAAGTTGGGGAGACAACCAATAGCCGTCTGGTGAACCCGTATCATCTAATTCTTTCGACCATTGATGAATCACTTGCTGATCCGCGTTCCAAATTCGAATTCGATTGATGAGGTGCCAGCGAGCAAGGCGCGCCTCAGCCAAATGGAGCCTTTCCTCGGCCTCAATTCCAGTCTCAATCCACTGATCATCCGCGATAAACTCCGCGATACCCGCCGCCATGCCGCGGGCCTGCTCTTCCACACCCTGCCGCCAATCACGCGACTTAAGTAACCAAGTAGCTCCAGCCCCCGCGGCCCCGACGAGTAGGAATAGTGGCAAAATCGCCAATAGAGACTCCGTTCTTAGCCTCATATGAAATCACGCTCCGATCTGATTTTATCGACCCGAGTCAACAATGACAGCAGGAGCGAAGGGCACTCATTAATGAAGGTAAAGAAATGCCCGCGAGTCATCATCAAGCAACGGGCACCGGTGGGTCCCGCTACGATCTCTCCGGGGCCTTCAACGCCAGACAGCAGGGACTCGACCCCCAAGACACCGGGTAACTCTGCTTTATCGACCAACCATGAACCGTCTAATTTAATCAAAAGTCGTCGGAACGGTTCGCCTGATCCCAGGACAAGAGCTCCCGGAGCAAATTTGCGGACGACCAAAACTTTAGCCGCAATTTCCAACTCACCGTCGGTGACGCTCTCGAAAGGCGGAATGCGCTGCAGTGCAAAAAGTATTTCAACCGGACTCATGCCGTTACCTCCCGCAGCTGATAACCGGTGATTTTTAAATCAAATGCCGGTTCTTCAAACCCAACCAATACCTGTTCTGATTTCGCCGTCCGCACTGGGCTATCACCCGGGGACTTAGTCCAATAGCAAACGGTCTTCTTTACAGGATCGAGTCTGAGCACGCATCGCACATTTTCCGGCCAACGCGTAGGCAAATCGCTCTCATTCAGGAGCGCCTGGAAGCGAGCCCCCACCTGCCCCCCCAATGCACAAAAACGCTTCAGTCCCAGAGTGGAATCCGCGGGTGCCGGATCTTCCCACCAGATCAACCGCTCTCCCGACTTTACCGCGACCGCGCCCCACCCCATAACGCGTTCAGTATTCACCTCGACCTCCGGTAGATCGCCCAAAATATACCCCGGAGACATTGAATGCAGGAACACCCGACTGACCTCCGCCCGGTCGCGACGCTGGAGAAGTTGATTTACTTCCGTCGTTAGATTTTCGACGAGGGTTTTCATCACCGCACTCGCCTGATTAAATACCATCGCAAGTTCATTCACCTCTCTGGAGCCGTGGACATTTAAAGACCTGAAATCTCCCGCGGCCACAGCCAATGCCCCCGACTTCAATTCCTCAATCGGACGCCTTAACCTTCTCGAAACCACCAGCGACCATGCAGAAGCAGCCACCAAGGCGATGCCTCCAATCACAAAAACCGCGAGCAGCGCTTGTCGGGTTCGATCCTCAATCACACTCGCATTGAAATCAGTTCCCGCCATCGCCACAACTTGGCCTTCATCGTCAAAAATCGGCGCAAAAGCCGCCTTCAACCACCCCCATTGATCCCACCGTTGCAGTCCGGTGAAGTGCAGTGTTCCTAAAGCCTTCAGCCTGGTAACGCCTTCTACCTCCGTCGCCGGAAGGACATCCTCGGAAAGCAAAGGCGAGTAAGTCCCCGACTCCGGAGCATCAATCACATAGATAATGCGATCCGGAGCTTCCACCATCTGCGTATACAAGAAGCTCAGCCCTAAACGATCGTGGAGCCGGATAACGGGTTCGATAATTCTGCGATATTCTTCGGAATCCTCGCGACCATAGGCCTCCCCGAACATATCCTCCACTTCGGATGCCGATATAAAATTAACAAGCCGCAGACGTTCTTGGGCCAATACCCAACGCTCACGTTTTAGGTCATACCCGACTTCCTCTGGCAACCCTACCTCTCCCGCCCATTTTTCTGACCGGAGGACCGAATCAGCCAAACTCTGCCAAAGCACAGAATTGTGGAATGAACTGAACAACAGCATTCGATCAGTATTGGGATCCAGCCCCCCCATCCGCGAAGAGGCGGCCTGCAGAGATATACGCGCATCTTGGAGCGAAGAACGCGTGCTGGAGTCCCATAGACTTAATCCCTCATTCAACAGCCACACGCCCCCCGTAACCGGGCCGTCAGCGATTTCCCTAATCCCCTGCGGAGAACCTTCAATCTTCGAGACCGTTCCATCCGCTTCTCCAATCCACCCTAATTCTCCCGTGGCCGCTATGAGCCCCAAAAGGCGACCCGTCCGGTGGTCGGTCGCGAGGTCCAAAACCTCGTCCTGTAGCACAATTCCGGCTTCCTTGATCGTTCCATCCGTTGCGGAAATTCGCACCAACTCCGTTTGGCCCTGGGTATCCGCCAAGGCGTAAAAACCATCGTTTTTCTCGTTATAGGCCAGCCCCCGCATGTTCCGATCTTCCGCGAGCCATTGATGTTCGGTCGGATCAATAAATGCCGCGGTTACCACACTGGGCGATGTGAGCTGTTTGTCGAAACCCTCGAGAATAATTTCCCGGAGATCACCATAGAGATCCCACCCGATCCAGGCCGCCACGCCCGCCAGAGTCGGAAGCAGACCGAGCTGCATCCAGGTTCTTAATTTGAACTGGAAAACGGAGCGCTTCATCAGTGGGCCAACTTCCAAGCCAATAGTTCGATCGCCAACCGCGGCTGCGCTTGCAAACAAGCCTGCAAAGCACGCGACGGCATCCACAATATTCGAGCCCGATCGGCCACGATCACGGACTTGTTTTGATCATTGGGAAACTCCCCGAGTGATTCCCGGCCAAAATTGGCCGGACTGGGCAGCGCCGTTTGCTCCCCTGATCCCTGCGCGATAAAACTTCCCTCTAGCGCTACTCCAAATCGGTCCATCTGTTGGCCTAAACTGACCACGGTTTCGTCCACTTCGTGCCAACTCTCTTCCAAGAGCGGCGCCACTGCTTCCAAGGAACGCACGCCCCAATTGGTGAAAAATGCATGCTTAACCAGTTCGTTGACCATCTCCACCGCCGTCGAGCCTTCCGCCTTTTCCGAATCAGAACGACGCATCAGCACCCGCGCCGTCTCCCGCACCATCGAGTGCGAGTGTCGCACCAACGAATCCAAACAAATCTGCTGCACGTTTTCGGGCTCACTCTCGGCCTTCGCCTGCAGCGCCGCGGCGGCCTCCATTGGAAATGAAGAATGCAGGGATCGGTCGACAATATCCTCGAGCACGATCACCGGATCCACGCCGAGACTCAGCCCCACCTTCCGAATCTTCTCATCGGATTGCTCATCCAAGATCGGCAACAAACGATCAAACAATTTTCGTCCACACGCCTGCTCGATACTCTCCAAGGCATATCCCCGATCGCGGCCATCCTTGGCTCTCAATGCCGCCAACACCGAATCATAGCCCGACAATCTGCCAATGACGCTCAACAACTCCAACGCCAGTTCGAGCATGAGTCTAGGCAAGTCCTGGTAGACCAGCGACAGCGCCTCCGTGCCCGGTCCGCGGTGCGCATTGGCTTTGAGCACGCGCTCGTAAGCGACCACCGTGTAGGCACGCTTCACAATATCGTCGATCAACTCCGGCACCATCTGTTCCAGCTGCGAAAAGGCCACCCGAGCCAACGCCTTCGCCGCAATCGAACGCGAGGTCAGCGGATACTGGGTGCCGCGCAAAATTTTGACCGCCGCGGGAATTCCCCTTGGTCCAAAACTAGTCAGTAAATGCTCCAATCGGCGGCGCTCATGAGGCACCGTATCTCGGGTTAAACTGAGTAGAGGTTCAACGATCGCCGAATCGCTGATTTGCTCAATCGCCTGAATGACGAGTAAGCGCTCTTCCAGTCCCGGATTCCCGGCCATCACTCTCAGAAGATCGGGCTGCACGCCCGAGGTTTCGGATCCCAAAAGCGGAAGCAAAGCCCGCAGCGCCCTCACCCGCATGGCAGTATCATCACTCCTTAAATGCGGTAACAGTCGAGGAATAAAACGCACCTCTCCCAACATTCGAAGGGCGTGCCACCCCGCCTCATTTTCCTCCGGATTCCCCGTCAATAAATCATCAAGCGTGGACAACGCGGACTGCACATCCGCCACCAAACCGCTCTGCCACAAAACGACGGCGCCCGCCGCCCGGTCACGAGGATTGGGGGAACGCACCCGCGCCTGCCCAATCGCAATCGGGACCAATCGATGCAGACCGAAATACTCCAAAACGAAGGCATCACAATTGGTCCCATTCTCTTCCGCCCACGTAAGACAACGATCGATCACTTGAGGCTGATCCGTCTGCAACACCCCCTTCAAGAGCGCACCACCCTGCTCCCGCTTCGACGGTTCTAACCTCGGAAAAAGATCCAAAAGACGAACCACGGCCTCAACCGAATCCAACAGCGACAAACGCTCCAACGCAGCCAACCGCTCACGGTGTGGTGCTGATTCATCATCAGCGCGTTGCTGCAGAAACAATCTATCTTCGGACTGCACGGCGGACCGCACACGCCCCGCACCACTGAAGTCCAACCAACCGCGACGCACATTTGCGGTCATGGACTTCAGGAATTCGACCCGCAAAACCAAGACCAATACCAAACTGACCAGAGCAACCGCAAACCCCACTCCCGAAACGCCTACGTCGGATAAAAAATATTGGGCGCCGAGCAAAAACACTCCCGCACAGGCGGTTGCCACCGGATCACAAATTCCTTCAATGAAGGTCCGGGTAGCCTCTTTCCCCGAGTCGGGAAGAACATTGAACAACAAGTTCTGATTGTTGTATTCGATCGACGTCATGACGCCCTGAAACGCGACGAAGCCCATCAACGCCGCGACAAACCCGCCATCGAGAATTAAGAAACCGAACGCGGCCAAATAAACGATGGGTTGAATGATCGCCACATTTCGAACCCCGACCCACCGCACCAAAACGCGAAAAAGAAACATGGTGCCGATTAAATTGAATACATTCACCGCCGCGTATAGGCGACCAAATAGCGCGGCGAGATCCGCTTCGTTCGGATAATGCGCCTCAAAGATCGAATAGTAACGAAACTCACAAATCGTGGCCGTGACCGACACCATGAATATGACCAATGTGAGCACACTGACGTAACGGGATCCCAACACCGTTCGCAGGGTTTCTCGCATCGATACCTCTTCTTCCTCATCCCCGCCGTCATCCCCCGCAATACGAGGAATCTTTCGCACAATCCACCATACCACCGGTAGCGCCATCAAGACCGTGGTGGACCACACGCCAAACAGCCATGAAACGCCCATTATGCCACTCAGTTTGGTCACCAAAAAGCCCCCACCAATCGCGCCCAAGGCAGAGCCGCCGGCGATGAGACCAAACAACCGTTTCGCTTCGCTCAAATCAAAGAAACCATCGATGAAATTCCACAACAGCGAATACAGTGCGATATACCAGAAGGCACCGTAGAACATTGAGATGTAATAAACGGACTCCGGCGGACTATCCCCCCTCAACAAGTAGGAAAAAACGAATCCGCCCACGACCAATATACCGATCGTGGCAACAAATAGGCGGTCAATTCCCCATAGATCTAAGACCCGATTATAGATCCCGATATATGCCAACATGATCAACGGAATACAGGT
>JABIRI010000257.1 GCA_018667915.1 Opitutaceae bacterium | reverse complement strand
AGGTGCTGGGGCCGTTTGCGCTGTTTCGTGATGGGGCCAAGCGCGGGAACCGGGTGTTGTTGCGCGGGTTGACGGAAGAGGATTGTCGTCGGTTCTATGAGGAAACGAAGGAGCGGAGCGAGCTGGGCCCCACGTTTGCGGGGGCGACAGGTTCGTTCACGCGACTATTTGACGGACGCGTGAGTCGGGTTCGCGATGAGAAGCGGGTGCCGGCGGATCTCTCCAGGCAGAGCGAACCCGAAATATTGGTGGTATTGTATGGTCACCCTCACAACGGGAACAGCTGGCGCGGGCTGAATAACTTTGTCTCGATCTATCATCGGCTGAAGCGGGTCTTGGGCGATCGCGTTGAGTTTATATTTTTCGGGGCGGTGAATGAGCCTCAGGCGCAGACGCAGATTGCGACCAAGATGCATATGCCCTGGTTGATCGCCGATGCGGAGTTGGGCCGTCGGGCGCGGTCTTTGGCTGATTTAGCCCGGTCGAAGGAAACCCAACTTATGGTCATTTCTCGTGATGGTGCTCCCATTATTAGTGGCCATGCGGAAGATCTCGCATCCACGCTGAAGTTTATCGATGAACTGGGCGGTCTGGCCGGACTGATGAATCCCGCCAACCCAAAAAGTTGGAAAGATCGGCAATACTATTTCGGGGCTATTCGAGGTGTGCAGTATGCCCGACAGGCGACCGGACCGGAGATGATTGGAGATCCGCTCAACCCCGTGACGCTGCGCGAATATGGAGTGGGCGGGATTACGGCTGATCTTATCATCAGTGGGTCGGGTGAGGTCGATCACGTCGAACTGTTACCCGAGTCGATCGTGCCGCCCAAATTGGTCGAAGCTTTGACCATTGCGATGAAACGAAGCGGCGTGTTCCTGCCTGCATTTAACCAAGGGAAACCGGGGCCGAGTGTCTACCGTTACGAACTCGAGATTCCGCCCGAGGACGTCGTGGCCGAAGCGGATGCGGCATGGTTGAGCGGAGATACCATGCACGAAGTAATCTTGAATGATTGGTTTCTGCTGCGACCCATTCAGGTGCCGGAATCTAATTTCTCCGACGTGTCCTACACGAATCAAGACGGTGTAATGGTCATGCAAGCGTTTGAGGTTTCGGACACCGATGTGACCAAGGGAGAGCAGATGTCGGCATTTACGACGAATTGGTTCGACGCGGAAGGCGCGGGCAAGGTCAACCCGACCGTGGGGCAAAAGGTAAGGGTGGATGGCGAAGTATTGGCTTGGGAGGCGGTGAGTGGTGAGCTCGGACTGATTGATTTTCAAAAAGGGATCGGTGAGCTCGAATACACGATTGGTTACGGCTGGATCGAATTTGAAGTGCCGACGCCCCAGGAGGCATGGTTAGGAATTGGCAGCGACGACGGCATCAAAATTTGGCACAATGGAGAGCTCGTGCATGACAAGTGGGTCCGCCGCAATAGCCTCATCGACGATGACATTGTGCCCCTCAAGCTCTCGGCCGGCCGTAATACCTTGCTGGTAAAAATTCAAAATGCGTGGGGCGATTGGAGTTTTATTAGCCGTCTGCGGATCAAGGCGAAATAAGTTCTGCTCGACATGATGGACGGGGGGCGGCATCTCGTTTGGCCGTGACTTGTCGCCTCATTATTAACGCCATTCTTATTCGAATTGCTCCGCAACCCGGGCAGAATGAATTGGCGTAGATCGAGCAAATCACACCGCCAATCTTCTAGAACCCGGGCTGAATCGCTCGGGTTTTTTGTTTTGGCCCCCGAGCGCATCCGCTCAATCTCACCACATCACTTATGAATAACCACGCAGTTAAAATCTACGACACCACGCTCCGGGATGGCACCCAGGGCGAAGGGATCAGCTTCTCGGTCACCGACAAGCTGCTGATTGCAGAACGCCTCGATGAATTCGGCGTGGACTACATCGAAGGCGGATTTCCCGGGTCGAATCCCCGGGATATTACGTTTTTCGCGGAGGCTCAAAAACTGAAGTTGAAGCACGCCAAGCTCGCGGCTTTCGGATCTACCCGCCGGGCGAACACCAAGGTGGAGGAGGATGTCCAGTTGAAGACGCTCCTCGATAGCGGCATGCCGGTGATGACGATCGTGGGGAAAACTTGGGATCTACATGTCACTGAAATTTTGCGGACCACACTCGAAGAGAACTTGACCATGATCGAGGAATCTACCCGTTATCTGGTTTCTCAAGGCCGAGAGGTGATCTACGATGCCGAACACTTTTTCGACGGATATCGCGCGGACCCTGATTACGCGCTTAAGACATTGGCCGCGGCCTTGAACGGTGGCGCGAGCAACCTGACGCTCTGTGATACCAACGGCGGCTCATTGGTGGACGATTTTAAAGACATCGTGAGTCGAGCAGTTGCTGAGTTCGGCTCCGAGAACGTTGGGGTGCATTGTCACAACGACGCCGGGTTGGGGGTTGCCCTCACCCTGGCCGGTGTTGCGGCCGGAGGGTCTCTCGTGCAGGGGACGGCCAACGGCTATGGTGAACGCACCGGAAATGCCAATTTGATCACCGTGCTCCCCAGTCTGTTTTTGAAGATGGGATGCACCGCCAACTGCGCGAAGAACCTGTCGGAGTTGCGTGACCTCTCGCTCTATTTTGATGAATTGGCCAACCTGCGGCCCGATACCAAGTCTCCCTATGTAGGCGCTTCGGCCTTTGCCCATAAAGGCGGCTTGCACGCCAACGCGGCGCAAAAAGTGAAATCGTCCTACGAGCACGTGGATCCAGCGTTGGTTGGAAACCACACGCGGGTGTTGGTTTCGGACATGGCGGGCCGTTCATCGGTCGCGATGAAAGCGCGGGAACTCGGCATGGAAATCGACGAGAAAGGCGAAGGGATCAAGACCCTGATCGAGCAGCTCAAGGAGCTGGAGTTCAAAGGCTACGAATTCGAGGCCGCCGACGCGTCATTGAAACTGTTGATCGCCCGTTCGATTGGTCAGGCCCAGACGTTTTTTGAAGTTGATAGCTACCGGGTCATGGTGGAGCGCGGCGAAGGCGAACTCACGGCGGAAGCGACCGTGAAGCTCCGGGTGGGGGATCAGAAATTCCACACCGTGGCGGAATGTGTGGGGCCAGTGGGAGCTCTCGACAAAGCTTTGCGATTGGCACTCGAGACGGCTTACCCAGTGCTCAGTTCGATGCAACTGCAGGACTACAAGGTGCGTATTTTGCAACGCGCGGGGGCCGGAACAGACAGTCGGACCCGTGTGCTGATCGAATCGTCTGATGGCGAGGAGATCTGGGGCACGGTAGGGGTGAGCGACAATATCATCGAGGCCTCATGGGAGGCGTTGCGAGATGCGGTGAATTACAAACTTCTGCAAAACTCAGGAGCCGGGGATTAAGTTAGTTTTTAGGATGTATTTGATCTGAAAATACTTAGTGGAAAACGCTGGCCGACTGCCCATTAGACTCTAAAACTTGATCCCGTGCCATTTAAGCTACCTGCCGCCAAAATCAATTGGACTAACAGCATCTTCCTATCGGGGATCGCCCTAGCCAGCCTGACTGTGGTGCCTTACCACATCTGGTCGCAGGGCATCGATCTCTTCCAGATTGTCCTGTTTTTCTGTTTCTTCATCGCGACCGGATTGAGCATCACGCTCGGTTATCACCGGCTTTTTGCCCACAAGGCTTTCAAGGCGAAGTGGCCAGTGCGTTTGGCCACCCTGCTGTTTGGCGCGGCGACGTTTGAAAACTGTGTGCTGGCTTGGACCTCGGACCACCGCCGCCATCATAAACACGTCGATCACGAAGAGGACCCTTACGATATCAGCAAAGGATTTTGGTATGCGCATATTGGCTGGATCTTATTCAAAAAAGCGCCGGAGCCACCCTGGGATAATGTCCTGGACTTGAAGAAGGACAAGTTGGTCATGTTCCAATCCAACTACTATCTCCCCATTGCCCTCATCGTGAGCTTCGGCTTGCCCGCGGCTATTGGTTGGCTCTGGGCCGGAGCGTCTGGCGCTCTCACCGCATTTCTGGTCTCCGGAGTTTTGCGCATCCTCGCGGTGCAGCAGATGACCTTTTTTATCAATTCCCTCTGCCATACGCTCGGTAATCGTCCTTACTCCAGCAATTGCAGCGCGCGCGACAGCTGGTTCATGGCCTTCTTCACTTTCGGCGAGGGGTATCACAACTATCACCACGAATTCCAACACGACTACCGCAACGGCGTGAAGTGGTGGCAGTGGGATCCCACGAAGTGGACCATCTGGACGCTCGAAAAACTCGGTATGGCCAGCGATCTGCGTCGGGTGAGCGATGAGAAGATCATCGCCGCTCAGCTCAACGAAGCGCGTCGCCGGGTTAAAAATGCTCTAGCCAACACCGCTCTTAATTTGAGTGATAAACGCGAAGAAATGATGCGTGCGGCAGAAGTGCGTCTCGATGAACTCGCCGAACGCTGGGGGGAACTGAAAGATCATTACTCGAGTCGGGCGGAAGAGCTTCGCTCGTCCGCCGCGGAATTAACCGAGGAGAAGATCGAAGCGGCGCGTGAGGCGTTTGATGAAATCCGTCGCGAAGTTCGCGCCACGCTTTCACTGCTCGACGAAATACCTGCCGCGGCTTAAGCGGCCTCAGTCCGTCGTGGATTTGATCCCGACGGACAATTAACAGGTGGGGGAGTTGGCTTGAAGATTGGCCGTTGAATTTGGCCGATCAGTGCCTGGGCTTTGTCGGCGAGTGCCCAATTGACTGATTGCACCGTCAATCCCCCCCCCCAAAAAAAAAATTATGGGAAGAAAATACGGGCTTCGCATCTCTGGTGGACGTGGGTTTTGCGTCGCTATTATTTTACACTCGTTCTTGTGGCTCGTCCGAAATTAGTTCCCCTTTGGCTTGAAGCGATTTCTTCCCCTGTAATGACCACTTTCGCCGAACACCAAGCTGCTCCCAATGCGGATGCGGAAAACGAGTCCCGCACGGGCATGCCGGGTATCCCTACATGGAAGGGTGTATACATCACGGTATTCATCGTTTTCGCCGTATTCGTGGTAGCGATGTGGGGTTTTGAGATCTTCTTTTCATGACGACTCTCGATTATCTGGTGCTGTTTGGCACAATTCTCGGGATCGCGACCTACGGCGTTTTAGCGACGCGCAAAGTGGGTGGGTTAGATACCTACTTGAAAGGCGATCAACGGATCGGGTGGGGCACCATTGGGCTTTCGGTCATGGCCACTCAAGCCAGCGCTATCACCTTTCTCTCGACGCCCGGTCAGGGATTCAAAAGCGGACTGAGCTTTGTGCAGAACTATTTTGGTCTGCCGCTGGCACTGATCATCGTCGCCGGGGTTTTCCTGCCCATATACCGCCGGCTCAAGGTCTATACCGCCTACGAATATCTCGGTAAACGGTTCGATGGTAAAACGCGTCTGCTGGGCGCGGCGTTGTTCCTGTTACAACGGGGACTTGCTGCCGGGATCACGATCTATGCGCCGGCGATCATTGTTTCCTCGGTGCTGAATTGGCCTTTGGGAATAACCGTGCTCGGCACGGGAATCCTGGTGGTGATCTACACCGTCACGGGGGGGAGCGAAGCGGTGAGCCTGACCCAGCGATATCAAATGTCGGTGATCTTGATTGGCATGGGAGTCGCGTTTGCGGTGGTGCTGATCAAATTGCCGAGCGACGTTTCTGCGGAGGGTGCGCTGGCGGTCGCCGGAGCGATGGGTAAGCTCAATGCGGTCGAATGGAAATTCGATATCAATGAACGCTACACCGTTTGGTCGGGCATATTTGGCGGCTTGTTTTTGTCGCTGTCGTATTTTGGCACCGATCAATCTCAAGTGCAGCGCTACTTGACGGGCCGATCCCTTCGGGAGAGCCGCATGGGACTCATGTTCAATGCGGTGCTGAAAATTCCGATGCAGTTCTTTATCCTACTGCTCGGAGTTCTGGTCTTTGTCTTCTACCAGTTCGAACGTCAGCCGGTGTTCTTTAACGAGGCGGTTTGGGAGTCTCAAAAACAAGGTGCGCATGCCGAAACGTTTGCGGGAATTGAGTCACGGTTTGACGCGGTGGAGGACGAAAAATCGATCGCAATTAAGTCATTTTTAAGAGCCCGTGAGTCCGGATCGGCTGCAGCGGAGGAAACCGCCAAGACACAGATGCTGACGCTAGCAGACGCGTCGGCGGCGATTCGGGTTGAAGCTCAGGAAGCCTTGGTGGCAGCAGACGCCCAAGCCAAAGCCAGCGACGCGGACTATGTGTTCATCACATTCGTCCTGAATTATCTTCCCCAAGGATTAGTGGGATTGTTGGTCGCGGTAATTTTCTGCGCTGCGCTTTCCTCGACGGCCTCGGAGCTCAATGCTCTGGGGGCTACCACCATGGTCGATTTCTACCGGCACGTTTATAAGAAAGATGCCGATGATGCGCACAGTCTAAAGGCTTCCAAATGGTTTACCGGTATGTGGGGCGTTGTCGCGATTGGTTTCGCCCTGTTTGCCAATCTCTTGGAGAACCTCATCGAGGCGGTGAATATCCTCGGGTCGATTTTCTACGGCGTGGTGTTGGGCGTATTTCTCGTCGCTTTTTTTGTGAAATGGGTGCGAGGCACGGCGGTTTTTTGGGGGGCGTTGATCGCCCAAGCGTTGGTGATCGTGCTCTTCTTCCAGCTGGAAATCAGCTACCTTTGGTTTAACTTCATTGGCTGCGGATTGACGATGGGGTTCGCGTTGATCCTACAGGCGATTCGAGGAAATCAACCGGTCTCGGCATAAGGCATGGCTACATCTCCGATTATCGCGTTTGGTCAGCAGCCGTGCGGGTTTTTTCCTCGACGATTCTTGGTCGCTAAAATTTTCACGGCCCGTCGACTACAACAGGAGCTGGGTGGTGAGATCGTATTTTTCTATCATGATGCCGATCACGACCCCCGTGAAACCCAGACGCAGATTCGCTTTCCGGGTGAAGCCGAGGCGCGGGTGTTGAATTTTAAATTCGTCAATAAAACGCAGCGCAAATATTCGCCGTTGGCCTCGAAACGGATTCCGGCCGATTGGGCCGAAAACATGGCGCGCCAGCTCGGGCCGGTTTTGGACGCGAAGACACTGGCATGGTTTCGGGCGGTGAAGGCCGATAATGTCGCGGATTTCTGTTTAGACATGTATCGGGCGATGGGGATGTTAGAAGGCGTGCGAGTTGTGCGTTCCAGTGATCCGGAGGTGCGGAAAGCCGCCTGTGCAATTGATGATTGTTTCGTCGATGTGCCTTACGAAGGAGAAACGGTGAGGGCGCGCCTAGCGGAGGATGGCCTCAAACTCCATCGGGGAGGCAACGCCTGGCTGGATTTGCCGCCTTGCGACTACAGGCCCGAACAGATCAGTCCGGCTCGGGGTACGCGTCTGCGGTGGATGCAATCGGTGCTCAATTGCACGCATTACATTGCCGGCGCCGGTGAACAAGCCTACTTGAACACGGCCGAAGCCCCGGGTATTACGTTTGTTGCCCGTGACGAAATTGATCGTTCCCATGAAGCCTATCTCGAATATCCCATCTGATTTATCACCCCTTTTGGTCTTTGGCGCGCACCCCGATGATATTGAATTTGGCGTGGGTGGCGTTGTGGTGGCGGAAGCGCAAAAAGGGCGGCCCGTTCACTTGGTCGTGTGCTCCCGCGGAGAATCCGGCACCCATGGCACGCCGGAGCAGCGTGATGCCGAAGCGCAACGCGCCTCAGAACTCATGGGTGGGACGCTCGAAGTCATCGATTTGGGGGGAGATGCGAATATTGAAAATACGCGAGCAGGCGCGCGAACTTTGGCCGCGATAATTCGTCGGGTGCGTCCGGGTATCGTGATGGCTCCGACCACCGAAGAAAACCAACATCCGGATCATGCGGCGGTGGGGCGGATGGCGCGGGATGCGATTCGATTGGCGCGTTATGGTGGACTGAAAGAACTGGCCGACCAACCTCGGCACGCGATCGCTCAAATGTTGTTTTACCCCATCGGCGCGGATGACGCGCCTCGGGATCGTCAGGCGATCTTGTATCCCATTTCAGACGAAACAATGGTGCACTGGACCAAGGTGATGGAAGCTCATGCATCGCAAATGCAGACCCGTAATTACGTGGACTACCAAATCGCCCGCGCGGCGTTGCTCGGACAGCGGGCGGGTATGAGTCATGCGTTGGAGCTTTTTCCTAATGACCCCGTGATTATCGGTTCGCTCGATCAAATCGACGGCAGCAGTCGGCACTTTTAACCACATGGAGGAACGCCCCCTACGAATCGGTATCGTGTGTTATCCGTCGGTCGGGGGGAGTGGTATACTGGCGTCCGGACTCGGCGACGAGTTGGCGGCCCGAGGACATGAAGTTCATTTTATCAGTTACGAACGACCCGTCCGCTTGAATCCCGAACAAGACCGGGTGTATTTCCATCCGGTCGAGATCAATAGTTACGAGCTGTTCAAATATCCGGACTACACGCTGCCCCTGTCGGTCAAGCTGGCCGAAGTTTCGCAGGCTTTTGAATTGGATGTGATTCACGCGCACTATGCGGTGCCCCACGCCACCGCGGCCATTCTCGCGCGGGAGATGTTGCCGCCTGCTCATCGTCCGGTGGTTGTCACTACGTTACATGGCACCGACACTACGCTGCTGGGCCGCGATCCCGGTTACGCTCCGGCTATCCGGTTCGCCTTGGAAGCCTCTGATGCGATCACCGCTGTGTCTGAATTCCTGCGACAGGAGACCCACCGTCTTCTCGGTGTCGCCAAGGATATTCAGGTGATTCACAATTTCTTTGATCCGCGCAAAGCGGTGCGCAGTCGCGAGGCGGTGCGGCAGGAACTTGGGGTCGCGGAGGAACAGAAACTCATTCTACATCTCTCCAATTTACGTCCGATCAAACGCGTCGATGTAATGTTGAATGCGTTGGCAAAATTGAAGGATCGCGATCGCTTTAAGGTGGTGGTCTTAGCGGGAGGTTCGTTCGCACCGTATCAAGGCCTCGTGCGACAGTTGAGTTTGAGCGATTCTGTGGTGGTGCGTGAGTCGGTTGCGGTGGTGGAGGACTATTTGCAGGCAGCGGACATCGGTGTCTTCACGTCGGATTCGGAAAGCTTTTGTCTGAGCATACTGGAACTGGCGAGTTTCGCCTGCCCCTGTGTGTCGACGTTGGTGGGAGGCATTCCGGAGGTGGTGCAGGATAATGAATCGGCGTTACTCGTGCCCGCCGGTAATAGCGAGGCAGTCGCAGCCGGTATCGATCGATTGCTCAATGATAGTGCGCTCGTTCAACGACTGGGCTCCGCCGCCCAGACTCGAGCCCACGACCTCTTCTCGACCGCCAGGATCGTTCCCCAATACGAAGCCCTCTACCGGCGCGTCCTCGCCGAGCGTTGAACCCCAGCTCAATCGATTATCATATCTAAGTGACAATCGATTCGGGTTCGGACGGAGGGGGGCGAGGGCGACAGGACGACTGTCACTGAGCATATGACAGTTGGATTTCAGCCTGAGTGAGGTTTGGTGGTTTTGGGAATCGGGCAATAGTTTGACTGGGATGGAGGCTTTTGAGGGTGCCAGAGCGGGTGAGTTCAGTTTGGTTGGGTGACTATGGCATCAATTTTTCGACTCTACCCCGCAGCCAGTTGCATCGTGATTGAGCACGAGGGCAATTTTACGCAGGCCAATCCGGATTTTACGCTCGATCTCTTGTTCAGTGCCAAGAATCCCCGCAAGGCGGTGGAGACAGCGCAGAGTCAGGGGCAACCGACCGATGCGCCGGGGGCGCCTTGGCCACTGGTGCAAAGCCAAGAGGTGTGGGCGGCTGGGGTGACTTATTATCGTAGTCGCACGGCTCGGATGGAGGAATCACAGGATGCCGGTGGAGGCGATTTTTATGATCGGGTTTATGACGCGGATCGGCCGGAGCTTTTTTTGAAAGCAACGCCTCATCGGGTCGCTGCGCCGAATGGCGGCGTAAAGATCCGGTCCGATTCCAAATGGAATGTGCCTGAGCCGGAGTTGACCTTGGCGATCAATACCGCGGGTAAGGTTTTCGGCTTCACGCTCGGAAACGATATGAGCTCGCGGGATATTGAGGGTGAAAACCCGCTCTATTTGCCGCAGGCGAAGTGCTACGACCGCAGCGCGGCGTTGGGGCCGTGTTTGGTGGTAAGTGATGATCTGCCTGAAATGAGCACTGAGCTGTCGATTGAAATTCGCCGTCGTGGTGAACCCGTGTCCAGCGGTGCGACTCAGTTGGACCAAATCAAGCGACCGCTCACATCGCTCGCCGATTGGTTGTATCGGGAAAATGTATTTCCATTTGGTGCATACTTGATGACGGGCACGGGTATCGTCCCACCGGATGAGTTTACGCTGAATCCAGGTGACCAAATTCACATCACAATGGATCCGGTCGGCACGCTCACCAACACGGTGATAACCTGAATTACCGACCTATGGCCGATCCCATTTACGATTCTCAGAACGAAGAGGTTTTTTTGCTCCGCACGACGGCGAAGGGGCCGACGGGGCGATTGCCATTGGCGGGAACGCAGCTTAAGCAGATGGCGAGTGGTGACCTGTTTGGGCTCACCCAGAATGCGGGTATGGGATGGGATCCCGCGAAACTCAATGGGCAGCAGTATTTGATTCTCAGCACGCAAGGAGGTCTGCGTGATCCGAACGGAGATCCGGTGGCGTTGGGCTACCACACCGGGCATTGGGAAGTGGGGTTGTTGATGGAGGAGGCGGCCAAGGTGATGTCGGCACACGGTGCCATCCCCTTTGCGGCTTATGTCAGCGATCCGTGTGACGGCCGAACTCAGGGCACGGCGGGTATGTTCGACAGCCTCCCGTATCGGAATGATGCGGCGATGGTGTTGCGGCGGTTGATCCGTTCGCTGCCGACGCGCCATGGCGTCATGGGCGTGGCGACGTGCGACAAAGGATTGCCGGCGATGTTGATGGCTTTGGCCGGGACGCCGGATTTACCGGGAGTTCTGGTGCCGGGCGGGGTGACCTTGTTGGCCGAGGAGGCGGAAAACACCGCGAAAGTGCAGACGTTGGCGACGCGATTTGCCCGTCGGGAAATCACGCTCGATCACGCGGCGGAGATGGGGTGCAAGGCGTGTGGAAGTCCGGGCGGTGGGTGTCAATTTATGGGCACGGCGGCTTCGATGCAGGTCGCCGCGGAAGCGCTGGGCTTGGCATTGCCTCACGCGGCGCTCAGTCCATCAGGCGCGGAGATTTGGCGCGACATGGCGAGGCGATCGGCGTTGGCGTTGATGGCGCTTGATCAGGCGGGGACAACCACGCGCGAAATCGTGACTCCGGATGCGTTGCATAACGCGATGGTCTGTCACGCAGCGGTGGGCGGCTCCACAAATTTGGTGCTTCATTTGCCGGCCATCGCACACGCGGTGGGCATCGAGCGTCCTACTGTAGCCGATTGGTCCCGCATCAATCGCTCCGTGCCTCGTCTGGTTGATTCGTTGCCCAATGGCCCACGACATTTTGCGACGGTGCAGGTTTTCTTAGCCGGAGGCGTGCCCGAGATGATGCTTCATTTACGGGATCTCGATCTCCTCAAGCTCGATGCACCCACGGTCACAGGCCGGACGTTGGGAGAGAACTTAGCGTGGTGGGAAACGAGTGAACGTCGCGGACGCCTGAAACAGAAATTGAAGCAGTTGGACGGGATTGATTCGAACGACGTCATTATGTCCGCGCCGCGGGCCAAATCCCGCGGTTTGGGGAGCACGGTCACTT
>JABIRI010000108.1 GCA_018667915.1 Opitutaceae bacterium | reverse complement strand
GACGAGGCGGCCCTTCGGCCGCCTTTTTTGTGCGCGAGTGAGCCTAGCCGCTCCATCCCGCGATCCAGCCATGTCTTTAATCGATCTACGCCACTGGCACAACGAACCCTACCTCATCGGCGGGTTGTTGCTCCTGGCGTGGGGTTACGCGTTGGTCACGGGTCCGTTCCGGGCCACGCTGGCGCCCGGCGTGGCCGTATCGATCCGACGAAAACTGAGCTACTACGGATCGTTGGTTCTGTTCTATTTGGCGGTCGGCTCCCCCTTCGATCAATTGGGCGAACGCTTCTTGTTTTCCGCCCACATGGCTCAACATGTGATATTGATCTATCCCTGTGCCATCATGTGGCTCCTGGGCTGGCCGGGCGAGCTGATCGATGGTCTCGTGCGCAAGCTGGGCGTTTTCGGTAAGATCGGTTGGTTTCTGACTCGTCCCCTCGTCGCGGCGACACTTTACGTGATGACCCAGTCCCTTTGGCACATCCCCGCGCTCTATGATTTGGCGCTACAGGACCGATTTATTCACGTGATGGAGCATCTCACGTTCTTCACCACGGCCGTCCTGTTTTGGTGGTCAGTGATCACACGTTCTCAACGGTGGCCGGCGCTTAGGCTACCGTCTCAGATGATCTATCTTTTTGCGACCGCGGTAGCCTTCACCCCCTTGTTCGCCTTCATCACCTTCTCCAATGAGGTGCTCTACCCCACCTACGAGTTTGCCCCTCGCCTGATTGAAGGGTTCAGCCCGATGGATGATCAACTCCTGGCGGGAGCAATCATGAAACTGGGCAACGTCGTCGTCACGTTCACCGGATTTTGTGTCATTTTCGTGATGTGGTATCGCCAAAGTGAGCGCTCAAACGCCCATCCAAAATAAGCTGGGAGCATCCCGCGACCTCGCTAGATTGAGCCTCGACTCATGACTGTCGAAATCGTCTTCGTTTTCATCCTGCTGGGACTGACCCTAACCAGCTTCGTGTGGGAAAAGTTCCCGCCCGACGTCACTGCGGTGACCCTCTTCGCCATCCTTCTCGTCACGGGTCTGATCGATAAGGATAACGCCTTCGCGGTTTTCGCCAATCCGGCTCCGATCACCGTAGGTGCCATGTTTATCCTGAGCGCAGCCCTCGTGAAGTGTGGCGTGGTGGACCGTATTTCCGGGTTTGTCGAACGAGCCGGCACATTGCCCTATCCTGTCGTTATTCTCATCATGGTCGCCTTGGTCGCGACCTTGAGTGCGTTTGTGAACAATACCCCAGTCGTAGTGGTCTTTCTCCCGGTCGTGCTCGGACTCGCCCGCAAGATGAATCTCGCTCCCTCCAAGCTGCTCATCCCGCTATCCTATGCGGCCGTGCTCGGCGGGACCTGCACCCTCGTCGGCACGAGCACCAATCTCATCGTCAACGGCATCGCCGTGGCCAACGGCCAGCCCACCATCCGCCTGTTCGAGCTCGCCCAACTCGGCCTGCCCATTGCCATCATCGGCGGCATCTACCTGGCCAGCGTCGGCAAAAAGGTCCTGCCCGTGCGTGAAATGCTGACCGATATCCTTTCGGACGAAGAACGGCGCGAATACCTCACGGAAGCATTCGTGCAGAGCGAATCCCCCATGGTCGGCAAGACGCTGCATGATTCCGGGCTGAAAGCCACCCGCGGCGTGCGCGTCCTTGAAATCGTGCGGCAAGGCGTCGCCATTCGGATTGAGCCCAAGACAACTACGCTCGAAGCCGGAGACCGATTGATCCTCTCCTGTCGCCCCAAGGGTATCGCCGCCGCCCGCAGCGTCGAAGGTCTGGATCTTGTCTCCGATCTGCAACTCGGGCTCGAACAAATCGCCGCCCATGAAGGTTCATTGGTCGAGGCGGTCGTCCTGCCCCAATCCGAGCTCATCGGTAAAACCGTGCGCGGCGTAAACTTCCGCCAACGGTTCCGCCTGGTAGCCGTCGCCCTGCATCGCAAAGGTCGCAACGTGCGCGAGGCGATCGAAACCCTGCCGATCGAAACGGGCGACGTGCTCCTCATGATGGGCACCGACGAGGCGATCAACGCCCTGCGCAGCAGCGACGACCTGGTCCTCTTCGATCGCGCGCGCACCCCCACCAAATCGCCCACCAGCCAAATCGCGCTCGTTCTGGGTGTGATCGGCGGCGTGATCTCGTGTTCGGCGCTTGGCATCCTCCCCATCGAGATCGCAGCCGTTTGCGGCGTGGTGATTCTCCTTCTTTCAAAAATCCTTACCTCGAAGGAGGCCTACACATCGGTGGAGTGGAACCTCATCTTCCTGATCTTTGGCATGCTCGCCATGGGCATGGCCTTGGAATCAACCGGCGCCGCCGGACTCTTGGCGACGGGACTCGTTGACGGCATCAACGCCCTCGCCACCAGCGAACACCGAGCGATCATCGCTCTGGCGATCATCTATTTCACCACCATGGTGCTCACGGAGATCCTATCAAATACTGCGATCGCCGCCCTGATGGCGCCCATCGCGCTGCAAGTTGCCTCTGAGCTGGGCGTGGATCCCCGCCCGTTTGTGGTGACGGTGATGTTCGCCGCGTCCGCCGCGTTCTCGACCCCCATCGGCTACCAAACCAACACCTACGTCTACGGCGTCGGCGGCTATCGTTTCACCGACTTCTTCAAAATCGGCATCCCGCTCAATCTGATGTGCTTCACCATGGCGGTCATCTTCATCCCGAAGATCTGGCCGTTCTGAACCAGAGCACTTATTGGAGAGACAATTCAAGGTAGCGCGTGTCCGCCGGGCGCACCGACCCCTGCCTCTCCGCACACCAGCTCGGCACCACGCAGACGCTTGTGCGCCTAGGGCGCGTTTCCTACCGGCCACCCAATGTCCTCATGCCTCCCCCTGTTTCCTCCTGTGAAAAATCCGCAGGCTGATCACAGCGAAATCCAGTGATCAAACGTCGCCGCCTGGCCGATCAAATCGCCGTCGGCATCGATCACATTCCACACCGTGGCCTGTTCGATGAGGAAACG
This sequence comes from Opitutaceae bacterium, assembly GCA_018667915.1. Classification (GTDB taxonomy): domain Bacteria; phylum Verrucomicrobiota; class Verrucomicrobiia; order Opitutales; family Opitutaceae; genus Actomonas. The sequence continues at coordinate 2,932 of JABIRI010000108.1, read as the reverse complement.
TTTGCCGGAGGCCGAGACGCGCACGCCGCGATAGTCGTCGATGAAGCCACGACTCGTGACCGCTTCCATCAAACGAGCCCGTTCGGTTCGTTCCACGGGCTCGGCCGAATGTCGGGACGGTGTCGTGATGACGGTCTCCCACGACATCTCGAAAAGTTCCTGGCCCGCTAGGTTGGCATAGTTGAACAAGGGATCCGCGGCGGTGTTGTGCGAAAGCACGACCGCCGCATGACGATACAGTGCCTCCGCCAGTTCCATCCCGTCTACGGGCGCGATCAGTTCACGCCCGCTCCAATGCCGAAAGCTGCGGCATAGATTTTCGATATGATCGGCGAAATAGCCGTTCGCTGGTGCGGGTGCCTCCTGCATGGAAAAGGTGATCAGACAGTCTGACGCCGAGGGCAACATTTCGATGACGTTCCAACCCCCTAAAACCAAAGTCCCGGCTCCCGTCCTTTGCAGAACGAAAGCCGGGACCGGCTTGGGGTTAGGTCACCTCGCTCACATCCCTGCGAGCGAGGAAAGGGATGCTAACGGACAATTATTTCAGGTCTTCGATCGAATCACTCTCGGGATCAACGTCGGCGAAAAGCCAAGTCGACAGGTAACGTTCCGAACTGGACGGAATGATCGCCACGATCTGCTTGCCGGCATTCTCGGGGCGTTTAGCGATCTCGATCGCAGCAGCAGTAATCGCACCGGAAGAGATGCCGATCGGAATGCCATCGAGGGTATTCACCTCTTTGGAAATCGGGCCCGAGTCCGCTTCGTCAACCGCGATGACTTCGTCGTAGACGTCGGTGTTCAATACTTCGGGGATGAATCCGGCACCGATGCCCTGCAGCTTGTGCGGGCCGGGTTGGCCACCGGAAAGGACCGGGGACTTGGAAGGCTCAACGGCAATGATCTTGATATTAGGATTCTTGGCTTTCAGCACTTCACCGACACCGGTAATGGTGCCGCCCGTGCCAATGCCCGCGACGACAAAATCGACCTTACCATCGGTATCAGCCCAAATTTCTTCGGCAGTGGTCTTGCGGTGAATTTCGGGGTTAGCGGGATTCGAGAATTGTTGGAGGATGATCGAATTCGGAATCTCCGCGGCGAGCTCTTCCGCCTTGGCGATCGCCCCCTTCATGCCCTTGGGGCCTTCGGTCAAAACGACCCGGGCACCGAGAACCTTGAGGAGCTTGCGGCGTTCCATACTCATCGTTTCGGGCATGGTAAGGACCAGTTTGAGGCCCTTGGCGGCCGCGACGAACGCAAGCGCGATGCCGGTGTTACCCGAGGTCGGTTCGATGATGACGGAGTTGTCGGTGATCTTGCCGCTCTTGATCGCGTCATCGATCATCGCAAATCCGAGGCGGTCTTTAACCGAAGCGAGCGGATTGAAGAACTCGAGCTTCAGGAGGATGTCAGCACCAGCGCCGTGTTTTTCGGCGGTGCGATTGAGGCGGACCAACGGGGTGTTTCCGATCGTCTCGGTAATGTCTTTATAGATGCGTGCCATGAGAACAGGGATTTACGTTTTGAAGGCTAATACAAGTCATCTAGGTAAAGATACCAAAGATTAAAGTCTAACGAATTTTCTCACGGAGACCGTTTTCCTAGTTTTTCAATATAGGCCCGTTTCAACCTATTTGGAATAGGCATAAAAGAACCCCTTATGATATTCATAAGGGATTTGCCATAATCTAAGAACACCCATTTACTGTGAGGTATCGAGTGGGTATGAGCTTCCTCGATGAAATGATGCGCATACGTCATACCATTTTCCTACTAGCCGTCTCCCAACTCTCGGGAGCGACGTTTACGTGGGATGGTTCTACGGACTCGAACGTTTCGGAAAAAAGTAACTGGGCCGGTAACAAGGCTCCGAGCGGCAACCCAGATTTGCAGTTTGGCTCGTCTTCAGAACTCACGGTTTATTTCGATTTCGGCAGTGGTGCGACGACTACGGTGGACGACCTTACATTCACCTCCGCAGCCGGAGCATATACCATCTCAAGCGATGGATCTGGAGTGCTCAGTATCGGCAATGTGGATAATCAATCCACCCCCTTACAAGTCTTCGACATTCCACTGGAGTTTCAGAATAAGGAGACCGTTTTGGCCGGTGGCCCGATTCAATTTAATCAGGCCGTCACCACCAAAACGGGCAACAACCAGCTCACGTTCACGGGGGGATCCCAAATCACTGCCGGCGCCGACAATGTCTTCACGGGGGGCATCGAACTTATCTTGCAAGATACGACACTGGATTTGAGCGGAACTAATCAGTCTTTTTCCGGCATCTCAATTTCAGGTGATTCAGTCATAGATTTTGGCGGATCAGATGCGGTCATCGATCTGCAATTCCTCGAGGTATTGAACGGGACATTGACGATCAAAAACTGGACCGGTGACCCGGGTGATTTCATCGTGTCCGACACCGTTGATTCTAGCTCCTTAGGTAATATCACTTTCGAAGGCTGGGGCGATGCAACTTGGGATCCCACCACTGGCGTGACTCCCGGTATCGTCCCGGAGCCTTCTGCTTACGGCTCGATCCTTATGGCGCTGCTCAGCGGGACGTGGTTGGTCCGCCGCCGCCGCGTCAGCTGACCACCCGAGGCATCCAGCAGAACGTCACGTTCCGGCTGTTGGTTTCGAAAACGGGCTGCACTTCGTGATGAAAATAGTGCGGATTTAGAGTAACTATCTGTAGTTCAAAGGCGTCTTAGCCTCTCATGATTCAACGCCTACTCCTCCTATTTTCGTTTCTCGCCGGTGTGGGGACCGCAAGTCCTCCCAATATGGTCATCATCATGGCGGACGATATGGGCTGGGGAGATGTAGGGTTCCACGGGGGGGACGTTCCCACGCCAAATCTCGATAAATTGGCCAGCGAGGGCACGGAAATGGAGCGTTTCTACGTTTTCCCGTCCTGCAG
>JABIRI010000111.1 GCA_018667915.1 Opitutaceae bacterium | reverse complement strand
TTTATTCGTGTCCATTCGTGTTTAAAGATCTCTGCCTCTAAGTCATGCCTCCTAAGAAACAGAACAGTTCTCTTGATCGGGTCCTTGGTCGTTTGGACCAATTGGATTCGGTGAATCTGACCAATCTCGTGCAACGCCTGGCGCGCGAGCGGGGGCTGTTTGAAGACATCTTCAATACGCTGCAGGAAGGCGTGTTGGTCATTAGCCCGGAGGGGGAGATCGAATATGCGAATCATTCGGCGCACCGGTTGATTGGTCTGAATCAAGACGAGTTGTCCGGTCAAACCTTGTGGCGGTTGGTCCCGGGGTTACGGCCCTCCTTGGAAGGTTCGTTAGAGGACGGTGCCTTACCGGTGGTGGCCCGCGAGTTCGAATTGACCTATCCGGAACCGCGGACCGTGCGGCTCTACATGGTGCCATTCAAAAGTGATGATCACGGCCGGGAAGGGCGCCGCTACGCAGTGATCCTCACGGATGTTTCTCACGATAAAGCGGACACGGAAGAGCGCATCGAAAACGAGCGCACCTCTTCGATTCTGTTGCTGGCGGCGGGCGTGGCCCACGAACTCGGCAATCCCCTCAATTCGCTTAATATTCATCTGCAGCTCATCGAACGGAAGTTGAAGAAGCTGCAGGCGTCCGAGAAGGACGTCGGGGGGCTGACGGATTCCATTCAGGTATGCCAGGAAGAGGTCAGTCGGCTCGACGGCATTATCAATAACTTCCTCGAAGCGATCAAACCGAAGGCGCCCGATTTGTCGGAGATCCATTTGTTGGATGTGGTGGACGAAGTGCTACGGTTCAATCAGGGCGAACTTGAGAACCGGGAGATCAAGGTGGACGTCGAGGCAACGCCCGACATGCCGGTCATCATGGCCGATCGAAATCAACTCAAGCAGGTATTTTTCAACGTCCTCAAAAATGCGATGGAGGCCATGGAGCCGGGCGGCCAGTTGCACCTGAAGACACGGGCCGACGATGACTCAATTTTCCTGATGTTCGGCGATACTGGAACGGGGATTAAGCAGGAGGATCTGCTACGTCTGTTCGAACCCTATCACACGACTAAACCGGGCGGAAACGGACTGGGGTTAATGATCGTGCAGCGCATCATGCGTGAGCATGGCGGTCGGGTGGGCGTGGAGAGCAAACCTGATGTGGGCACGGTCGTGACGTTGCAATTCCCCCGCAAAGACCGCCGCGTGCGCGTGCTGGAAGAGTGAATTGATTTCGAATTTCCGATTTGGGATTTCGGAATGATGGGGATCAGGAGGGACCGGCTCTGTCCGGTCCGTGGTGGAGTGGTCGCGTAGGATTGGGTTTTGCGGTGAGGCAGGTGCGGAGGACACGGATGTCATTGGGTGGATGAATTCGGACTGGCCGGATGGCTGGACCTAAATTGGCCACAGGAGGCGCAGAAGACACATAACCAGCAGGGTGGATTTTATTTCTTCACGTCGATCGCTGGAGGACTTGGAGGTCTTTGGCGACATGCCGATTGAGAATGGATCGGTTGGCTCGGGCTTTTGTGATTTTTGTGGTTAGTGATAAAGTGGAGCGGAGAGGCAGGAGCGGACGACACGGAGGTCGTCCCTCCCCGGGATCGAGGTAGGGCGTGACCGCTGGGCGCGCCGAGCGATGGAGTGGTGGCTTGGAGGGTGAAATCGAACTACTTTGTCTGTCAGCCGGGAGCCGGACGGCCCGGCGGTCCGTCGCTACCTTGGCGGCACCATTTCACTCTCCCGATCTGCGGCCCAGGCGCTCGATATCCACTTCGATTTGTTCGATGGTTTTGCCTTTGGTCTCGGGGGTGAGTTTGGCCAGAGCGAGCATGCCGAAGAAACAGCACGCGCCGTAGATGAGGAAGGTGACGGTTGAACCCAACCATTCGATCTCGAGGGGGTAGAGCTGAGGCACCACCACGCCGCCAAAAACACTGGTCACCCAGGCGCAGCCCGTGATGGCCAACGCGCGAACTTTGGTGGGAAACAATTCAGCGAACATGATCCACATCACGGGTCCGGCGGAAAATTTGTAGGCACAGGCAAATAGAATAATGCCCGCCAGCACAAGGTGCGCATTCATGGTGACTCCGTGTAGCATCACGTCGCCTTCAATGGTGCGGTGAGTATCCGGACCGACGAGCTGCCGTAATTCGTCCTTGAAGGTAAGTTCATCGGTGAACGCGGTTCCGGCGATGGGTTCGAGCACGGCAGGGTCAATGTGTTCGGATACCGCGGTGAGCACTTCGGGCGTGACGGTATAGGTCGCGGCTGCAAATCCGTAGGCCACGATGCCCAGTCCCAGCGCGCAGGCCGAGAGGCCTCCGATCAAAATGATGCGGCGACCGATGTGATCGATCACCAGTAAAGCTATGAAGGTAAAAAATAGTCCGATTAGATTAACGATCATTTGATCGTAGAGTTTCGTTTCACCTCGCCCGGCGTATTCGAAAATCTGCGGCATGAACGATTGGATCGCATTCATTCCGGTCCACGGTTGGACGACGGCCAGGATCAACCCAACGAAGAGGGCGACACGGAGTTTTGGGCTGATGAGCAACTTCGCTTGCTCGGCATAGCTCAGGTGATGGTCGGTGTCCTTGAGATTGTTCGAGATCGCTTCGAATTGCGAATCTACCTCGTCGGCCGGAGCCAATTGACTGAGCACGCGGCGAGCGGGTTCGGGCTGCCCGTCGAGGATCAACCAGCGCGGACTTTCCGGAACTTTCAGCAAAAGAAGAAACCAAATCACGGCCGGAATCGTTTCCACCCCCAACATCCAACGCCAAGCGGTGTGCTCATTGAGCAGAAGCGCGTTGGCCCACTCCGGGTTGGATTGCCCGAGACCGGCGATGAGGTAGTTCAGGCCGGAACCCGCAAACAACCCGATGACGATATTGAGCTGATTGGCCCCCACCAGTTTTCCGCGAATCGAAGGCGGAGCAATCTCGCCGATATACATTGAAGCGAGTGACAGCGACGTGAATGCCAGACCGCCGATTAACCGAAACAAAAACAACGACCAGAGCCCGTTCGACAGGGCCGAGCCAATCGCCGAGATGGAGTAAATAGCGGCAATCAACAGGAGTGCCTTTTTGCGACCGAGGCGGTCACAGATGCTACCGGCGAATAGAAGACCAATCAATGCGCCCCAACCCGGCGCCGATGCAATGAGCCCTTTTTGACCGGCCGAAAGCCCGAACTGGACCTCGATGTAGTCAAAGGTTCCCGCGATCAAAACAAGATCCAGACCGAAGACGAAACCGCCGAGGGCGACGATGAGGGCGAACGCGAATGCGTTTCGTTCAGATGGGGGCATGGGCAAAGTTGTATACAAAATACAACTCGAGGGGAACTCTTTTTGAGCTTCGCGTCAGATTTTCGCGCGGCGTGCTTTGGGCACGAGGCCCTTCGCGTCCAGTAAGTCGTGCATGCGCAGATTGGCATCCAGGGAGTAACCGGGCTCGAGGTGGTGGACGATTTTCAGAGGTCCACCGTCATTCCCGTCGAGGGTTTCGTCCAACCAGCGTTCAATATCGTTCGGATCGGAGCGTTCCAAAAGCACGTCCACCGGAGGCGCCACATTCACTTCGATCGTATTCCCAAACTCTTCCCGGATATTGGCCACGCTGGTCTTGGAGCCGGTATCCAGGATCTTGAGGGTGTCCACTTCGGACAACGGTTCGAGCAGATGATTGGAATCGCCGCAGGAGTGCCAACGCAGTCCGCCGATCTCATTGCCCATACGATTGGCAAAGGGGACGATGAAATCGTGATATTGATCCGGACTGAGCAGAGTTCCGGTGCACTCTCCCACGTGGACCGCGGTGGCGGGAAGATCGGCGAGTTTCGAATAGTGATCGATTAAGGCCCGGTAAACATCGGTAATCCACCCATGGATTTCACGGACGAGGTCTGGGTCGTCGATCATGAGGAGGAAGATGTCCTCGCCGAAGAGTTTCATGGATGTGGTGATGAACCCATGGATGGTGGCGCGGCCGGAGGTATCCCAGAAGTAGGGCGGAATGATGCGGTAGTCGGGTTTCGTTGCCTTGAGCTCTGCGATTTGGGCGTCGAATCCTTTGATGAGAGAGGACTCGAGGAACGATTGCACCGATGGCAATTTGTCGGGGTGGTGGAGCAGTGATTCGAGCGGACGAATGGAGATGTCGGAATCTTTGTCGGGGTCGCAGAAGAAGTCGGCTCCGGCGGCCAAACCGATGATGAGATTGGGTTGGATGCCACCGACGATGATCTGCTTTTCGAGCGTATGTTCGATCTGCCCGAGATTCGACTCCATGTTGTAGATGGGGTAGTGGGGGAACCGCTCCGCCAAATACTGATCGATGGCGTGATCTTGGTCCCACCGATACTCCGGATCGAAATAGTATCTCTTTTCGAATTTGAATCCGGCTTCTTGATGCAACCATCCCTTACTGGCACTTGCTTGGATTTTTATCATGAGGTATTGCCGCCGAGTTAGCACGAGCCGAGTCCGCAATAACAGCAGTAAACGTCTGAAATTTCATTAGGGATCATTGTGGTTTTGTCGGTGATTTCGTGGCGCGCGCTTTACCTGAGAGTGAGGTGGACTCATGGTGGATTGCCTCGATCTGCCTTAACGTAAATGCCCCATGACTACTCCAGAATCTGACTTGTCTTCGAATTTTTCCCGCCGTCGATTTTTGCAAGCGGGAGCATCCTTGAGTGCGCTTTCTGTGCTAAGTCCGGCGGCTTGCGCCGGTTCGAAGTCGCGCGATGGGAAATCGAATATGCGGGGAGTGATGTTCGACCGGGAAGAGTTACCGCGGATTCGGGAAAGTCTGAAGCATCCGGCTTTTGCTCACTACTGGGAAAGTTCACGGAATGCAGATCTCGCGGCCGACCTTCGTTTCCTGACCGTCGAAGTGGATACCATGAATCGCGTGCGGGATTTGGCGCGGGTCGCCAACATCGCTTTTCGGTCGGCGTTCGTGCATGTGATCGAACCGAGCGAGGATCAGCGGGTGTTGGCCGAACTCGCGGTGGCAACGGCGCTCAAGTTTAACCGGTGGGATTGGATTCTGGAGGATGGGGTGCACACGGTTGGAGTGATGCGTGGGCCGATGGTGGGCGTGTTGCTGTCGTGTGCGTTGGATTGGCTGGGGGAGGATGTTGACCCGAAGTTGCGCGATGGGGTGATGCAGCGTTTGGGCGATGAAATTGGCCCGGCGAGTTATCGGGCTGTGCATGGGGAGCTGGGGGCGAGTCCGATGCCCAGATGGACGATGGATTTGGACTCAACGGGTTTGACGATAGTGGACGTGAGTCAGTGGCCCAAGATCCTCGCCGATACCAACCTGCAAATCATCGCGACGTCGGGGTTGTTGATTTCGGCGAGTATGCTGCCGGATCATCCGGACGCCACCAAGTGGCGGGAACTTGCGGAACGCAGTTTGCGGGAGTTTGTCGCCAAGCAGCCGGAGGATGGATCGTTTGATGAGGGATCGGCGTATTGGGGGTTTACCTACAATTATTTCTGCCTGTGTTTAGAGTTTCTCCGCCGGTTCCACGGCGTTGATGAACGCGGGATCACTGACTTTCCCGCGATGGCACGCTATTTCCTACGCTCGACCATGCCCACGCACGAGACCCCGCGCGACACTTTGAGCATCGGCGACTGCAGCAACTCGGGCTCGGTGATCGCGTTGGCGTGGATCGGACGTGAGTTTCGTGATTCCACCGCGCAACATTTATTGACCCGACCCGGAATGGTGACGACTGAGCCTACGTTATGTTGGGGTGCGATTTGGTTCGATCCGACGGTGCCGACCGATTTCGCCGCGGATATGAAGCATGACTACACCCTGGCGCCCGGTCTAGTGGTCTCGCGCACGGGGTGGAGCGATCAAGATGCCGTGCTCTGTCTGCGCAGTGGCGAACCGTGCAATCACGAACACGCGGATCGGAACAGTCTACTCTTCGCGGCCTATGGCGAACGGTTATTCAATGATCCGATCAAAGCGTCCTATGACCCGAAAGCTCCGGGCTGGTTGTTGCGCCAGACGGAGGCGCACACCTCGGTTCTGATCGATGGAGGCGGGCATATTTACCACCACGGCGAAGAAGGCACCAACAGTTCTTTGGCCCATGCTCACATCGTCGCGCATCAAGTGGGGCTGAGTTGGATGACGACGACGAGCGATGCGACGGAAGCTTACCGCCTGGCGGGCCATCCCGTGTCGCGAGTGGCTCGCACGGTGGTGTATTTAAAGCCTGATGTTGTGATCGTATTTGATGCGATCGATCTGGTGAAATCCTTGCCTGTGGAAGTGCGCTTTCAGGCCCACAATCGTGATGGTAAGGGCAGTGTAGTGGCGGACGCCGATGGGTTTGTGATCAAGCGTCCTCAGGCGAATTTACAAGCGGTTTGCGGCGGAGGCCGTCCGCTCACGATCAGCTCCGGCAAGTTGGATCTTCCCGTGGATACGGGTGTTTATCCGTATGCGTCGGTGGTGGCTTCCGCTGCCCGCGAGCATCGCATTTTAACGGTGGGTTCTGCTCATCCCAAATCGAAGACTGCGGCTGACTTGAGTTGGGAACACGACGAAGGAGGTTGGACGGTGTCCGGGCAACGGGATGGCGTTTCGTTTCGCGTGCATCTGGCGGAGCGAGAAGGTGCGGCAGCACCGGCGGTGGTGTGCGACCTTCCATCCCGCGCTAATGTTGGATGAGGGCCGAGTTTGTGTCTCGGTGACAGGACGTCGGCCTCGATGTGTCTACTGTCTTTTTTTCGGCTCCGTTAATTCTACCTCATGAAAGCTTACCAACGCATCCTTCTCGTTACTCTATTTCCTTTGGTGGTGGGCGCCGCCCAGATCGAGGTGGCGCTCGATCGGAAGAAACAGGGTGCTCCGATCAATCCCATGATTTATGGGCAGTTCATCGAGCACCTCGGTCGCTGCATTTATGGTGGAATTTGGGCGGAGATGCTGGAGGACCGGAAATTCTATTTTGAAGTCACGCCGGAGTATGCACCCTACACGAGTTTACAGGATTCGGATTTCCCCGTGGTGGGCGCATCGCCGTGGGAGATCTTCGGTGATGCGGCCGGACTTACGATGCTGGCGAAAGACTCCTTTGTCGGAGACCATACGCCGCGGCTTTCAGCGGGAACGGGGATTCGCCAGCATGACCTGTCCTGGCAAAAAGGGCGCGAATACGAGGGGTATGTTTGGCTCAAACGAGCGGGAGATAAATTGACGAAGGTTTCGCTGCGGTTGGGTGGCGTCGATCAACCTGCGGTTTTCGAGCTGGTCGCGACAGAAGCCGACTATCAGCAGTTTCATTTCAAGTGGCAGGCGACCGCCGATACAGCAAAGGGCACGGTGGATATCGAGGTCACGGCGGGATCTGCGTTGGTCGGAACGGCTTCGATCATGCCGGCCGATAACGTGCGAGGCATGCGTGCCGATACGGTCGCGTTGTTGCAGGAATTGGATGCGTCGATCTATCGCTGGCCGGGCGGAAATTTCGTGAGCGGCTACGACTGGCGCGATGGGGTGGGTGATCGGGATCGGCGTCCGCCGCGCGTTAATCCGGCGTGGCAAGGCGTGGAGCACAACGACTTCGGGACGGATGAGTTTATTGATTTTTGTCGCACGGTCGGGGCCGATCCGGTGGTCACGGCGAACATGGGATTTGGGGATGCTTACTCGGCAGCCCAGTGGGTGGAATACTGCAACGCGGGTGCGGACACGGTCGGAGGCAACATGCGGGTGGAGAACGGCACGCCGGAACCGTTTGACGTGTGGCTTTGGTGCGTGGGCAACGAGATGTGGGGAACCTGGCAGCTCGGCTACATGCATCTCGACCAATACACCCTGAAACACAACCGAGCGGCGCGCGCCATGTGGGAGGTCGATCCCGAGCTCACCCTCGTCGGTTCGGGCGATCTGCGCAGTCGCAGCAAAAGCCTCAACAGCGACCGCGAACGGGGTTGGTCCGAAGGCATGCTGCAAGACAGCGCGCCCTACATGACGCACTTGTCTGAACATTTTTATGCGGGCCGTATTCCGTGGGAGCCGGAGCGGGGGCGGGTGCCGGTGGCAGAGCACGTCACCCAAGTCGCAGAATTCATCAAACTCGTCACCGATGGCCATCGCGAGATGCAGCCTGAAATCGACGCTCTGGGCGGGCGCATCGTGCCGATCGCCATGACGGAATGGAACTACTGGCACCGCGAATACGTCTACGGCGAACTCGGCTGCATCTACGAAATGCAGGACGCGTTGGGCATCGCGGCGGGGCTGCATGAATATTACCGCCAGAGCGATATCGTGCAGATGGCGTATTACGCGCAGACCGTGAACGTCATCGGGGCGATCAAGACGACGGACACTGCGGCGGAATTCGAATCGACCGGCTTGGTGCTAAAGCTGTATCGGGCGCACTACGGCGACACCCCGCTATTGCTGGAGCAGGACTTTGGTGCACTCGACGTCGCGGCCGCGCTCGATGAAAACGGCACCGTCCTGACCCTCGCAGTCATGAACCCACTCGACGAAACGGTAACAGTTGAGCTGGCTCCAGCCGGAGTCGTCCTCGGTCCAACGGCTCAACGATTTTGGGTGGGTGGCAATACGCCCGAAGCTTTCAATACCCCAGGCCAGCCTCGTCGCGTGAACGAATTCGCCGATCAGGTTTCCTTGAGCGATGGGCTGCAGGTGCCCGCCCTTAGTGCCACCATCTTTCGCATCCCACTCAAATGAGCGTTATCCTCATTGGTGGTCGGGGTAGATCGACGTCTTAGGGCGTTCCTAAACTGAGCACAAATTGATGGCACGCCGCAGTGAGGCGATGGCGTCTGCTTCAGCGGGGATGAACTCCTGCCCGACGAACCCGGTGTAGCCGGTATCGGTGATGGCCCGCATCACGGCTGGATAGTCGATTTCTTGGCGGTCTCCGTCGAGTTCATGGCGACCGGGATTTCCACCCGTGTGGTAATGCGAGAACCACTGGTGATGATCGCGGATGGTGCGGAT
>JABIRI010000137.1 GCA_018667915.1 Opitutaceae bacterium | reverse complement strand
TTGCGTTAGCTGAAGATGCAGACACGTCCACGCCCGAGGCTCCGGCGGTGGACGGTTACTTTCTTACCCGGCTCGTCGAAATCGAAACCCTCGCGACCGGCGTGCATGAACTTTCCAAACAGGAACAAGCCAATCTCGAGAATCTCATCGCTTATGAGGTCAACTCCGCCCGGGCCGGTGGCGTCAACGGATTTGCCGGCGGATTCAGCGAACGACGTTCCGATGAAGAACGAGAAGCAACCGGCATCAACCGGATGAGCGACGACCAACGCGTGCGACTCGACCAACACATTGCCGGATTCCTTGCCGACCAACCGGTCTCCTACGTTTACCGCGGCGATGGTCGTGGATCCCGCACATCCCGCCGCGGTGACGGCGAAGCGTTTCGCGGGAAAGGCCCGCTCCTCAACGTCAGTGGCTCGGTCACACTCACCGTCGGCACCAGCAGCGCCGGTTCATTTTACGGCGGCAGCGCCACGACTGTGATCAGCGACCCCAAGGGGCGCTTCAATGCCGTGATTTCCTACGGCACCATGAGGGGTAATCTGCCTTACTACGACTACCCTAACCGCCGCGGTCCCTTCCGCCGCTGATTCCTCGCTGCGCGCATGGAAGACTCGCCGGAGGCCACTCTCGAGCGACACCGGGTGTCCGCTGCCCGCACCGGAGACGAGACCGCGTTTGGCGAGCTGATGCAGGCAAACTACGAGTCGGTTTTCCGGACCGTGCTCGCCATCGTCCGCAACGAACACGACGCCCGCGACCTTTGTCAGGAAATCTGGATCAAGGCGTGGCAACAGATCGGTAAATTCCGCGGCGATTCAAAATTTACCACTTGGGTGCACCCCATCGCGGTGCGCCGCGCCGTCGACCATTTGCGTAAACGTGAACGCTGGTTCGACCGCTTTCTCCCCTTTTCCCGGCCCGATGCCGACGCGAATTCCCCACCCGCCTTCGAACCGGCCGACGACCAGCCGACCGCCCCCGAACAACTCGAATCTGCAGAAAAACAGGCTCGTTTTGAATATTTGCTCGATTCTCTCCCTCCCAAACAAAGAGCGGTGCTCGCCTTGCGCGAAATCCAAGGCTTAACTTACGACGAAATCGCCCACACCCTCGGCTGTCGCCGCGGCACTGTGATGTCTCGTCTGTATCACGCCCGCCGCCTACTCGCCCAAAAACTCCGCGAAACGCCATGCGACTAACCCAACGAATCCTCCTCACCTGCGGCCTGCTCCTTGCCGCCGCCACCCCGTCCCTGTTTGCCGCTGATGGCGGCGAGGTCACCGTGCGCGCGATTCTCGTCTCCGCGTCCAAACAACCCGGCGAAACCGACCGCAGCCTTTCCGCTTACGAATCCACCCTCCGCCGCATCCTACGCTTTGAAAGTTTCCAACAACTAGGTGGCGGCAAGGACCGCGCCGAAATTCCCGGTAAAGGCCGTGTTTCCCTCGGCCAAGGCCAGGTGCTCGAATTCACCACCCAATCCTCCCGCGATGACCGTATCCGCGTGCAATTGGATTGGCGGGACGATTCTCACTCCTTCATGCGCACCGGGCTGGTGCTGCGTCCGGGCGTGCCCGCCGTATTAGGCGGCCCCAAGCGGGGTGATGGTTCGGTTTACGCCCTGCTGGTGATCGCGGAATAAAACCCGAAAAAATTGCATATTTTTTGAATACGGGCTCCGGGAGCCTCGTCCCAACGGATGAACTTCAACCCGGAGACTCTTATGAAAAATATCCTAATTACCCTCACCGCCATTGCCGCCATCACTTTCGCTCCCCGCTCTGCGTCCGCCTTGGGCGACAAAGAAGCCGCTATTCTCGGTGGCCTGTTGGGTGGATTGGTTATCGGCGCCGTGGTCGACAACGCCCTCGACGACAATCGCCACTACGACTCCGTCCGCTACGATGACCGTCACCGCGGCTCCAGCCACGGCTACACCCGCAAACACGGCTCCAGCTGCGGCTGCGACACCTGCCGCTCCTCCCGCAGTCGCAGCCACAACTCCGGCGGCTACTGGACCTACCGGGATGTCAAAGTCTGGGTCCCCGGCCATACGTCTTACTACTACGACGAATGCGGCCGCCGCATCCGCCACTACGAGCGCGGCTACTGGACCTACCGCAAAGAAAAAGTCTGGGTTTCCAGCCGCAGTCGGTGGTAAGCTGGCCTCTAAATCGACATGAACTGCCGCGATGCTGAAACTAAAATTCTCGCCTCCCGCGACGCCCCCCTCGGCGCCGCGGACGAGGCTATTTTGGCTCAGCATCTGCAAGAGTGTCCGCAATGCCAGGTCCTCACCGCACAACTGACGGCCGCCGTAGATTCGTGGCGGGCGAGGCATGCCCAAGTCGAAGTCCCCGACCCCACCACCGAATGGCACGCCGTGCGTCGACGCATTCGCTCCGGCGAGGCCAAAACGGTCGGCGGCGGACTCCCCAGCTGGAGTCGCCTGTTGCGGGTTGCTCTGCCGATGACGGCAGCCTTTGCCATCGCCATCAACTTCTGGCCCGCACCGACTTCACCGGACTCACCGCTCGATGGCCCGCTCCTCGCGCATCGCGAAAGCGGTTGGGACGAAATGCACGAACATTTCACTTACGAAGCCCACGCCGAATTCGTGGAAACCGAAGACCAAGAAGTCTCACCCTTCGTCTACGTGGATGAAGAATCCGGCTGGCTCATCGTCTGGGCCAGCGAGGTCCCCGAAACCCCGTCTATTTAACGTATGCGCCGACTCATTTCCTGCGGAATCGTTTTATTGAGCTCTTGCCTGTCCGGGGCAGACGAGTTCTCCACCCACACCTTCGCCCAAGTCGATGGGCACAAACTCAAGCTCGACCTGTATCAGCCATCTGGTGACGCCAAAGGCGTAATCGTGTGGGTGCACGGCGGCGCCTGGCGCGCCGGCTCCCGAAAAAGCGTAGCGCTCAAAGGCATGACCGCCCACGGCTGGGCCGTCGCCAGCGTGGACTATCGACTCTCCGGCGTGGCGCCCTTTCCCGCCCAGTCCCACGACATCAAAGCCGCGATTCGCTATCTGCGCGCGCACGCCCAGAAACTCGGCTTACCCACCTCGCCCTTCGTCATCTCCGGAGCCTCCGCCGGCGGCCACCTCGCCGCCATCGTGGGTGTCACCAATCATTCGATACCGCACGAAGGCACGGTCGGCGAGCACCTCGATCAAGACTCCTCCGTGCAGGCCATCGTGGATCTCTATGGCGCGTCGAACCTGACCACAATTCTCACCCAGTCCACGCCCCATGGTCTCAGCGTGCGGGAACCCGCGCTCGACCTCTTTATCGGGGGACACCCCGACGATGTGCCGGAGTTGGCCCGTCTCACCAGCCCGGTATTCCACGTCGATGCCGAGGACCCGCCTCTCTATCTTTCTCACGGCGATCAGGACCCCCAGATGCCCATCAATCAGGCCCACGAACTCCACGGCGTATATAAATCCCAAAACCTGCCCGTGCACTTCGAAGTCAAACACGGCAGCGCCCACGGCGGCCCCACCTTCAATGATGACACCGAACTGGCTCGTATTGATGCGTTTCTGACCGATCACCTGAGCAGGTAAACAAGGGAACAGTCGGGCATCACTTCCCAGCACCGTCCGTTCGGCCTCGTCCTAACGAACGATACCCCAACTGGGGGATTTTCACTAGAATCTCCCGATGTTCAGATGCGTCAGTTTTCCCCGCACCGTTTTCCTGTCATGCGGACTTCTCGCTGTATCCGTTCTACCCCTCCGAGCCGCCACCATCACATGGGACATCACTGGCGGAGGAGAATGGTCCACCGGGGCCAACTGGAGTTCCAAATCGACTCCGGGAAGTTCCGACACCGCCGGGTTCGGAACGAGCATCGCGGCGGACTCCACCATCACGCTCTTAAACGACGAGATGGTGAATATTGTCGCATTCGACAACAACACCCACCGCTACACCATCGCCTCTGCTGGCGGTTCACTTGAAATCGACGACCGCATCTACGTAATCGCCGGAGATCACTTGGTTTCGGCCGACGTCGTCCTGACAGGGAATGCAAAGCTCCAGGTCGCTTCGGGGAACTCACTCACCATCAGTGGCGAAATCAGCGGAAGCCAATCCTTGGAAAAGACGGGATCCGGCACGGCCACCCTCACGGGAACTCTTTCCCATTCTGGCGGCACCACCGTGACCAACGGCACCCTCGTGGTGACGACCACCAGCTTATTCGACGACGTGACCAACAACGCCACCTTGGGCTTCGATCAGGACTCAAACGGATCCTACTCGGCGGTCATTTCAGGTTCGGGAGCGGTGACCAAGACGGGCTCCGGCGCGGTCACCTTTGCCGGCGCGAATACCTACTCCGGCGGCACCACCATCAGTGCGGGGTCTTTGATTGGCACGACCTCGTCCCTCCAAGGAGACATCACCAACAACGCCGCATTGACCTTCAACCAGAGTTCAAACGGCACCTATGCCGACATTATTTCCGGCACCGGTTCCGTCACCAAATCAGGTTCAGGAAATCTCACGCTCTCCGGCACCCACACCTACACGGGAGGCACCACCATCAGCGCCGGAACACTCACCTTGGGACATGCGACAAATACACTGGCCGATACCGGTTCCGTGGCCGTGACCGGCGGCACCCTCGCCTTGGGGACCAACTCCGACAGCGTCGGAGCAGTCTCGATGTCCTCCGGCTCGATCACCGGCTCCGGCACCCTTACCGGTTCCTCCTACAGTTTCACCGACGCAGGTTCGGTTTCTGCAAATCTGGCCGGCCCCGGTTCCGTCACCAAATCGGGCGCCGGCACCGTCACCCTCTCCGGCACCAATACCTACAGCGGAGGCACCACTGTCAGTGGCGGAACCCTCGCCATCTCCGCCGATGCCAATCTCGGTGACACCTCCGGCGGACTTTCCATCGACAACGCCACTCTCCAAATCGGCGGCGACTTCACCTTCAATCACGCGACCACGGTGGCCAACGGCGCCATGATCAAGATCGGATCCTCCACCCTGGATTGGGACAAACGCATCCTCGGCTCGGGTGGACTCACCATTAGCGGCTCCGGCGGCACCATCACCAGCTTCCAAGACCATGATTTTACGGATGGTCTGACCCTCGAGGATGTAACGTTTCGCACCGGGTCCTACGGCAATCTGGGAGACACTGGCGAAGCCATCACGCTCGACGGCGGCACCCTCTTCCAGACCAATAGCAGCAACCGCGACACCTCGCGCACAATTAACCTCATCGGGGACGGCGGCACCTTTGATGGCGATTCCGGCAATTCAATTCTCAGTGGATCAGTGACGGGCTCGGGCAGCCTCACCGCGGCTGGCTCAAACGTTCTCAATATATCAGGGTCAGCCAAAACCTACACCGGTGCCACCGTCGTGAACGAAGGCACCTTGCGACTCAGCACCGTCGACGTCATCGCGACCTCCAGTGGTGTCACTCTCGCGGACGCCACCGGTGTCACCCTCGATCTCAACAACACCAATCAAACCCTCGCCGGTCTCTCCGGCGGCGGCAGCACCGGTGGCAACATCACCCTAGGCACTGGAACCCTGACTGTGGATACTACCGCCACCTCTACGTTTGGCGGCGCGATCTCCGGGACAGGCGCATTCACCAAATCAGGCACCGGCATCCTCACCCTCTCCGGTGCCAACACCTACACCGGCGCGACCACGGTCAATGATGGCCTGCTTACGGTTTCCGGTGGCGGTTCCATCATTGGCACCACCAATGCCATCACGCAGAGCGGCGGCGCACTCACTGTGTCGAACGCTACCGTTACCCTGGGTAGCAGTGCTTCCGGCGTGTTTGGCGTCGGTTACGGGGCGACCGGAACCGGTACGGCGACCGTGGACAACGGGGGCGTGTTGAACGTTGGCACTGGTGGCGGTCGCACATTCATCGGCGGCGGCCCCTCTGGTGGCAC
>JABIRI010000260.1 GCA_018667915.1 Opitutaceae bacterium | reverse complement strand
TGAACTTAGTCGGCGATGAACGACCCGAGTTGATCCTCGCCGCCGAGAAAAAACTCGGCTGGGTCTCACCCACCAAAGGCGCTCCGGCAACCGCCCCTTGGACGTTTCATCCCATCACCGGCGAAGACCATTGGTTTCGCTACACGCACGGCGTCGGCGCGGGTGACGTCAACGGTGACGGTCGCCAAGACATGCTCACCGCCACCGGTTGGTTCGAACAACCCGCCGACCTCACCGGCAATCCGTTGTGGAAATTCCACCCCGCCGAATTCGGCACCAAAGGCGGCGCCCAAATGTATGCCTACGATGTCAACGGTGACGGCCTCAACGACGTCATCACCAGCATCCATGCCCACGGGTTCGGTCTCAGTTGGTTTGAGCAAAAACATAACTCCGACCGCACCACCACCTGGATCGACCATCCGATTATTTCCCGCGACCCCGACACTCTCATCCGCGGCGTGCAATTCTCTCAAGCCCACGCTGTAGAACTCGTCGACATGGACGGCGATGGACTAAAAGACATCATCTCCGGCAAACGCTATTGGGCCCACGGTCCCGGCAAAGATGCCGGAGCCGATGCCCCCCCCGTAATCTATTGGTTCAAGCTCATCCGAAACAACGACGGGACTGCCCACTTCGAGCCCCACCTCGTCGATGACTCCTCGGGAGTAGGCACTCAGTTTGTGGTCAAAGACATCAACAGCGACAACCGCCCCGACATCATCACGTCCAACAAAGCAGGGGTTCATGTATTCTTACAAAAGTAGCCCGCCCGCGACTGCGAGCGAAGTAACAAGTATCAAGTAGCAAGTTCCAGAAACAGACCGTCATTCCGCTGCCGTCGGGGTCATGTCGTAGACAAGTTCTACGAATCCCGCGCAGCGGGAGTCGTAAACTTATCACGACGTGATCCCCTTCCCCTTAACTGTTCGATTTTCATTTTCTGACCCCATCCTACTTCATCCCGTAAGCCCTCACTGTTTTCGTGTATTTAGTGTGTTTCGTGGTTAACCCATTCCTGCCTCTCCGTCCCATGCTCCGTTTAGCCCTGACCTCCCTCGCAACCTTCTCGCTGATCTGCCTCACCAGTTTCGCCATCCAAACCGCCCCCGGATCACCCGGCCAACCCGGTGACTTCGACCTCCACGATGGCGACCGCGTAGTCTACCTCGGCGACACCCTGATCGAACGTGAACAATACCACGGCTGGCTCGATGTAATGTTCGCCACACGTTACCCGGACCTCGACGTCACCTTCCGCAACCTCGGCTGGGCCGGCGATACCCCCGACGGCAAATCCCGCCTCAGCCTCAGCCTGCTCCAAGCCGGTAAAGAACCCGCAGACGAAGGCTGGCGCCAACTCGTGAAACAAATCGAGGAAGCCCAACCCACCGTCGTCGTCCTCGGCTACGGCATGGCCAGCGCGTTGGATCCTGAGTCCGACCTCGCCGATTTCAAATCGGCTTACGAAAACCTAATCGCGAAGATTAGGGATATCTCACCCAACGTCCGTATTGTTACCACCGGCCCCATCGCGCACAACGAAAAGATCGCCCATTACAGCGAAGCCATCGCCAACTTCGCAACCGCTCAGGACTCACCATTTATCAATTTACTATCGCTCAAAGTGGGTCGGGCTTTCTCGTCCGCCGAAGCCTTGGCGAAGGAGGAACGCCCGACATCCAACGGCATCCACCTCAATGCCGCCGGTTACCGCGCCTTCGCCGAGTCGTTCGAAATGCAGCTTTTCGGCACCGAGGGCGCATGGCGCACCAGCCCGCACGCCGAGGCCCTCCGTCAAGCCGTCATCCGTAAGAATGAGGCGTTCTTCAACCGCTCTCGCCCGGCGAACATGGCTTACATCTTTGGCTTCCGGAAACGCGAACAGGGCAATAACGCGAAGGAAGTTTTAGAGTTCGATAAAATCGTCGCAGCCGAGGACGCCAATATCGCCAAGCTCCGCCACCTGACGCCGGTCGAGATCAACGTCCCCACCCAGCGCCTCACCAACCGCGTCCTCGAATACACGCCCCAAGCCCACCCCAATTTTGAAGTCGCCGAAGGCTACGAGGTTACCCTCTGGGCGGAGAATCCGCTCATCAACAAACCCATCCACATGAACTGGGATGCCCAAGGTCGTCTCTGGGTCGCGTCGTCCACCGTCTACCCGCAGATCGAGCCCGGCCAAGCTCCCGCTGATCGCATCCTCGTCCTCTCTGATACCAATGCCGATGGCCACGCCGACGATGTTAAAACCTTCGCCGACGGCTTGCTCATTCCTACCGGCGTGCTTCCCGGCGATGGCGGGGTCTATGTCGCCCAAAGCACCGAGCTGCTCCACTTCAGTGATACCGACGGCGACGGCGTAGCCGACCAACGCGAAATCGTGCTCAGCGGTTTCGGCACTGAGGACAGTCATCACAATATCCACACGCCGCAGTGGGGGCCCGATGGTCGCCTTTACTTCAATCAATCGGTCTACACCCGCACCCGCACTGAGACCCCGCATGGCGTGATCGACCTGAAGGCGGGCGGTATTTTTCGCTTCGATCCGCGCGACCAACGCATGTCGATTCACTACCGTGGATTGATCAATGGCTGGGGACATGCCTGGGACGCTCACGGCAATTCCTTCATGACTGACGGCGCGGGGTTCTCTGGTCCCAGCTGGGGCATCACCGGGGCCACCTACCGCACCCTCGCTCCCGCCCGACGCACCATTCAAACCATCACGCCCGGTTCGTTTCCCAAATACTGCGGCCTGGAGGTTTTGAACAGCGACCTGTTCCCCGCCGATTGGCAAGGCGACCTCATCACCTGCGACTTCCGCGCCAACCGTATTGTGCGTTTCAAACTCTCCGATGACGGCGCTGGTTTCCTCGGGCGCGAACAAGAAGAGATCCTCCGCACCGTCGCCGATTCCTTCCGTCCCATCGACGTCAAGCTCGGCCCCGACGGAGCGCTCTACATCGCCGACTGGAGCAACCCGATCATCCAACACGGCGAAGTGGATTTCCGCGACACGCGCCGTGACAAAATTCACGGTCGCATCTGGCGCGTCGCCCCCATCGGCCACAAGCCCACGGCGCCGACGGACTTCACTCAACTCGACAACCCAAAGCTCCTCGAGCTTCTCCTCTCCTCCAACGCCGCCAATCAACTCCAAGCCCGCCGTGTGCTCACGGAACGTGGAACTGTTTCCCACGTGGGTCTGGCTTCACGCCCGACATCCCAGCGCGATCAGCTTATCGACGATCTCGATCAATGGACCGCAGCAAATCCTTCGGACTCTGCCCAACTCCAAGTCCTATGGCT
>JABIRI010000204.1 GCA_018667915.1 Opitutaceae bacterium | reverse complement strand
ATGCGCGTCAAAATCCCACACGGCGATACGTTTGATGCTGGGCAGCGATTGGGCGTGAAGCGCGGCGATCGCGATGTGATTGAGGTAACAGAACCCCATCGCTTGTTCGCGGGTGGCGTGATGTCCGGGTGGGCGCATGAGAGAGATGCTCGGTCCCCTGCCCGCCACGGCGGCCTCGGCGGCTGCCACCGCGCAACCTGATGCCCGGTAAGCGTGCCGGGCGATGTCGTCGAACCAAGGCGTGTCGGCGTCGAAGTCCCCGGGTTGTTCGAGCTGATCGAGGTGCGGGGCGTGGTGAGCCAGGCCAGCTTGAACAGTCGTAGCGGGATCGGGTTGTTCCCAAATCCACTCCGGGTGCCGTTAGTGTAGCAAGGGGGTAGTGCGCCGCAGTCGATCGGGCTGTTCCGGGCGCGCGGAAGAACCGTATTCGAGGCAAAGCGGGTCATGAAATAAGACCATGGGAGCCAGATTGGGAGGGACCGAGCGCGGTGCAATGTCGCTGATCAAAATTAAGGACAGGCTGGAGACTTAACAGGATGAGCCTTAGGCTGAGGCATGTCTTTTGGAATTCAACCGGTCGATGTGGGTTGGTGGTGGGCTCAGGTCGCTGTGACTTGGTGCTTGGTGGGTTTGATTTGGGTCGTGCAGATTGTGATTTACCCGCTGATGGCACGGATGGATGTGACGGGATTCTCGTCGTGGCATCGTGTTTACACTCAGCGAATCGGCTGGGTGGTCGCTCCGATGATGGTTTTGGAGGCAGCTTTAGCGGGTTGGTGGCTCTTCCATACACCCGGCAACGGTTGGGCATGGGTCGGCGGTGGCCTGCTGGTGCTTGTTTGGGCCTCCACGTTCGCCCTGCAGATACCGTTGCATCGTCGGCTGGCTCAAGGTTGGGATCGGCCCGTGATTGAGCGGCTCGTGGCGACGAATTGGGTCCGAACGGTCGCTTGGTCGCTGCGGGGACTACTTTTTTTAGGGCTAATCGCGACGTAATGTCCCGGCACGGGTAAGAATCGGCACGATTTTAGCAATCCATGCATTGTCCCGGCGCGCTGCATGCTTCAAGATCGCCCAGTATGACTTCTGCTAACCGCCCGCCTTCACCCGAAGAGTTACGCCAAGCCATCTCCCTGCGACTGGAGTTAATCGGTTGCCCCTCAAGCTCTGGAGAGAGCGCGGGCGGTCTTACTTCATTGGCCAATCCCATATTTTCCCGCCACCGCGAGATGACCCGTCAGATGGTCGAGCGTTATGCGCCTGTCGATGGTCGGATTCAGCATTTTCTCAACCAATACCTCGCTTCGACCGGTCCCGCCGCGAGCCTGCCCTTGCGCACGCTCGTGCTCGATCAACCCGGTCTCGCCCGTGAATTGTCGCTGCCCTCGAGCGGCGATGCGACCGAATCGCCTCTGCTCAAAAGCTACCGTCTGCGCAATGGCGTCTTGCACAACCCGCGCAGTGACCGCCGCACGACCAAGGGCGTCTTCCACATCGCCGAAGGCGGTTTGCCTGTGCCCGATGACAAGAAGGCCGTGCCCGTCGAGGCGTTTAGCAAACTGCTCGAGATCGCGATGCAGCCTCCGGAAGATCTCACCCCTCTGCCCTACGCCTCCGATTGGTCGGAGCCGGCGCATTGCATGGTTTCCCTTCTCCTGCGCCCGATGGTGGTGCCGGAAGTCCCGGGCGTCACACCCGCCAAGTCGCTCGAAACGCGTTTCTTCGCTCCGGGTTCGCTGGTCGCGAATCTGGATTTTGTGGAATCAATTTTCGGCAACGCCGGTGACCCTTATCTCCCGGAAAACGATGCGGCGTTCGATATCGAGGGTTGGACGGGTCATACCGGCTGCGTGATTTTGGCTCCACATCTCGTCCATGTGTCAAAAGTCGCGCTCGGTCTGCCGCATTGGGATCTGGCGACTCCGCGCCAACGCCGAGATGGCATGTGCTGGAAGTCGGAAGACGAGATCTACAACGAAGGTTCTGCTTTCAAGCTCTGTGCCCGCGACGCCCGCGGCGTAGTTGTCACCCTTATCGCCGATAACTATTTCGGTTACTGCAAAAAGGAGGTGAAGACTCAGATCGGTTACGCCGCCAATATGTTTGGCCTGGCCGAAGAGGAGCACGCCGGTGGTGCGCGTGTCTATCCGTCCTACGATTTGGGCGAAGAATTTGCCGGTAATCTTCACGTGCAATCGCGCGGACATTCGTTTGCCGAAGTCGTGAAGCTCTACGGTGATTTGATCGATGTGCGGTCCGAGGGTTATGCGATCGATAAAAAGTATCCATCAATCTACTACGTTCCGGAAGACGTGTTCTTTGACCTGGCTGCTCAGACGGTCAAATGGACGGCAGGAGACAGGGAACAATCATTGCCGCTGCGGGCTGGAATTACCTACGTGCGCCCTTCCGGATATCGCGTGCACCTAGACCGTCCACCGGCACACAAAACCTGGAATCTCGTCGGCACCGTAGCCGAAGGCACGTTGTGCCACAAGCCGTGCACGGTTTCCGGCGGCGGGAAATCAGAGATTTCCAAAGCGATTTCTGATGCGATTTTACCCGGTCCGGTTTTTGTGGCCGACTTCGATCGCGACATGAACCGGGTGCAGGAGTTGTTCGACCACCCTTACTCGGAGCGCTTTGCCGATGTGGCGCGCCGCGGTGTAGATAAACGTCCGTTGCTCAGCTACGAACGTTCACTCGGTTCGGTCATCAAGCTGCTGACGCCGTCTTCCGAATACTCCGACGAGTTTAACGACTGGCTGCGCGTTATCCCGCAATACCTCAAGGAAATCGTCTTCGTGGTGAAGCGGCACTACCGCTCCGGGTGGGGCGATGATTGGCGTAATCATTTCTCCGTTGATATCATCAACGGCACACCGGGTAACGAACTGAAGTGTGACACGCGCAAACTCTCGGCGAGCTATTTGCGGGTTGGTTTTCGGGACAACGGATCGTGGCGCGTGTTTGGTCTGCGCGAGGACTTCCATCCCGCCGCCAAGATTCAGATGGAGGACGACATCACCGCAGCGGTGGTCGTGCCGTCGGACCAGTTGTCCGGGCTGCGTGCGGGCGATGATCGACCGTCGCAAAAATTCGTGTCCAATTGTGAGACCCGACTCTTTCAACGGCCGGATGATTCGATCCATCGTGGCTACGATAAACAAACCGAGCGTGATCTGTCGGGACCCGGCAATTTCATCTCCAACTTTGAGCCTCTCCGTCGCCAGGACGCGCAGGAGTTTGTCGCCGATGCGGTGGGTTTCGATAAGTGGACCGAACCCGTCAAAACCCTGATCGGCCAAGCTGCGACATCGCCGGATGGTCCGTCGTATTTTGTTTCGCCGGCCCATCCGCGGATCGTGGACGGCAAGCCGACCAAGAACCCCCGCTACCTGCAGATGCGGCCGGATCTGCTGGATCCCCGCGGCGTGCATCTTGCCGAGATGGCCACCCGCTTGCACCGTCGTCTCGAAGCCGACGCTCCGGTATATACTCCGGTTGATGCCGTGGTGCCGGGCCGGCGCAACAACCCACCTGACCCCGAAGCGGGTATCCGTTCATTGGCCGTGTTCAATCCGATCCACTATTTTGAGCTCCCGGAATTGTTCGTCGAATATATCAGCTCGATGACGGGTAAGTCGCCGTCCACCACGGGTGCCGGATCCGAAGGTGCGCTCACCAAAGGACCGTTTAACTGTCTACCTGCAGTCTATGATCTCAATGCGACGCTGGTTTCGATGTTGCTCACGAAGCATCCCGCATTTGTTTCGGCGGCGGGTTACGTCGGCCCGAAAGTGCGCGTGGATCACGACGTGAGCCTACTCGTGCCCGAGGTGTGGTGCCGCATGAAACCCGAAGAGCGGGATGCGAACTTCATGATCGAAAACGGCTACCTCGAAAAGTGTAAGGATTTCGATTTCGAAGGAAAAACGGTGCTGGCCAGTCGGCTCGGCTACCGGATCACGCGTAAGTTCGCCCGCACGTTCTTCGGTCGGGTATTCAACCATCCGCACGTGGTCTTCACCGACGAGATGCTCAGCCCGGAGAAGCAGGGCATGGAACTCTTTGTCGAAGGCATGGACAACATCGTCGCGACCCACGAACGCGTGGCTCAGGCCTACTTTGATGACGGTACGATCAGTGAGGCCTGTCCTCCATTACAGGCTCTCCTCCACATCATGGCCAAGGGCGATTGGAATGGCCATGGCCTCGATGCCCCAGAAGTCCGCGACATGTTCACCCGCGAAGCGTTGTTGGCCAGCGATTGGTATCAGTCTCGTCTCAGCGCGAAGCAAGATTGGGATATCGGGCTATGGGATCGACATATCAAATCGTTGCAACTCGTGCTGGAAAACCCAACTGCCGAAGACCTATCGGCACGCTTGGGACTGCCTGATCGTTTGAAGAAGGCTCAAGCCGAGCGCGAACGCGTCGGCGGTGTGGCATATCGGGAATCTCTCGTCGGCACGCTGGGCCGCCAGCCGGTATAGATATGCTGGTGTGTCGTATGCGATTCTCTCGAATTCTCCTCGTCGTTTTGGGGATTGGATCGTTGCTGAATGCAGGGCCGCGCGGTGTCTTGGAGTTTCAGGATGGTAACCGCGTAACGGGGGAATTGTCGGAAATGACCGCGGATCAATGGGTCTTTAAATCCGATCGTTTCGGGGAGCTTCGTCCGGCGCGGTCGGAGGCGATCTTTCGCCCCGAGCATGTCGTGACATCGATTCCGCAGGAGGCGCCGCCGGTCCCTCGAATCAAACGGTCAAGGACGCTAAAAAGTCCTCCGAGCCCACCCATTCCCGGTGGCGACCACACGCTTTGCGGGGCAATATCTACGGTCTACTCTCGAGCGACGCTGGTGATTCGAAGGAAGAGGGGGATTGGAGTTGCGCGCGGTGTGGGCTCCACTTGGTCATGACGAGTTACGGCTTGAAACCCGTTGGCTCGATAAAAGGAAAAATGACGAGCAGACGGATTTGCGCACGTCCGTGGATGCCTATTGGCGGGTTGATGCTGGAGAGCACTGGTTTACCTATTTAGGCAGCGATCTGGAGTGGGATGACTTCAAAATTGCCGGGCAGGAACCGCGATACTTTCTCGAACGATATCAGGTTGGTTTTGGTTACAACTGGATTAATTCGGATCAGTTTATGTCACGCTTGGGAGCAACGTGGAACTTTTTCCGTTTCGAATCCGATGCGATTGGCGTTCGGTTTAGCACGGACACGCCGTCGCTTTTAATCGAGAACAGGGTCGACCTACCCTTGGGCTTCAAGCTGCACCAAATCGGTCATATTTATTTTTGGACCAAATCGACGGCGGATTGGGGGGTGGATAACGAGATCGAAGTCACCAAAGCAATAGGCTCATATTGGCACGTGGGCACGCGCCATGAATGGCGGAAGAATGGGACGGACATTGCGGAGTTCCCGTTTTCCAAATGGCGACTTTTTCTCGGTCTGAGTTACTAGCCTCTCATCCGCCTGACGTTCTCGAATTACTCTTCGTCGTTCTTCTTGTTTTGATCGACGAAGATGCGGACCTCCGCATCGCGGCGACCGAGAATTTCGGTCGCGCGCATCAGGGCGTCACGCGTGGAAAGCGTCGGATTGCTGAGGATTTCCCGGAAGAAATTCTCTTTGCCGACGAGCTCGATGGTGCCGGCGTTGTCCAGCACGCGGGTGACTTCCCTCCCCGCCCCTGAAATGACGAGGTGACGCCCGGATTTTTGGAGGAAGCCGTGGAGCTCGCTGATGGCCGCCGCGGCGGTGGCATCGAGATTGCGGGCGTTTTTCAGCCGCAGGATGATCACCTTCAGACTCGGATCACGGATGATCTGGCGAATCTGTTGATCGAAAATATCGGTGGATCCGAAGAACAGATCACCCTCAGCATGCATGATGGAAATGCCCGGCACGGAACGGCGCGTGCGCGGCGCGAGTTCGGCGAGGTGCCCCTCATCGTTGAAGTTGTATTCGACCAGTTCCGGTGAACCGGCCTTGCGCAGAAACAGAATGATCGAAGTGAAGGCGCCGAGGTAAATCGCCAGATCGATTTGTAGCAGCAGCGCTGAACCGCAGGTCACCAAAAATACAATGGTATCGGACCGCGTGGTGCGGAGCGCCATCATGATGTTGTGTCGATTGAAGAGCGACATCGCGATCCCCATGACCACGACTGCGAGCGCTGCGGTGGGGATATACTGAATGCCGCGCCCCACGGTGAACATGAGCACGAGCACGAACAGACCGGCGAAGACACTAGCGAGCGGGGAACGCGCGCCGGAGGAGTCGCTGAGCACGGAGCGGGTGAGCGAACCGGAAGAGTTCATGCCACCGAAGACGGCACTTGCCGCATTCGAAAGGCCCATCGCATACATCTCTTGGTTCACGTCGATGCGCCGACCGGATTTGGAAGCGAGGGTCTTACCGATGGACGTTCCCTCCAGGACGGAGACGAAGGCCAAAGCGAGGGCGGGACCAGCCAGGGCACCGATGAGATCGAAATCAAACTTACCGCGCAGAAAACCAAGATCACCGAGAGAAAAACCCGAGAGGTAGGCAAGGTGCCAACCCATATATTCAAAACCAAATCCGAGGCCCACGGCGACGAGCAAGGTGATCACGACATTGGGGAGTTTGGGCAACCATCGTAGAATGGCCCAATTGGCCACGAGTGTAGCGGCGGCGATACCCAGTTCGGGATAGTGGGTTTGGCCGACCGATTTTACGGTGCTGGTGACGATGCCCAAAAAGGTCGAAGCATCGCCGATATCAAAACCGAGCGCATTTTGGATCTGGTTTACAAAAATGAGCGCGGCGGCGGCGGTGATGTAGCCCGTGACAACGGTGCGGGAGATGTAGTTGACCAGTAATGACGCGCGTAGGAGCGCGCCGATCAACATGAAGAAGCCCACCATCAAAACGAAGAGCGGCACGGCT
Organism: Opitutaceae bacterium; assembly: GCA_018667915.1. Taxonomy (GTDB): domain Bacteria; phylum Verrucomicrobiota; class Verrucomicrobiia; order Opitutales; family Opitutaceae; genus Actomonas. Next base: position 9,042 of record JABIRI010000204.1, on the reverse strand, counting down.
GCCATACGCTGGTCGGGCGGCAAGCCCGTGGCGGCGAGACCCGTGAGCATGAGGATCGCGGTGGCATTGGTCGGCCCGAGCACGATGAACCGCGAGCCGCTGAAGAACGGTCCGGTGGCCGAGCCGATGGCGCTGCTCATCAAACCGAATTGCGGCGGGAGGCCGGCGATCAGCGAGTAGGCGATGCTTTGGGGAAACGCGAGGAGCGCGACGTTGACGCCGGCCTTGGCATCGGCGGCGAGCGTGGCCTTGGGAGGTTTGCGTAAGAAGCGCCGACCTGGGAACCAATCGAGGGTGATGGCACGGACCAGTCCCCTACTCCAGTAACGCAGAATACGACCCCAACGACGCTTGCGGCGCGGAGGCTCCGTGGAATCTGGAAGCTGGGAAGGGTTCTGGTTGGCGCTATCGGTCACTGGCTAAAAACGACCGTGTTCGCAAACACCCGTCCACGTCAACGCACGTGGACCGTAAACCGTTTAGCGATGTAGGATTTATAAGATCTTTAAACCTCTCGGTGATCGAATGTTGGATTGTGCCTCGCCGAATTGAATTTTATTCCTACCCTATGATTCAACGAGTTGGATACGTAGCGCTGCTGGTTTTCGGCGTGATAGCGGGAAGCCTTCAAGCCCAGAACAGTAGCCCCTTTGATATTCCGCCGGAGTGGCTGGAGAAGTATCCCGGGATCAAGCGGTCTGCTGAATTGAAAAATAAGCCGCGACTAGACCGGCGGGACCATCCGGCCTACCCGGATGATTTACGCTAGCGTGGAATCAAAGGTGTGGTAGGCGTGGCGGTCGCGATCTCGCCCAAAGGAGAGGTGGTAGATGTTCGGGTGATCGAAGCTGATCACCCTGATTTGGTCGACCTAGCATTTGAGTCCATACGGGGATCTAAGTTCTCCGCCGGACGAGAAAACGGGAAAGCCATCTTCTCTCAACTCGCCACTCGAGTAAGGATTGGTGGAAACGAAGAATACGAGGTGGCACCGAAAGTTCGTTCACAGACCAAACCCGAATATCCCTATTCCTTAAGAAGGGCCGGACTGAGTGGGCGCGTGAACGTGGAGTTTATCGTGAACACCAAGGGAAGAGTGGAAGCCGCGTATGCCGTGGAGACCAGTCATCCCGCGTTCCGGCAAGCCGCGCTCGATGCCGTTGAGCAATGGCGGTTCGAACCTGGAACCGTGGAGGAAAAGCCGGTCTCGGCGCGAATGAATGTGCCGATAATTTTTTCCATCACGGATGCTCCCTTCAAGAACGGTTGGGTCATCAAGCGGCCGAAAAAGTTTCCAGAGAACTTCCCGGAGTCGCTCAAGTGGGATAAGGCCCCGCGACTCGTTGTTTTTAATCCCCCGGTTTATCCACGAGGGCCGTTGATGGAAAAAATTAAGGGCAAAGTGAAGGTGCAGTTTGTGATCGCGCCTCACGGGGGGATTTTCGCCACGAAAATTCTGGAGAGCCCTCACCCAGAACTGGGGGGCGCCGCCGTTGCGGCGGTAGAGACATTCAAGTTTGAGCCCGCCACCCGGAAGGGGAAACCGTGCGGAGCGAGCTTGATCATGGAGTTCGATTTCCGGCCGTCCAAAACAAGTGATTCTCCCGTGGCGAATGAAACCATGCGCTTGGTCAGGGTTTTAAGAAATGACCCGGATCGAATCACCAAGTCATCGTTACTAGATGAAATTCCTCCGCTGGTATTTTCCAAACAACCCGTTATCCCGACGATGCACCGGGACTCCCCGGAAGACGCTCTCGTCCGGGCAGAAGTGATTATTGGCCGAAGAGGCACCGTTGAACTGGCTCGTGTGATTGAACAAACGGCTCCGGAGTATGGTTACGCGGCAACTCAAGCCTTGTCCGAATGGCAGTTCGAACCCCCTCGTAGCGAAGGCAAAGTGGTGGATACGCGGTTGATTATTCCTCTGATTTTCAAGGGCACCGGTGGCTAGATTCTGGAGCCATCTAACTGCTCACAAATGGTCCGTTTCGCCGGGGTAGAATTGGCCGTCGATGAGGGTGCCGGTGCAGTGGGTGGTGTATTCGAAGGGGTCGCCGTTGTAGAGGGCGAGGTCGGCGTCTTTACCGGGTTCGACGGTTCCGATGCGATCGGCTAACCCTAATATTTCTGCGGGCGTCTTGGTGATGCTCGCGAGGGCTTGTTCCCAAGTTAGGCCACGGGCGACGAGCACGGCGGCTTCGAAGAGCACGTTGCGGCTCTTGGGTGCATAGGCTTCGTAACCGCCCTGGATGGCGAACGGGATGCCGGCGGCTTGAAGCTTTGAAGCGGTCGCCATGCTGGCGTTTTCCAACTCGCCGGCGGCACGCATCATGGTGGGGTGAAGCACCACGGGGAATCCGGATGCTTTGATCTCATCGAGCACGAGGTGGGCTTCGGCGGCTCCATCCAAAACAATATCGAGATCGAATTCCTGGGCGAGGCGCAGTGCGCCCAAAATGTCGACCGCGCGTTGGGCGTTGATCAACAGGCGTTGTTCGCCGGAGAGGGCGCGGGCGAGGGCCTCGAGGTGAAGGTTGCGGGCGGGTTTTTTGTCGGCCTCGGCGGTGGCGCGTTTGGTGGTGTATTCCTGCGCCTTGATGAGGTCGGCGCGTAGCATGGCGAGAGATTTGGGGCGGGTGCCGGGCGCTTTGCCTTTGGTTGTGTTATCGCTGGGGATGCCGGATTGGCCGAGCGTGACCGTGACCATTTTTTGCGGTGCGATCACGTCTTGGTCGGCGGTGCGGGCGTGGAGCTTGGCGACCATGGTGGTGCCGGAAACGAGGGCGCGTGGCGCGTGGCCGGTGTTGATGGTCGTGATGCCGAGTGAACGGGTGAAAGGCACGAGGGGCTCTCGGGCGTTGTAGGCATCGATGGCGCGCAGGTCGGCTTGGAGCGGGGCCGACTTGTCGAGTTGGTCTTGATCGTGGGGTTGGTTGAGTTGGCCGGAGAGGCCGAGCACGGAGTGGGCGTCGATCAGGCCGGGCGTAACCACGGCGGCGTGGATGACGCGACCAATGCGAGGCGCGGCGGTGGAGTCTGCCGGTCCGACCCGCACGATCTTGCCATCTGAGATTACGATGACGGCATCCTTGATGGGGGGTCCGGCCATGGTGTGCAGGGTATCGGCGCGCACGAGTAGGGTTTGAGCCGAGAGGCTCAGGGTGGTGCCGGCGAGGAGCGCGAGGAAAAGAGCGCGGATGGTGGAGAACGTTTTCATGGCGAAAGGGCTCAGTGGTTATGCGCGAAGTCGATCTGCGTGGTGTAGCAGCACAGGTAGGGCTGGGTGGGTGCGCTGGCTCCGAGGCCGCCGACGGCAAAGAGGTGATCGTCGGGGTCGGTGAGGTCGAAGACCTGTTGGCCTTCGATGTAGGTGTTTTCGACGACGGTGTAGACGCTGAGCGGGTCGCCGTTGAGAATGATAAAGTCGGCGTCTTTGCCGGGTTCGAGCGAACCGATGCGATCGTCGAGTTCGAGGATCTTGGCGTTGTTGATCGTGAGCGCGCGTAGCGCACCCTCACGCGTCATCCCACCGCGCACGGCGAGGGCGGCGGTGCGCAGAAAGAAGCGGGAATCAGTGATGTAGTCGTCGGTATGAAAACCCACGAGGACTCCGGCTTTTTCCAAGACGGCTCCGGTGCGCCAGGCGACGTCGCGGGCTTCGAGTTTGCTGCCGGGGCTGTCCAACACGATGACGGAGCAGGCGACCCCGGCGGCGGCGATTTCATCGGCAACCTTCCAGCCGTCGCTCACGTGTTGGAGCACAACATTGAAGCCGAACTCTCGCTTGAGGCGTAGGACGGTGAGGATGTCGTCGTGGCGGTGGGTGTGGTGTTGAATGGTGCGACGACCGTCGAGAATTTCGGAAAGCGTTTCGAGGCCGAGGTCGCGGGCGGGCAGTTTTTCGGAATCGTCTCCCGCGGCCGCGATCTTCTTTTGGTATTCCTGCGCGTCGATGAAGGCTTCGCGCACGAGGGCAGCGGACTTGGCGCGGCTGCCGGGGAATTTGGCATACTTGGCTTGTTTGAGGGTGTTGGTGCCATTGGCCATTTTCACCCCGCCGGCCATGCGGCCATCCGGCAAGGTGATCAGCATGCCTTCGACCGTGTTGGTATCGCGGAGTTTCGCGTAAACGGTTTGGCCGGAGATGAGGTGACCGGAACCGGGCATCAGGTTGGCGGTGGTGATGCCACCGGCTTGGGCGCGTTGGATGGTGGCGTCACGAGCGTCGATGCCGTCGAGGGCACGCAGCTCCGGCTGAACGGGTTCGGAGTTGTCGGCGTTAAAACCCGGCCAGCCGCCGATGTGGGAATGCGAATCAACCAGGCCGGGCATGATAGTCTTGCCGGTGACGTCGAACTCTTGCGCACCGGCTGGAATCTTAACGTCGCCGACCGGTCCGATCGCAGTGATTTTTCCGTTTTCCACCACGAGCACGCCGTGCTCGATGGGGTCACCCGCGATGGGGAGAAGTTTTGCGCCGATGAACGCTTGGGGTTGAGCCGATAGCAGCGTGGCCGAAAGGGAGCCTGCGATGGCTACCTTCAAAAGAGGTTTCAACATGGAGTGAGATAGTCGAAGGGCCGGGTGTTTGGCAATAATCCGTCCGGGGTATTGCAGCGAAATCTCGACGTGATGGCGACGCGTCTTATCGTGGAGTTGATGTCGGATAACCCCTCCCCTACTCCTCCGTCGCTGGGCCAGATCGCGATCACGGTGGCGGATGTTGCTACGGCCAAGAATTTCTATCAAGACGTGCTTGGCCTAGCGCCGCTTTTTGATGCGGGCCCGAACCTGTCGTTTTTGCAGACGGGTGAGGTGCGTGTAATGTTGACCACGCCACAAGGACATGGGGAGCCGGGAAAAAATTCGGTGCTTTATTTTAAGGTGTCACCCATCGCGGAAGCGTATATGCGCATGATCGCGGCGGGGGCGAATGCGGAACGTGAGCCGGGGTTAACCGCGAAGATGCCGGACCATGATCTGTGGATGGGATTTGTGCGCGATCCGGATGGAAATTTGGTGGGCTTGATGGAAGAAGTGCGACCATCAGCCGCAGCGGAAACTTGAGAACATGAAAAGTATTCTACTCACGATTTTGGTGCTGGGTTCGTTGGTGGCCGGCGTCTGGTGGTATGCGGATAAACGCAATGCCGAGATTGAGGCGCGCAACGAGCAGCGACGGATCGCGGAGCAGCAGGCGGTGCGGGATGAACGGGTAGAGATGTTTGGAGAAGCCGCGCTCAATCCCGACATTGTTTGGTCCGACAGTGGCCTGGGAATTTTGGTGCTGGAGGAAGGCACCGGAGTGAAGCCCTTGGCGGGTGCCGAGGTGACGTTCAGCTACAAAGTGACGTTGAACGATGGCACCGAAGTGAATCGCACGGACAAGCCGACCGATGCGCGCATCGGGCAAATGATTTCCGGAGTGTCGGCGGGTTTGATGCAGACCAAAGGTGGCGGCCGATCGCTGTTATTTATCCCGGCCAAACTGGCGTATGGTCGGCGGGCTTATGGGCCAATCCCGGAAAACTCCGCCCTGCTCTTCGAGATCGCGTTGGAGAAATTCTAGGAGCGACGACGGCGTGATTGCCAGACGATGAGGCAACCGCCGAGGGCGAAGAGCGACCAGGTTCCGGGTTCTGGCACGGGTTGGAAATTGGAAAGCGTCACGCTGAGACTGTTGTAGGTGACATCAAAGGAGCCGAGGCCATCGGAGGTCCAGAAACGGGTTCCGCTGGGAGCGTTGGCAAAGGTGCCGGACAGGGTAGAAGTCGCGCTGAAGAACGTGAAGACGTCTGCGGTGGCAATCGTGTTTTGGAAACTGGAACCGAAGCGGACCTGCAGGTTGCCCGCGATGGTGGCGCTGTTGGCGGTAAGGTTGCCGTAGCCGGTCGCGGTGCTGGTTCCGGCCAATTCGATCTGCACGGTCGTGCTGCTATTGAGGGTGAGGCTGGAATTAAAGGTAAGCCCCCCGGCGGCGGGAGCGAGGAAGCCGCCCGAAAATGCGGTGGCGCCGCTGACCGTGCCCTTGCCATCGAAGTCGCCGCCGTCGATCTGCAGGGATGACGCGGTGAGGGTGCCGCCGGCCAGTTCGGTCTTACCGTCGCTTTGGGTGAAGGCCGAGCTGCTGAGGGTTAGGTTGCTACCGGAGGCGATTTTAATGTCCTGCTGATTGGTGAAGGCGTCGTTGAACGTGATGCCTCCGGTGCCGGTGGCTTTGAGCGTGCCTTGATTGGTGAAGGTGGGGGTGAGGTCAAAGACGAGGGGGAGACTGCCGGTGGCTTCAATGGTGCCGCTGTTTTGCAGCGTGAGTTGGTTAACGCCGATTTGGCCGGAGCCCCGGATGGTGTGGGCGGATTGATTGTTGAGGGTGGCGGCACCGCTGGCGCCAAGGATGCGATTGGCGCTGTTATTGGAGAGGTCAATTCTGCCAGAACCCGTGAGGTTCAGGCCGCCGGTGCCCACGACAAGGTTGGTCAGGTTACCGGCGGAATTGAGTTTTACTTTGCCGGCGTTGTTCAGCGTGCCGGAGAAATTCGCGGTGGTGTTGTTGTTGATATCGAGAGTGGCTTCGGAGGCGACGCTGAGATTGGAATAGGTATTGGCGCCCGAGCTGATGAATGAGCCCGTCCCACTGAGCGTGGTATCGTTGAGGGTGGACCCTGAAATTGAGATGACGGAACTGCTCCCGGAATTTAAGCTAGAGCCGGATTGGCTGGTGAGCACGGAGTTCTGGATGAACAGGGTGCCGCCGTTTTCGGATTTGAGGGTGCCGAAGTTGGTGAGGCCGTTGCTGGTGTCGATCGTGAGGGTGCTACCGTTGTTGTCTGCCGTGACGGTGCCCTGGTTGACGAATTTCAATTGGTTGGCGCCGATCTGGCCGTAACCGCGGATGGTATTATTGGTGTTGGTAAGGGTGGTGGTGGCGGCCTGGCCGTAGATGCGATTGTTAGTGCTGCCATAGAGGTGGATTTCCCCTCCCCCGCTCAACGTGAGGCCGCTGCTTCCGGCGATGAGGTTGGTGAGGTTGCCGGCGGAGTTGAGATGGATTTGGCCGGCGTTGTTCAGGGTTCCGCTCATGGTGGCGGAGGTGGCGTTGTCGATGTCGAGCGTAGTGCCAGAGTCGATACGCGGGCTGGAGTAGGTGCTGGTGGCGGTATTGCGGAAGGTGCCGGTGCCGGTGAGGTGGCCGTTGTTCAAGGTGAGGCCGGAGATGAAGACTTTGGAACCGGTGGCGGACTGAATAGAGCCGCCGGTCTGGTTGTCGAAAGTGGAGCTTTGCAGTTTTAGGGTGCCGCCGTTCTCGGCCTTGAAGAGACCGGTATTGGTGATGGTGGCGCTGGCGTCGACGGTGAGGGTTTGGCCGGATACGTCGGCGAAAATGTTGGACTGGTTGTTGAGCAGAAGTTGGTTGGCGCCGAGTTGGCCGTAGCCGTGGATCTGGTTGTTGGTATTAGTGAGCGTGGTGGCGCTAGTGCTGCCGTAGATGCGGCTGTTGGAGCCGATGAGCTGGACTTTGCCGTCGCCAGACAGGGTGAGGCCGCCGGAGGCGGCGATGACATCGGTGACATTCCCGGCGGAGTTGAGTTTCAGCGTGCCGGCGTTGTTGAGGGTGCCGCTGAAGGTGCCGCTGGTAGCGTTGGCGATGGTGAGGGTGGAGCCGGAGTTGAGGGATATGCCATTAAAGGTATTGGCCCCGACGGTGGTGAGGGTGCCCGTTCCCTTGATGGAGCCGCCGGTGAAGGTGGAGGCGTTGAATTGCACGGTGGAGCCGGAAGTGGATTCGATGGAGCCGCCGGTATTGGTGTAGGTGCCGCCGGTGAGGGCGAGCGTGCCGCCATCGGCCTTAAGCGTGCCGGTGTTGATGAAACCGGTGGTAGACGGATCGATGGTGAGGGCGGTGGCATCGTTGGCGGTGATGGTCGCGTTGCTGGTGACACCCATGGAGTTCACGCCCAGTTGTCCGCCGCCTTCAAGGTTGAGGCCGTCGAGGATGAGTTTGTTGGTGTTCGGTGAGCCGTAGATGCGATTGAGGAAATTGTTATCGAGGTGGACCTTGCCGGAGCCCTTGAGCGTAACGTCGCCACCGGAGAGGATCAGGTCGGTGGAATTGCCGACGGATTTGAGGGCGAGCGTGCCGTCGATCGTGTAGGTGCCGCCGGATTTGAGCGAGAGGTTGGTGGCGTTCTTAACGTTGAGGTTGGCTCCGGGGTTGAGGTTAAGCGTGCCGCCCAGGGTGTTGCCGCCGGAAGTGGTTTCGATGGTCGAGCCGGTCGCGGTGGTGAGGCTACCGGAGTCGAAGGAACCCACCGCGAGTTGCAGGGTGGCGGAAGGGCCGACGTCGAGCGTGCCGTGGGTGACGGCGGTAGACCCGGAGAGTCGGACGGTGGAGTTGGTTTGGGCCTGAATGGTGCCCCCGGTGTTATTGAAGGAGCCGGTATTTAAGACGAGCACCCCGCCATTCACGGCGCGGAAGTTGCCCGAATTGATGAACGCGGTGGCGGCTGGATCCAGCGTGAGGGTGGCGTTGTTGAGATTGGCTTCGACGGTGCCTTGATTGGTGAAGACGAGCGATCCCGCGCCGATTTGGCCGGCGCCGCGGATGGTGTTGTTGGTGTTGGTGAGGTGGTAGGTCGAGGACGAGCCGTAGATGCGGTTGTTGGCGTTGTTGGATAATTCAACCACACCACCGCCAGTGAGGGCGGAGGTGGCGGAACCGATAATGAGATCGGTGGTATTGCCGGCGGACTGCAGACTGATGGTGCCGGCGTTGCTGATGGAATTGAGCAAGGTCGCGTTGGTGGCGTTGGGAATTCGGAAGCTGGCGCCGGAGGAAAGGGTCACCCCGTCGAGCGTGGCCGAATTGCGGCTTTCGAAAAATCCGGTGCCGGTGGAAGAGAGCGTGCCGCCGATGATTTTTGCGCCGCTGAGTAATTCGATTTCGCTGCCCGTGGCGGCGGAGATGGTGCCGCCGGTGTTGGTGAAGGTGCCGTTTCCCAGCTGGAGGAGCCCGCCGGTAGCGGCATTGAGGGTGCCGGT
>JABIRI010000164.1 GCA_018667915.1 Opitutaceae bacterium | reverse complement strand
CCCCCCAATTAAGGGGGGGGGGGGCTCGATCGATAAAATCGCCTAGACCAACCCCAATGCTTCACGGGCGCGTAAATTTTCGGCACTCTGTCGCTCGGCAGATTCGGGGGCTGCGAGGTCTTCCCCGAACGTGGGGATCATCGCGCGCATGCGTTCCTTGCCTTCAGGCGTCGCCAGCTTGTCGGGGAAACAACGTTGCAGCACTTCCAACGCGATATGCGTCGAAACGGAGGCCCCGGGCGAAGCGCCCAGCAGAGCTGACAACGACCGGTCCGCCGCCGTCAGCACTTCGGTGCCAAAGTGCACAATACCGGCGTCGCCGTCTTCTTTTTTGATCGCCTGAACCCGAATGCCGGCATCGATCAAACGCCAATCTTCCTCGCGGGCCGCGGGATAAAATGCGCGCAGTTCACCCAAACGCGTTTCCATACTCTGCGTGCCCTGTTGAATCAAATAACGGACCAACGGGATATTGTGCAGCCCTACCTTAATCAAAGAGCCCAAGTTATCGGCCCGAATTGATCCCGGCAGATCCCACCAACTCCCGCGCTTGTGGAGGAACTTGGTGGTCCAGGCGGCATAGGGACCGAACAGCAGCGACTTGCGACCATTGATCACCCGCGTATCCAAATGCGGCACGGCCATGGTGGGCGCAGCTCCCGGTGAGAGGCCGTAGACCTTCGCCTCGTGTTGCGCGACCAATTCGGGATTGTCCGCGATGAGCCACTGCCCGCCGATGGGAAAACCACCGAAACCCTTGGCTTCGTCGATCCCCGATTTCTGCAACAAGGGTAAACTCCCCCCACCCGCGCCAATGAAAACAAACCGGGTCCGCGTGGTGAATTGTTTTCCAGTCGCCAGTTCTTTGACGGTGACTTGCCAGTGCTCGCCGTCTCGTTGCAGGTCGGTCACCCGATGCCCGGATGCTACGGCGCCTCCCGGCTGGCCGCCCAGCCAGTCGACCAACTTACTCGAGATGGCGCCAAAATTTACGTCCGTGCCTGACGCCACCCGCGTCATGGCCACCGGCTCGGCAACATCCCGACCCTCCAAGATCAAGGGTGCCCACTCCCGGATGGTGTCCCGATCCTCGCTGTATTCGATGCCCCGGAAAAAATGGTGCCGCGCCATTTGCTCATAACGCGAACGCAGGAAATCCACCTGCTCCTGACCGTAGACAAAACTCAGATGCGGCACTGAATTCACAAACCCGGGAGCGTCTTTCACCATACCCGACCGCACGGCATGGGCCCAGAACTGCAGCGAGGATTCAAATTGATGAAAAATCTCGATCGCCTTGTTCACATCCACTTCGCCATCTGCCCCCCGATTCGGCGTGTAGCTCAGTTCACACAAACCGGCATGGCCCGTGCCGGCATTGTGCCAACCGTTGGACGCTTCCTGCGCCCACTCGTCCGTCACTTCGAACAGTTGAATACTCAAGTCGGGATCGAGCTCTTTGAGTAGACCACCAACGGTGGCGGACATGATACCGCTTCCGATGAGAACGACATCGGGATTCGAAAGGTAGGTTGGTTCAGGCATGACGGTTATTGAAGTTATTCGGAGTCACCGGAGAGCGGCAGCTTTCCCCAGTTCTCCGCGGCATGGTTCCACTCAGCCGCATCTTGCGGAAGAAAGTTTTCGGAAGACTCCGAGGCTCCCACCACCGCGCGGCCCGCGGCGAGATCCGGGATTTCGCCCAAAGCCACCAACTGGGCCATGATGTTGCCGAGTCCCGTCGCCTCAACCGGTCCAGCTTTAACCGGCACACCGATCGCATTGGCGGCCATTTGATTGAGCAGACGGTCCTGGCACCCTCCTCCGACGATATGAATACACTCCGGGGTTGCCGGCAGGTGACTGATGAGGCGCCGCCACACCTGACGGTATCGCAAGGCCAGGCTTTCGTAAATGCAGCGCACGAGCTGGCCCACTGATTCGGGCACTGGCTGACCGGTGGCGCGGCATTGGGCGCGAATACGCTCCGGCATATCGCCCGGGGAAGCGAAAATGGGATCATCCGGATTGATGAGTGAGCGGAACGGCTCGGCCGCCTTCGCCTGCGCCGACATCTCCGCGAAAGAAATTTCTTCGCCCTGCTCCTGCCAGGTGCGACGGCTTTCCTGAATCAACCACAGTCCGCAGATATTTTTCAGAAAACGCACGGTTCCGCCAAATCCGATCTCGTTGGTGAATCCATCGGCAAACGAATCGAGTGAAATCATCGGTTCGGGTCGCTCCACCCCCATGAGCGACCAGGTGCCACTACTCAGGTAAGCGACGATGCCCCCCGAGGTGGGAACCGCAGCCACCGCACTGGCGGTGTCATGTCCGCCGACGGTTACCACCTGCACGTCCTGCAAACCGGTAGCCTTCGCCACTTCGGCCGTCACGGGCCCCAACACCGTGCCCGGATCCGTCAACGGTTTGAACAACCGGGCCGGAAAGCCCATGGTCTCGATCAGCCCGCTGTCCCAATCCCGCGAGGTGGGATTATAAAGCTGGGAAGTGCTGGCAATGGTGCGTTCCTGCACGCGCTGTCCGGTGAGCCAATACGAAACCAAATCCGGCATGAACAACAGATCGGCGGCATCATCGAGATGAGATGCCTTCTCACCCAACAGTTGATACAACGTATTGAAAAACATGAACTGGATTCCGGTCCGCGCGTAAATCTCGTTCTCGGGCATAAGTTCTGCCGCCCGTTCCATCATGCCATCCGTGCGGCTGTCCCGGTATTGGAAAGGCGGCCCTAACAGCTCCCCTTCCCGATTCAACAATCCGTAGTCCACACCCCACGTGTCGGCCCCCATGCTGGCGATACGTGAACCGAATTTCTCTACCGCCAACTTCAGTCCGTCGAGGATGTCCTGACGCAACGCATCGGCATCCCAATGATGCCCCGAATCGAGGGTGAGTGGCTGATGGGTAAACCGATGGATTTCGTGTAGATCGATTCGACCGTGATGCCATTCGCCGGCGAGCACGCGGCCGCTGCCGGCACCGAGGTCAATTGCGAGATGGATGTTCTTTTCAGGCATAGGGCAAAGAAGGAAAAAACGGGGGGCAGGCCTGAACCATCGGACAACGGGCGGTGGTTCTAAAACCAGAGAGTTCCCGCCGACCTTAACGATCGGGAACGGGAATCCTCAAATACTAAGCGAAGGTGCTTACGTTCGGACATGATATATTACCGTCGCACGGAGAGGGTTAAACGTCATACTCAGATCGATAGTCCCAGCTGGCCGAACGCGACTTTGCGTTCTTCGAGAAGTTCCTCGTTGGAAGCGGCGATTTTGGATTTGGCGTAGTCGGAAAGTTTGATGCCTGCTACCACCCGCCACTTACCGGCGCCATCCACTTTGATCGGCAAAGATGTGATCAACCCGGCCGGGGTGCCATACTCGCCATTCGAAACCACACAAACGCTGTGCAGGTCTCCGCGGGTCGGCTGCAAAAGATCGCGCACCGTATCCACCACCGCGTTGGCCGCCGAAGCCGCCGAGGATGCTCCACGGGCATCAATAATCGCCTTGCCGCGTTGACCGACGGTGGGAACGAATGTATCGCGCAACCAACTCTGATCCAGAATGACGGAGTTTGCCGGGCTGCGATTGATCTTAGCGTTCTCAAAATCCGGATACATCGTGGGGCTGTGATTACCCCAGACGCAAAGTTCGGTAACTTGCGCGACCGGCACACCTGCCTTTTGAGCGAGTTGAGTTTTGGCTCGATTTTCGTCGAGACGCGTCATCGCAAAAAATTGTTCGTTGGGGATATCCGGAGCACTCTTCATCGCGATAAGCGCGTTGGTATTACAAGGATTTCCTACTACCAGGACCCGCACACTCGGTTTGGCGTTGTCATTGATTGCCCGACCTTGGCCGACAAAAACCTTACCATTGATGCCGAGCAAATCGGCCCGCTCCATGCCTTGCTTACGGGGCACCGAACCCACCAGTAGCGCCCAGTCGACATCCTTGAATCCGACATTCAAATCCGAGGTCTGGACGACCTCGGTCAGTAGAGGAAACGCACCGTCATCAAGCTCCATCGCGACACCCTTGAGAGGAGCCATACCCGGTTCGATTTCGATGAGGTTCAACGCGACCGGTTGATCGGCGCCAAACATCTGGCCGGACGCGATACGAAAGAGTAGCGCATAACCGATATTACCCGCGGCACCGGTAACGGCCACGCGGATGGGCGTCTTCTTGGCAGAGAAAGAATTCATTTAATTTGTCTCAATGAGTTTAGCTGAGCTTAGCCATGATTTGATCCGTAATTTTCTGGACCAGGGCTTCATCAACATCGCCACCAGCGGCGGGAATCTGGCACGAGCAATCACCACCCGCAGGTTTAGTGTTCACGGTGATTTCACCGGCGTCGCAAAGTTTACACTCCTTGAGCTCTTCCAGGCGGTGATCGGGCATGCCGAGCTTTTTACGGATGGTAATGAGATCCTTAAGCTTGTCCGGGCTGTAGGACTTGGGTCCACCGATCTGCATGGAGATTGAAACCGTCTGGCAAAAGGCGTCGGTGTTTTCCATCTTCCAGTAGGCGTCCTCGACGTCGTTGCCCCAACAGATCACACCGTGATTTTGCATAAGGATGGATTGGTGGCGCTTGGCCAAGGCTCCGACCTCTTTGGCGTTTTCGGGAGTGCCGGGAGTCTGGTAGCTGGCGAATCCAATCTCACCCAGGAACACTTCGGGTTCTGGGATCAAACAGGATGGTGGCACCACCCCGGCCACCGCGAATGCCGTAGCGTAAACCGGATGGGCGTGAACGCAGGATTTGGCCTTGGGTTCGGCCTTAATGATCCCCAAGTGGGTATTCACCTCAGACGTGCGCGGGCGCGTGCCGGCAACTTGGTTGCCGTCCAAATCGACCATACAAATATCGTCCGCGTTCATGAATCCCTTGGAGATCAGAGTCGGGGTGCAAAGCACGAGGTTGTCGCCCACCCGGACCGTGATGTTGCCGCCATTACCATCGACATAACCCTTGTTCCAGATGCGCTCGCCAATCTGGCAAATGCGCTGCTTGAGGGCCTGGATCTCTTTGGAATAAAAGAAGCGCTCGATCTCAGCGGCCGTCTTAGGATCCCCACCGGGTTTCCACTCGTAGACAGCGTTGGGCAAAACCGGATCGTGAATCATGACGTGCTTACTCGCCGCGGTAACAGGTGCGGCCTGAGCGGCGGCCTTCGCGGGCGCGCTGCGACGGTGCTTACGCATCAGATCGCGCGCCATCGGCGTGAGTTTGGCATCGGCGGGCACTTGATCGAGGCACTGGCCTTGCTTGATCAACAATTCGAGATCCTTGGCGGTATAGAGCTTACTCATGGTAAATAGGTTTGCGGGAGGGGAAGGATAATTATGCCGAAACCAAACTAGGCCGGCGGTTGAAACTGAAAGGTGTCGAGCAAGGCGACGTTGATGGCGTCCAGCGGCGTGGGATAAGGAAACGGTTGAGTCGCTTCCGCCCCTTCCACGTAGAGAATCTTATCGCCCACCCCAGCGCCCAAACGGTCATAAACCACGGGCGTCGAAGCCTGACCGAATTCACGTTTTCCGGTCAGTTCCTCGGTGCCCATAGGGCTTACCATCAACCAATTCCCGCCTTTGAATTGCGGAGCAAGAGCGTTGAAAGTGACTGATCCGATGACGGTTCCTATCTTCATGATGCGTCGACTAAACCGATAACTTCGTTGCGGATGGGAGAATCGTCGTGCCCGGTGGTTTTCTGGGTAAACGAGCCGTCTGTGGTGATAAAAACCACGGCGTGCCGACCGGCGCCCAAAGGATCGAGCGCGGCGAGAGGCGCCCCGGTGCTTCGCCCCTTTTCATCGACCGGGGTGCACAGCACGATCGTCTGGCCTTTGAGACTGGGGTCACAAAAACTGGAAGTCGCATGTCCATCGATTCGGGCGAGTATCATCGTGATTTAACGGAGGGCTCCGATCAGATGATGTTGAGGTTATCCACCAGCGTGCAGCGGCGGAAACGCGTGAAGGTGCGAGGCGTCGTAATCCCCTCCCCGGTCGTGGTGGCGATCGAGAAGCTGATGTAGCCCTCTCCGCCCAAACCGAGACCGGCAACGCAGGGACCGTTTTTGACGAAGATGGTCGTATCCATGGCGCGGGCCATGTGTGTCATGCGGGCCACGTTCATGGTGTGGATCATGGCCGAATGCTTGTAGCCGTGCTCGGAGGCCTTGGCCGCGTCGACCGCAGCCTCGAAATTAGCCGAACGCACGATGGGCAGGAGCGGCATCATTTGCTCTTCGACGACCAGGAGATCGTCGGCTTCGGTTTCAGCGATGAGCATGTCGACCTTCGGGTCGATCGTGAGACCGGCAATAGCCGCAAGCTTGGCGGCGGAAGCGCCGACATATTTGCGATTGAGCACGGGATGCGAACAGCCGCCATCATCAGGACGGAAGGTGAACACCTCTTTTTTAATCGCTTCAACCTGGCGGGAGTTGAGCAACAAGGCACCTTCCTGCTGGAACGCGGCAAGTGACTTCTCGTAGGCCGACCCGACGGCGAAGACCTGTTTCTCACCGATGCACAGGAGATTATTGTCGTAGCCGCCGCCGAAAATGATGTCGCGGGCCACCTTGCGGTAGTCGAGCGCGCTACAGTCGTCGATGACGACGGGGGGATTACCCGGTCCGGCGCAGATGGCGCGCTTGCCGGTCTTCATCGCCGCATCGACCACGGCGGGGCCGCCGGTGATGCAGAGCAAGTCGACCTCGGCGGACGCACACAACTCATTGAACGATTCGAGGGACGGCTTCTCGACGGTTGTAACCAGATTGGTGATACCAAGTTCGGCTTTGATCGCCTCATTGAACTCGTGAATCGCCATGGCGGCGCAGGCTGCGCCTCCCGGGTGCGGGTTGAATACGACCGTATTCCCGGCCGCGACCATATTGACGATATTGCCCGCCATGGTCGGCACGGAGTGGGTCACCGGAAGGATCGAACCGACCACGCCAAACGGCGCGGCCTCATCCATGGTGATGCCCGCATCACCGCTCATGCCGGTCGGCGTGAGATACTCGGTGCCGAGCACATTCTTGATGCCCTGCATTTTTTCAATCTTGTGGTCGAGGCGACCGATCTTGGTCTCATTAAACTCGATCGTGCCCCAACGCTCGGCGTGGTCTTCGCACATCGTTTTCACGATCTCGACGATCTTGGCGCGGGCGGCCCAACCTTTTTTGGACAACTGCTCAAAACCACTGCGCGCGGCCAGGGCGGCGGAGGTGG
>JABIRI010000264.1 GCA_018667915.1 Opitutaceae bacterium | reverse complement strand
TCGAAGAATTTAGCCATGTCTGGATCGCCAAGCTTGTTGGGACGATCCAGTGCATCGACGGGAAGCAAGAGGGCGTCCTTGTCCGCGCCGAAATGCACCGGGCAGCCAAAGTGCTTTTCGTGGCTTTCGGCTGAACCCGGTCCGTGGTGTTTGAAAAACACCGCTCGCGGTTGAAAGGGTCGGGTCGAAACCTGTAACCCGAGGCTGAAGGCGCTGGCGATTGATGCTTCATTGGAAAGCCGGAGTCCAAGGGAACGCTTACCTGCCCGATGTAAGTAGAAAAATGCATCGCCCGGAGTCTCCTCCAACTCGTAAGTCGTTACGTTGGTGAGCATACGCGCATAACGTTCGGGGCGCTGCATGGACTCTCGGAGTGACTGGGCGGATTTCCAAGCGAGGCCCCAGGCGCCGTATTCATCCAATCGCATGGAAGCGCCGGTGCGCAGCGGCAGGGTAGCTCCATCCGGGTCGAGTCGCGCAGCTTCTCCCAGAAATTGATAATAGGCGTTATCTTCCAGCATCACCCCCCGGTCGATCGGCGCGGTGGGATCTATACCGAGTCCGCGCAGAAGACCCGCGCGATCGACGCGGGCGTCGGTCGCGTTGGCTACCTTCCAAGCAAAGAGCGAAGTGATTTTCCCCATACCTTACGGGTTGAATTAATCAGGAAACTTGCGGTCGAATTGGCGCCGGACCAGATCAGTTCGCCATGTCGTCTTTGCCTTCGATCAAGACGTGGTGGCTGAGGGAACCGTCGGTGCGCGCTTGAAGTTGGGGCTCATAATCGGGGTCATTCATGAACGCGTGAGCGGCTTCTTTAGATGGCCATTCGATGACGACCCGGAGCGCCGCCAACTGTCCGTCTCCTTCCAAGGTCTGATGATTCGCGGTGCGGGCCAGATACCTCCCTCCATGTTTAGCGACCAAGGCTCCGGCGGCAGGGATGTAGTCCGCGATCCAGGATTCGGTGACGGGGGTGACGGCGAGAACAGAATAGAAAGGCATGATAGTTGAGGGATAAACTTTGTTGGTGAGACAAGCTCAGCAAACGAATTTCGGCCGAAGTAGCGACCGCTTTTGCGCGAATTTTATCCGTCATGGGCGCTGACAAACCCGTTGCGTTTTTGAGCGACAACTTGATGCTGCTGCTCACCCAAAATGGATACCCCGATGGATTATTTGAGTTCGCTTACTGATAAACTGGTGGATTACCCGTATGTGCTCGCTGGGATCGTGATGTTCTTGGCGTATGTTGTCGCCTGGGTGGTGGACCGCGGAGTGGTGGTATTTGTCAAACGACTGGTCGCTAAGACGGAGGGCGAGTTTGACGACCACTTACTCGAGATTTTGCACAAGCCGGTGTTTTATTCCGTGCTGGTGTATGGGCTGTCGACGGCTTCGAGCGTGCTCGAGATGCCGGAAGAATTGCACGGCCGGGTGTTTCCCCTGATCTACACCGCCTTGTTGATTGTTTGGACAATGTTCGGCGTGCGTTTCTCACGGCTGGTTTTGCGTCAGATGGCGGCGAACGAAAAACGGTTCGTAGTGCTGCACAGCCAAACGCTGCCGCTCTTTGAGAATGTGGCGTTCCTCACCATTATTGGACTGTCGATCTACTCCATTTTTTCATCATGGAATGTGGACATGACGGCGTGGCTCGCCTCGGCGGGTATCATCGGTATCGCCGTGGGTTTTGCGGCTAAGGATACCCTCGCGAACTTGTTGGCGGGTGTCCTCATCATGGCGGACGCCCCCTACAAAATCAAAGACTACGTGGTGTTGGAGACCGGGGAACGCGGCGAGGTCACCAATATTGGATTGCGCAGCACGCGAATCCTGACTCGTGACCACATCGAGATCACCATTCCTAACTCGGTGATGGGGAACACTAAGATCATCAACGAGTCGGCGGGGCCGAGCACGCGCTCACGGATTCGCGCGAAGATCGGATGTGCCTACGGTAGTGATATCGATCTGGTTCAAAAAATCCTTTTGGAGGTGGCGGCCGAAGAAAAAGAGTTGTGCGAAGCCCCGCTCCCAGTGGTGCGGTTCCGCGGATTCGGAGATTCGAGTTTGGATTTTGAGCTCATGGTCTGGATTGTGAACCCGGGAGACCGCGGTCGCATTCTGCACCAACTTTACGGTGCTGTTTATCAGGCGTTCGCCAAGAACGGCGTGGAGATTCCATACCCCAAACGTGATCTCTATATCAAAGAGATGCCCAAGGGGAACTCGCTGGATTCGGCGAACGAGAGTTGATGTATCAATTCGCTCGTTTGCATGCGTCACTGTGGTTCGACGGCGAGGATCGAAATGTTTGGCGTTTGAACAGGGCAGGGGTCGCGTCGGAAAACGTAACTTCGGCTCGCTGCGCGAACCTGCGTTTACGTTTTAACGACATGACCCCGAAGTTACGCCCCCGCGGGGATCAGCCGTTGCAAATAAGAAGGGTAGCGGCGCTTTAAACCGACGTTGCTTCGGCGAAGAGCGCCGGGCCTTTCGCTTTGAGGTCCTCGATGCTGATCTCGCCTTGGTCGACTTTGGCGAGAAGCTCTTTTTGGGCGACGTAGTCCTTATTCACTACGCCGGAGTGGCTTTGCAGCATGCGCCAGGCTTTGCGGCGCTCCACGTTGAAGAGGACCATTTGGCGACTCATCTTCATGGGGATGTGCTTTCCGTTGCCGGCGTCGTATTTGATGTAGACGCCGAAGTCGGGAATGTAGGCGCGGCTCTCGGGATTGTTGTAACGTCGGTTGACGATGTCCTGCTGCGTAACGCGGATCAGCACATCTTCGAGGTGCTCCATCTTTTCGATCTCTTCAGGCTTCGCCTTTTTGATGTGTTGGCGGAAGCGCGCTTCGGTGCAGGCCCAGTGGGCAATGGTGTAGGCATACTTCTCGTCCGTATCGCTATACTTGGTCTGCCACCAGTCGCGGTCAGGGTTCTTGTTGCCCTTGAGGCTGAGCGCCTCGGTGTAGGATTCACCCAACTGCGGATCGAAAACAAACTCCGGCAGACAGCGGCTTTCGCGCACCCGTTCGGCTTGTTTGGTCGCCATGTTGTCGGCCACGCCGTGTTCGGGTTGGCAGGTGGTGTAGCTCTGGAAGAACGACGTGCCGCGGTATTCGAGGGCGGTGAGCATCGTGGTGAAGAGCTTGGCTGAATCGGCCATGGATACCTGTGCGAGGAAGGGTGAGCCGTGGCCATTGAGGAAACACTCGGCGATATTTTTCATCTCGTTGAGCTTTCCTTGGGAGGCCGCGCCGGCTTGGTTCATGTCAAAACCACCGGTCATCGGACTGTGGTCGGAATTCTGCCCGCCGGTGTTGGAATACACCTGGGTGTCGAGCATGAGCAGGTTTACGTTGGGGCGATTCTGAAGGATGACCTTGGATACGTTTTGGAATCCAATGTCTCCCATGCCGCCGTCGCCACCGACGCACCATACTTTGGGTAGTTCCTTGATTTCCTGATCGGTCATCAAGGCATCGGTGAAGTGGGTGTATTCGAAGTAGCGGGCCTCGTCCATTGCGTCACCATCGAAGAGGTGATCGACCAAACGCTCCGGCACGATGGAGTGGCGGGCGTTGTCGGTCATGAAGGTTTCGCCCATCATCCAGCTGATGGTGGCACCGTCTTGGAAGAGGGAGTTGAGCCACGGGTAAGGATGTGGGTTGTTGGGCGGAGTGGAGCCGTAGACGGTGTTACACCCAGTGTGGGCGCCCATGGCCATGACGGACATGCCGTTCTCCAAGCGTCCGTCGAGGGAACGAAGGATCTTGTGATTGAAGGCTTCGAGCTTGAGGACTTCGCAGATGGCGTTGACGCACTCTTGATCGGTGATCTCACCGCGTTCGGCGAGGCGGGCGTCGGTATCGGCGTCGGAGTCGCCCCCGAGTCCCATGATGATGTGGGCGACCATGCGTTTCCAGATCGTGTAGGACTGGGGATCTTCTTGCGCGAGTTTGGTGAGGAATGTAGTCCCTTCGCGTTTGAGCTTACCCATCTTTTCGGTCAGTCGATCGGCCTTGGCGTGGAAGATTGGTCGCATGTAGGCCTCGGTCACCGAAGCGAGGGAGTGCAATACGGGCTTCTCACCACAGCCGGCGCAGGCACCGTCGCCGGACGTGAGGGCATCATAATTGCGGTTCACCATCATGTGATTTCGCAGGGCGGCAGGGCGGGACTTTTCGGGGACCGCGTCGTCGTATTTACCGAGATATTTTTGGTCGGTATCGGGCAGCAGGCGCATGAACGCGGTGGCGGAAATAAGTTCGGCGTTATAGTCCTCGGTATCTTCCACCATGCGCAGCGCATCGTGATCGCCGCACTCCTCGACGCAGAGGCCGCAGCCTTTGCAGAGATCGGAAACGAAGATGGAGAAGATGCCGCCGGCGCCCTTTTCCTTGCGCTCGAGCGAGAGGAAGACCGCGGGAACCTTGAGGTAGGAGAGAGGCAGGATGTTGAGGATACCATCGAGCTCGAGGGCAGCGTCCTGATTGATGGTTGGCGTCTCCTTGACGATACTCATGACGAGCTCGCGCACGGTGTCGCCTTCCTTGGCCTTGGCGTTGCTCAACATTCTCTCGCGAATCGCTTCGTCGATGTTCGGCACGGCGGCATGAATGGCGGCGCGTTGATCGGCGTCGGTCACATAGTTGTCGACCGCCGTGGCGAGCAACGTCTGCAGATCGTGCGCGCTGTTGGGGAGCGCGGTGTCGGGGCAGGAGGTGATACACTCCATGCACTGGGTGCAGTTCTCGGCGAAGTATTTAGGCGTCTCGCGGCGGGAACCGTATTTCGACGTCGTGGAGCCGGTGGCGGCGGCCATCACACCGACAGCGGCGAGGGGCGAGGCAGGTTGGTCGTAGCCGAGACCGGCGCGGTATTCGTTGTCGAAGGTATCGGTCTTATACATGGGCAACCCTTCCGGCTGGTCCGCCGAAGTGGAGTGACCGCATCCACCACCACCGCAATCGGAGTTGGTGGGCAGTAGCAAGGTGCCACGCATAGAAGACGTGTCAGGAGCATCGATATCGCCGTGGGGAACCTCTTGGATGAGGGTGCCGCCTTGAGCCATGACCTCCATGTTGGAGTTCACGACGGCGTCACCAAACTTGCCGAATTTCTTGTTATATTGGGCGAGCACGACGTTCTTGAAATGTTCTTCGGTGATACTGAAGTTTTCGAGGAACGGGGAGACTTTGAAGAACGCGCCGAGGAAACTGTTGCCCTGCATGCGCAGTTGAAGTTCGGGGCGGTCTGTTGCGCCTTTGGCGATGTTGAAACCGGGGAGAATGAAGATGCGGATCTTCTTCGCGATGATCTCCTCCCGATACTTTTTAGGAATACGTTGCCAGGCCTCGGCGGGGGATTCGGCGGACTCCCAGACAAACGCGCCGCCTTCGACCAGACCGTCGAGTGGGTTGATGTGCGTGAAGGCTTTCGGGTCGCAGCAGAGCACGACGTTCACGTGTTTCAGGTCGCAATTGACGCGGACACGTTCGGGCGCGGCGGTGAGGAAGTAGGATGTGGGCGAACCCTTTTTCTCGGAGCCGTATTTGGGATTGGCCGAAACGTGAACGACCTCCTTGGGGTTGCCCTGTTCGTCGAGGACGTTGTCGCGCTCGGCAACATAGGTGCCCAGCTCGCCGATGATTTCCGCGAGGTTTTTGCCGGTCGTGATCATGCCCCAACCGCCGATGGAGTGCAGACGCACGGCGATGGCTTGGTCGGGTAGGAGTGAGGGCGTTTCGTCGGCGCAAACGGAGTAAGGGTGGTCGACGCCGAGGTTAAAAAAGGTGACTCCGGAGGCGGCGGTCTTGCCGTCTTTGCGGGGGCGGTTTTCGGCGACAAATTCGTAGGCGCCGATGACGTGTTCGGGACGAAAATCGCGGGAACCCATGCCGTAGCAGCCGGCAAAGTTGCGTGGCACCTCGTGTTGTTCGATGACGGGCAGGCCCTTGCGGTGGGGGAAGCCGGGATGGATGTAAGCCTTGGTGAGCGCGGCGCGAACTTCACGAGCGAGTGGGTTGTCGCCGGCGAGCGGTTCGTCGGTGCGCTCGATGATGATGACGGATTTCTTGCCCTTGAGGGCGTTGACGATGGCGGTTTGCGGGAAAGGGCGGATGACATTGACGTGGACGGAGCCGACCTTTGCACCGCGGGTTTCGCGGAGGTGATCCACGGCGGCCTCGATGTTTTCGGCGGCAGAGCCGAGCGAGACAAACGTAACATCGGCGTCGTCGTTGCGGTATTCGGTGACGGGACCGTAGTAGCGTCCGGTGAGATCGCCGAAATCGTTCCATGCGGCCTCGAGCATTCCGAGGATGGGCTCGGCGAAGTTGTTGCGGCGAGCGACGACGCCATTCATGTAGTGCTCCTGATTTTGGACAGGTCCGATCAGGGCCGGGTTGGTGAGATCAATGACCTTGGGGATACGGCGACGGGTAGGGCCGAAGAGGACCTTTTGGGCCTCGGTCGGGCATTCGATGATGTCGTCGGGAGAACCGAGGAATTCGCGGAGCAGTTCGGATTCGTGCTTGAGGAAGGTGCGCTCGAGGTGGGTGGTAAGAAAACCATCTTGGATGTTCATGCCCGGGGTGAGCGATTGCTCGGTCACGCGGCGCAGCACGAGCGCTTGGTCGGCGGCCTGTTGAGCGTCTTTGGCGAAGAGCATGATCCAGCCGGTATCGAGTGCGGCATAGATGTCGTCGTGGCCACAGTGGACATTAAGGGCGTGTTTGGTGAGAGCGCGGGCGCCGACCTCGAGCACCATGGTGCTGAGTTTGCCGGGAGCGTGGTAGTATTGCTCGATGCCGTAAACGATGCCTTGGCCGGAGGTGAAGTTGACGGTGCGTTTGCCGGTGACCGAGGTGGCGATGGCACCGCCTTGGGCGGCGTGCTCACCCTCGGTTTCGATGGCGAGGGTGGGGCGGCCAAAGACATTGAGCTGTCCTTTGGCGCGGGCGAATTCGAACATTTCGCCCATCTCGGTGGAAGGAGTGATGGGATAATAAATCCCGGCCTCGGCAATGCGTGCTTCGGTGTAGGAAGCCACGAGTTGATTACCGTTGGTGGTGATCCGGATACCCGGATATTTTGGCTTTTGAGCGACCATGATATGGGGGGATAGTTTGTCTATGGGGCAGACGGGTTGGAGGCTGATGCTGTAAGCAGCAAAGAACGTGGAGCCTTGGGGAGAGGCTTCGGTCGAGCGGCGAGGCCGATCGACTAACTTAGAGATTAGGCGAAGAGGGGATATTCAGCCAAGGCTGATCCTACTCATGCGCAGCCTTGGACAAGATCTAGGCAATCAGCCGCTTAAAGTTCTCTGCTACATTGGCCTCAAGGGAGGTCGGCTCTTCACCGCGTAGACGAGCCAAATCTGCGTAGGCCATGGCTAGGTTGGCGGGGTGGTTTTGCCAGGTGCCGGGCTTTTGGTTGGGGAGGGTGTAGATTGGGTCCGGTGGCGGAAAAGCGGGGGCGTCGGTTTCGACGAGAAGGCGGTCGGTGGGGACGACTTGGAAGGCTCTGCGTTGGCGGGTTTTTCGCGGATCGATCAGGGAGGTGTTGTAGGAAAAATAGGCTCCGAGCTTGGTGAATTCTGCGACCTGTTCGGGAGATCCGCCGTAGGCGTGGAGGAGGAATCCGCGCTCGGGCAAGGGTGTGGACCTTAAGACCTCGAGGAGCGGTCCCCAGGCGCGAACGCAGTGAATGGTGGCGGCGCGGTTGTGGTCGGCCGCCCAGCGCAGTTGCCAGGCGCAGACCTTCATCTGTTCTTCGATGGGAGCGGGGGGCACACCGTCCAGCATGGGATCATTGTCGCGGCCGGGTTCGAGGATCCAGCGGTCGAGGCCGATCTCGCCAACGTGGGCGTGAGGGTGGGCTTCGAGGTAGTGAATGAATCGGAGCTGCCAGTCGTCCGGACGGACGGCGACGTCCCAGGGGTGAATTCCGAAACTGGGGGTAACCCAGGAGAACCGCTCGGCGAGGGCGACAACGTCATCCCAATCGTTGGGGTGGGTGCCATTGACGACGGCGCCACCGAGGTTGATCGCCGCGAGGTCATGGGCGATTGTCTCGAGGTGTGGGGTGAGCTCCTCGAATTGGAGGTGGTTGTGGGCGTCGTAGAGCAAGGGGTTTAAACGCAGAAAATCTGAAATGCTGAAATAGATTCCCGCCGGGCCGGAGTTTTACCGAAGACCACGAAGGCCACCAAGGTGGAGAAAATTTGGAGGCAGAGGTTGAGCGGCATGATTTCTTAGACACGGAGGCCGCAGAGCACGCCAAGTTTGAGTGGTAGGTTTTGTTTGCCCAAGGAATACACGGAAACCGTCAGCCTGAGGAGAAAGATAAAGATAATGAGTAAAGAGAAAAAACGCGAAATGTAGGGCGTTGGTGCGGCATCGAGAAGCACTGAATTTCTTGATACTGGCTACTTGTTACTTGGCACCATCGCGCGCACCGCGCGCAATGGGCGGCATGGGGACATCGAGGGCGGCGCAGGTGGCGCGGAGAAGCTCTAGTTCTGAAATCAGGGCCGATCCGTCGTGCACAATGACGGCGCAAGCCGCGGCAATTATGCGTTCTTTGATCGGTGGAGCTGCCGTGGCCAATTGATTGAGTGCCCCGTCTAGTTTTTCCAGATCGATGTCCTCGGTTTTTACGAATTTCAGCACCACCGATTTCATCAGGGGAATTTGCGCGCGGCTAGATTCGAAGGCGGCCGCGGCGTTTTCAGAATTCGTCGTGCCGGCATGAGCTAGGGCGGAGAGAAGGATGCTGGTGGAATGCCCCACAGCGCCGAACGAGTAGATTTTGCTCCCCAAGTTTTTGGATGGAGAATTTGCGACTTCGAGTCCGTGACTTATCACGCGTTGGAGCGCGTATTCGAAGGAGTTAATTTCTCCGTCGGATTCGGCCAATTGTTTCATCCTTAACTTGAGATGAGCCTGACCCGCGGTATCCAACTCTCGCAACCCGACCAGGGTCAGTTGGATCAATGGCAGTCGGACTTCGACGGGTTGGCCTCGTAGTTTTTCAAAATACGAGGCGGCGGTGGTTGCCGTATTTGAATCCAGTAATGCCAGCTGTTGAGCCCTGACCTCGGGATTTGTATCGAGCAGCATCGCGTAGACCAAGGGTTCAGCCTGCTTGGCGGATTGGGCCGCCTCGCGGAATTCGTCGCCTATTTGAGCGAGTAATTTTTGGGCGTGATCGATCCCGCTCGCATCCAGCACGCCGATGGTTGCCAACAGTCCAGCGGGATCGAGTAGGCGATCGATGGAAGGCGTCAAGAGGTCCTGGATGTTCCCCGGAATTGGGGCCGCCTTTTTAGGTAGCTCGGGCGGGCGCGGCGGTGCAGGTTTGGGCCGTGTGAACTGGCCGTCAAAATTTGGATCGATCGCCCGAATACGCGCATCGAGAGGCGGGTGAGTGGCGAGTCCGCTCAAACGGGATACGAACGCTTGGGAGAAAAAGCAGTGGTTGATCTGGCCGGCTTTGGGCGATGCGAGTTCGGGGGATTCATGCTGTCCGCCGATCTTTTTTAAGACGCCGGACATCGCGTCAGGATTGCGGGTGAACTGCACGGCCGACGCGTCGGCCAGGAATTCTCGTTGCCGTGAAACGGCCGACTGAATGAGGCGGCCGAAAAAGTAGCCCATGTAGCCGACGATCGTGGTGGCTGCGGCGATCGCCAGATAGATTAGAACGCCACCGCCGCCTTTTTTGCTGCCGCGACTGTTCCGAATTCGCATGCGGCTCATGCCGCGGATCATGCCTTGTCCGATGAGTCCGATGAAAAGGATACCGAAGACGATGGAAGCCAGACGAAGATTCAGTCGCATGTCTCCGTTGAGGATATGGCTGAATTCGTGGCCGATAATAGCCTGAAGTTCGTCTCGGCTCATGACATCGAGGGTGCCGCGGGTAACGGCTACTGCTGCGTCATGGGTGTTGAGCCCGGCGGCGAACGCATTGATCGATTTGTCGTCCGGCAAGATGAAGGTAGCGGGCACCGGAGTGCCGGAAGCGATGGCCATTTCTTCGACCACGTTGAGCAGCTGGCGCTCCGCCAAATCTTTCGTGCCAGGATGGACCTTTTGGCCGCCTAGCATCCGAGCAACTGCCGAGCCGCCTTCGCGAAAGGAAATCCATTTGGTGAGAGCCGAAATACCGATCAAGCCTAGGGTCAGTCCGGTAAGCGTGTAGAACAGCTTGGGTTGCCAAATTGGCCCCAGCAACGGTCCCATATTCCCGTTGTTCGTCCCGCTGTGACGCAGGCCACCTTGGATGAGTAACGCGGCCCCGTAACCGGCCAGGACCGTGCCGACCACCGCGAAGCCGAATAAAACGATCAGGCGCCCCGTGCGTTTTTGAGACTGAGCCTGGGCTTCGAAGAAGTCCATATACGAAAGGGTTCAAGGAGCCCGAGACCGATGGGCCTCAGGTGATCACGAGGAGAAATCGACCTTGGGAGCGTTGCGCTCGGTGGGGTCTTCCACTTTGAAAAGTTCGGCGGGCTGGAATCCCATGGCGCCGGCTAAAACAACGGCGGGGAAAACCTCACGACGGGTGTTATACGTCGTGACGGCGTCGTTGTAAGCTTGGCGGGCGAAAGAGACTTTGTTCTCGGTGGAGGTGAGTTCCTCGGTGAGCTGAGCCATGTTTTCATTGGCCTTCAGGTCGGGGTATTGTTCCGAGACGACCATGAGTCGGGAGAGGGCGCCGGTGAGTCCGGTTTCGGCGGACATGAGGCTTTTCATATTATTGGCCGAGGCGGGATTGGCGGCGGCGGCCTCAGCGGCGGAGGCCGCGATATTGCGGGCCTTGACGACCGCTTCCAAGGTCTCGCGTTCGTGCGACAGATATCCTTTGGCCGTCTCGACGAGATTGGGGATAAGGTCGTAACGACGCTTTAGTTGCACATCGATCTGGGCGAAGGCATTCTTGAAGCGATTGCGGAGCTTCACGAGGCCGTTGTAGATACCGATCGCCCAAAAGACGGCGATCAGGGCTACGGCGGCGAGGACGATGAGGGTAATGGTAGCGCCAGACATGGTTAATTCAATGCCACACGAGTCGCCAACAGTGCGAGCAGGAACCTTTTACAGAATGATGTTATGATTATAGCGCAAAACCCGCCCGATGTCGGGGGGAAGGCTAGAGATCAGTCGTTTAGGTTTCCCGTCGTGCGAGAGGCCAGGGTGGCGATGCGGGCGCGGACGGCGGCTAGGCCGTTGAGGCGGGTGGGGGTGAGGTTGCGGGTCACGCCGAGTTGATCGAGGACGGTAATTTCGACGGTTTTGGCTTCTTCGGCACTCACGCCGTCAAAGCATCGGCAGAGGAGGTGGACGAGGGCACGCACGAGGGGGGAATCGCAGTCGGATTTAAACTGCCAAACGTCGCCGTCGTTTTCGGCGACAAGCCAGACTTGGGACGTGCAGCCTTTGACATGATTGTCGTCGGAGCGGTCGGCTTCCGGAAAGTGAGGGAGTTGGCGGGTCGCGTCGACGATGGCGCCGAGGCGTTCTTGCGGATTTTCGATGAAATGGAATTCGTCGAGGAGGGTCTGTTCGTTGTCGGCGACGGTCATACGCGGAGGGGCTGGCTGTAAACGACCAGGCCGAAGGTTGAATATCGAATTATGATTGAGCCGTGGACCGACAGATTTCGAGAAAGAGTTGGAGAAAGTTTAAGACCCGCCGAGGTGGGGCGAAGTTAACCACGAAACACACTAAATACACGAAAGCTGTAAGGAGGGAGGTGGGTTGCTCGGTTCGCCGTGCGTCTACTGGTTTCGAGAACGATAACGAGAACGAGTATGATTTTTTGGTCCGGAATCTTGCCACCGCACACGGGCCGCTCATGTTAGTGGTGATGCTCAGACGCTCGCGCGCGGTAATTTTGGTTGGTTTGGTGACGATGATGGGAGGAGTCCTTGGGGCTCAACCTTCGGTCGTACCTTTCATGGATGGTGCCTCAGCGCAGGAGGAGTCGGGAGATTTGATTCGTCGGGAAGGGGCGGCCCGTCGGGCAATGGAGCTAGGTTTTTCGTCGGTGGCGGCCGGTTTATGGGAGTCGTTGTTGGCTGAGACTAACGATGCTGATCGGCGCGATGAATTGTTGCTGAATTGGACGATTACCTTGCTGGAGGATAGTCGGCCGAGTGAGGCGAGTGCAGCGTTGAGCCAATTGAGCAATCCGATCGCCACTCGGGCTCAATTACGGGCGGGATTGGTGGCTTATGCGCAAGATGATTTGGTGACGGCGGAAGAGCAGCTGGAGCAAGTGGACGTAGCGTTATTACCGGCAAACGAACAGTCTTGGTATCATTATCTGGCCGGCGCGTTGGCCCACGAGCGGGAAGATTTTACGGAAGCGCGTGAACGTTTTGCGGCGGCGATTGGTGCGGCCACCTCGGGGTTGCAACGCGCGCGATTTGAGCTGGCTGATTTACGGACGAGTTGGCGTGAAACGGAGCCTACGGAAGCGCAGGCGGCGACGCTGTTGCGGCGAATGGAAGAGTATGCCGGAGAGCAGGTGGGGTTCGACGCAGCCAAGCGCTACGCAGCGGTGTTGGCGGCGCTTGGGCGGGGGCCGGAAGCGGTGACGTTTTTGCAAAATCAGCTCCTGAATCTGCCACCCGCCGAACGTGTGCAGCGCGACGATCTACGGCTGTTGTTAGGGATAATTGCGGGAGGACAGGATGGGCTGGGTCGTAATGCATTGTATCGATTGCTAGCGGAGGGGGCGAATCGCGACAAACAGCGGATCGCGCTGCGGATGTTAGCCAACGCTTCGCCGGAGGCGGAGACGCGGGACGAATTGCGAGGACGGTTGAGCCAATTGCTGGGAGCAGAAACCCGTCACCCGATTGAGGAGGACTTGATCTTGTTTAGAGCCGAGCTGGCGAGCACGCCGGGCGAAGCGACGCGTGATGCTTTGGCGTTATTGGAGCGATTTCCGGGCTCCGATTTGCGCACGGTAGCCTTGGGAATTCTGGTGAGTGCGGCGTGGCAGGATGAACGCTATCGGGCGGCAGCCGGTTATGCCGGACAGGCTCGGCGGGAATTGGGCGAATTCGAGGCTTCAATTCGTGCACAATTAGGTGTTTTACAAGCAGATGCGTTTTTTCGGGGCGGAGACTACCGCAGTGCTGCCGATGCTTATGCGGCAGCCCTGGATGAACCGGTGGCGGGGGTGGATCCGGGGGATTTAGTGTTCCAGGAAGTCCTTTCTAGAATTCGCGATCGTCAACTGACGGAGGCGGCGAGTCGGATTGATGCACTGATGAGCGATGATCGTCTTGATGTTATTAATCGATGGCAGGCCGAGTGGAATCTGACGCGGGCTTTGCAGGCAGAGGGCCGGGTGGATGAAGCTTATGCGCGCGTGAATCGGATCATGACGGAGGATGCGCCCAATGAAGATTTGCCGTTGGAGTTGGCGGTGCGGATTACGTGGTTGCAGGCACGGCTC
>JABIRI010000230.1 GCA_018667915.1 Opitutaceae bacterium | reverse complement strand
TAAGGAAAACCGAGAATGAATGTCCGAGCACGGCCGCCACCAGAGCCACGACCTTGTCGATCTCACCTGCGGAGAACTCAGCAAACGGGACGCCCGTCAGCATTCCGGCGATAGGTCCGGCAAATACGACGGCGAGAAACCCTTTCAGGAAATCCAGCAGGAAAACCAAGTTTCCCGCTCCCTTGCCCACCACGCGTTTCACATTGGTCGCGCCGGGATTTTTGCTCCCCTCCTCCATGATATTCACGCCCTTCGCCTTGGCCACGAGGTAGCCAAACGGCACCGCACCCAGCACGTAGCTGAGAACAAAGGTGGCGAGAAGGGGGAGAAACATGACGGGCGAAAATTAGAGCTGCACGAATTTGGCGAGTTTGATCTTAGGATGATCTTTGATCTCAGCGCGAGCCTCGTTCGTCGGCTCGCTGTCGACCCGCACCACCATATACGCGGTCTCACCTGGGACAAGTCGGCTCAGTGACATATCGGCAATATTCACCTCGGTGCGACCGAGCAATGTGCCGATCTCACCCACCATGCCGGGAAGATCTAAATTCTCTAATACCAACAATTTACCGTCTGCGATAACCTCAACTTCTCGGTCGTTGATGCCCACGACACGGGGTTGTTGTGATTTACCCAGTAACGTTCCGATCGCTGAGTGTTTATTACCGTCCGCATCAATCGCACGAACTTCGATGAGCTCGGTGTAGTCCACATCAGAGTTGGATTTGGTCACTTCGACCTCTACTCCGAGGCGTTTTAGCAGATACGGCGCATTTACCTCATTCACATCCTCACCACTAATCCGACGTAACCAACCCCGTTGAATGGCACGAGTGACGGCATTAGCATCGAGGTCGATAATCTTCCCCCAATAGGTGATCTGGAGGGACCTGATTTGAGCAGGCGCGATCTGTTGCACCAACGTGCCGAGTTTCGCGCCGAGATCGAGATAGGGTCCGAGGACTTTCAACGCCGCGCTGTCGATCGACGGCATATTCACCGCGTTGCGGATGATACCGTTGCTCAACACGTCGGTGATTTGTTCAGCAATCTCCACGCCCACTGCTGCTTGGGCCTCGACGGTCGAAGCCCCGAGATGAGGCGTGAGATTTAAATTGGGCAAGGTGCGCAGTTCGCTGTCTGCAGCGAGTGGCTCATCTTCATAAACATCGAGTCCAGCCGCCGCGACTTGTCCCGATTTGAGAGCTTCCACCAGCGCCGACTCCTTGATGATACCACCGCGGGCACAATTGAAGATGCGCACACCCGACTTGCACTTCGCGAATGCCGCCTCGTCGATCATGTATTTGGTGTCGTCGGTCAGCGGCATGTGCACGGTAATGAAGTCCGACTTGGCCAACAATTCGTCGAGTTCCACGCCCTCAACCTGCATAGCCTTGGCGCGACTCGGCGCGAGATACGGATCGTAGGCGATGACCTGCATGCCGAACGCTTGGGCGCGCTTGGCTACTTCCCCGCCGATACGGCCCATGCCCACCACGCCGAGGGTCTTGCGAAAGAGTTCCACGCCAGCGAGCGCCTTGCGATCCCAGCGCCCTGCTTTCATCGAGCCTACCGCCTGAGGCACCGGGCGGGCACCAGACAAAATATGGGTAAATGTCAGTTCCGCCGTGGCGATCGTATTACCCGAGGGTGTGTTCATCACGACGACGCCGCGTTCTGTCGCCGCCTCGACGTCGACGTTGTCCACGCCGACTCCCGCGCGACCCACGACTTTGAGCAATGGCGCGGCGGCCAGCACCTCGCGGGTGACCTTGGTTTCAGACCGCACCGCAATCGCGTGCACGTCCTTTACCAAATCGAGCACCTGCTCCGGAGAAGACCCGTAGGCCTCCACAACTTCGAAGCCCGGCTGCTCACGCAGATAGGCTACTCCTTTGGCTGAGATCTTGTCGGCTACGAGGATTTTCATGAAGACAGTCGCCGTGGATCGAAGAGAGCCACCCGCCCTCCGGCAAGGAAAAGGTGAGTTCATAGGGTAACAAGCCTAAGACACCCATGCGGAATCACCTCTCTTCAGTGGTAGAATCGTTGCCATACCGCCCTCACCCATTTGCACTCACACCATGAATGAAATTTCACCCGGAATTGATCGATTGGGCCAACAAATATCCTTCATGATCGAAGTGGACAAGCTTAAGGAAGTCTTTCGCCAGACCAAACTTATCAACAGTGGTCGTCAGGAAAACGACGCCGAACACTCCTGGCATCTCTGCCTTTCGGTAATATTACTCGCCGAACACGCGAATTCGCCCGATTTAGACGTCCTTCGCGTGCTCAAAATGGTCATCCTGCACGATCTGGTAGAAATCGATGCCGGAGACACGTTTGCCTACGATGAAGCCGGCATGGTCGATCAACATGAACGTGAATGCGTCGCCGCCGACCGGATTTTCGGTATTCTGCCCGTCGATCAAGCCACCCAATTTCGCGAGATCTGGGATGAATTTGAAACACAAGAGACCTCCGAAGCACAATTCGCCTTAGCCTGCGATCGTTTCCAACCCATGCTACTCAACGTCATGACCAACGGTGCTTCTTGGAAACAGCATGGTATCACCCATGACCGGGTCGTCGCCCGAAATCAGGTAATCGCGAAGGGTTCCACTGCGATGTGGGATCGCATGTCAGCCCTGCTCGACGATGCGGTCGTCGCCGGGATCGTTGCGCCCGCGCCTGAGTAATAGAAAGAAGTCAGAAATCCCCCCTCAGAGCAACCCGCACCCAGCTCTCGGCCACACCCGCCGAAAACCGAAGATCGCCTTGTCTTAATCACACCATTACCTACCGTTAAGACCGACCCGAAACCGTCATTCCCCGTCTCAGTTCCGTCATTCGGCAACCCACCCTTTCCAAATCCTCGGCACATGAAAACAGTCACCCCGCTTCTTTCCTTACTCGCATTCAGTCTGGTCGCCGTCGGTTGCTCGACTCTCGATGAGACCCAGCTCACAGCCAGCAAGTTTCCGGCCGAAGCACATACGGCCAAACTCGAATTTGACGGTCAATTCAGAGTGGACCGCGTCAACGGCCGACTCACCCATTCGCTCCAGGCGGCCGAACAACTTCGGCTGGTTCCCGGAACTCACGAAGTAGAGTTCACGTTGCGCGCTCATCCCGACGAATACACCAGCACTGTCGCGGTGTCGGTAGCCGACCATCAAACGCTTCAGCTCAAGAGCAAAAACGACGGGCCAAACCAGTTCGTGGAACTTTGGGACTTAACCTCTCCAACGGGCCAACCGGTTAAGATCTCCACGCATAAGTTGGATGGACGCAGATCGACCTACGCGAATATCCACCCCCGCGCTGGCGGCGATACTAACGGTAATCGACCGCTACAACAGTAGCCCCAATCCGACAGCCTTCGGGCAATTCTCTGCCCGAAAATCGGCGGCTCCGCTGCTCGACAAAACGGCCACGTCGACCACCCTCGTATTCGTGCCTGCGCATACGACCACCACCGCCATCGGCTCCTGCACCATTTGGTGGGAAGGGGACAAGATAACTCGGTTCATGTTATTAACCGAAGTCCCCGATTCCGTCCCACCTCCCGATTGGTTGCGCCCCCTCATCGAGCGCGTGCAAAACCATCTGCGCGGCAATCATGAAGATTTCATCGATGCACCGTATGAGTGGAGTTTGGCCACCGATTTCCAGCGCCGCGTTTATGAGGCCGCCCTCTTGACGAAATCCGGCTTCACCGCGACCTACGGAGACTTGGCCAAAGCTATCGACGAAGGGCCCGGGGTAAGCCGCGCCGTGGGCACCGCTCTCGGCCAGAACCCCTGGCCGTTGCTTGTGCCCTGTCATCGCTTCGTCGGTGCCAACGGCAAAATGACCGGTTTCTCCGCCCCCGGCGGAATTAATACCAAGCTCCAGCTTCTCGCCATCGAAGGTAACCAGATGTTTAATGTCTAGCGCGTGCTGCTGCACGCGAGTTAACAAATGGTCGCTCCGCTCAAAGTAACAAGTAGCAGGTATCAAGTAACAAGTGACCGCCCGCTGGGGTCATGTCGCAAATAAGTTCTACGCAGCGTAGCGCAGTAAACTTATTGCGACGTGACCCCTTCCCCCAAACCGCACGACCTGATCCCCTTCACGCGAGCTGCTGCACGCGAAGTATCAAGTATCAAATTCCAAGTAACAAGATGCAGAAGCGCCCGCGGGGTCACGCCGTAGACGCATTGCGTAGCAATCTAGTCACGACCTGATCCCCCCTTTCCCCAGCCAGACCGACCGTCCTCCCCGTCACCAAACGCTGCCGCTCTTCCCCGACCTCCTCCCGGAATCCGGGTCCATCTGTGGCCTAAAATCCCGACTAGGAGAATCTGAATATTCAGCGAATATTTCAACTGTTCGATCCCGCTAAACCTTGTCTCCTTTCCGCTAATGGACATTGGTCAGAAAAGCCAATCGGGCTTCGACTTCCCCTCTCTACCATGATCCCCACCACGATGCGCGCTCTGGCCAAGCAGACCCCTGCTCCCGGCCTTGACCTCATTGAAGCACCGGTGCCACGGCCCGGGCCCAGCGACGTGCTCATTCGCGTGAAACGCACTTCCATTTGCGGCACCGATGTGCACATCCACAAATGGGATAAATGGGCCCAATCGACTATTAAGCCGCCCATGATAATCGGCCACGAGTTTGTCGGTGAAATCGCCGCCATGGGTGACCAAGTCATTGGCTTCGAGCTCGGTGATCTCGTCGATGGAGAAGGCCACATCACCTGTGGCCAATGCCGCAACTGCCACGCCGGTCGTCGCCATCTCTGCGCCGACACCCAGGGCGTCGGCGTCAACCGCGATGGTGCCTTCGCGGACTATCTCTGCCTACCCGCCACCAATGCCGTCAAAGTCGATCCCTCCATCCCTCTCGACGTCCTCTCCTGTTTCGATCCACTCGGGAATGCCACCCACACCACCCTCCAATGGGACCTTGTTGGTGAAGACGTTTTAATCACGGGAGCCGGCCCCATCGGTTGCATGGCCGCGGCCATCGCCAAACAATCTGCCGCCCGCCACGTCGTGGTCACCGATGTGAATCCCGACCGACTCGCCATCGCCGCTCAAATGGGGGCAACCGCCACCGTCAATGTCGCCGAGGAAAAACTCCCCGACATTCAAAAACGACTCGGCATGACGGAAGGATTCGACATCGGCCTCGAAATGTCCGGCAACCCGGCTGCACTCCGTGACATGATCAACAACATGGCTCACGGAGGCCGTATTTCATTGCTCGGCATCATGCCGGAAGAAGCCGCCATCGATTGGAACAAGGTGGTCTTCAACATGCTGACTCTCCGCGGAATCTACGGCCGGGAGATTTACGAAACCTGGTATAAAATGACTGCCCTCATTCAGAGCGGCCTAGATATTTCTCC
Source organism: Opitutaceae bacterium (assembly GCA_018667915.1). Taxonomy (GTDB): domain Bacteria; phylum Verrucomicrobiota; class Verrucomicrobiia; order Opitutales; family Opitutaceae; genus Actomonas. Next base: position 1,866 of record JABIRI010000230.1, on the reverse strand, counting down.
GGTCATTTCCCACCGCTTCGCCTGCACCGATTACGCCGAAGCCTTCGAACTCATGATGTCCGGAAAATCCGGCAAAATTATTCTAAACTGGGAGGCCGATGTCCTCCCAGAAGTTCCAAGTAACAGGTAACAAGCGCGTGCTGCATGCACGCGAAGTAACAAGTATCAAATTCCAAGTAGCAAAAGAAGCCCAACGGGGTCATGTCGCAAATAAGATCTACGCAGCGTAGCGGAGTAAACTTATTGCGACGTGACCCCATCCCCAAATCGTCCGGCCCGCCATCCCGTCCGCCGCATTCATTTTGAACCGAAGGAAACAAAGAGAACAAAGCCGGCCGATTGAAAAAATAATTCCTCTCGGCTTCGTTTCCTTCTGTAAAATCATCGGTGCGTCAGCCTTCTCTGACTCCAATTCTCCCCCTAAGTTATGACCCCCACCTACCGCCAGCATCTGAAGTCCACCCTCGCCTCCATCGAAGCTGACGGTCTCTTCAAACGTGAACGCATCATCGGCTCCGCTCAAGGCACTCACGTCATCCTCGAAGACGGCCGCGAGGTGCTCAACTTCTGCGCCAACAACTACCTCGGCCTTGGCAATCATCCCGAACTCATCGCCGCCGGACACGCAGCCCTCGACCGATGGGGCTACGGAGCCGCCTCCGTGCGTTTCATCTGCGGAACCCAAGGGGTTCACCGCGAACTCGAACAGGCACTCTCCAACTTCCTCAGCGCCGAAGACACCATCCTATTCGGTTCCTGTTTCGATGCCAACGGCGGCGTGTTCGAAACCCTACTCACCGCCGAAGATGCGGTCATCAGCGATGCCCTCAATCACGCCTCCATCATCGACGGTGTGCGCTTGTGCAAAGCGCAACGCTACCGCTACGCCAACCGCGACCTCGCCGATCTCGAACAACAACTGCAGAACGCGGACGAGGCAGGCGCGCGCTTCAAACTCATCGTCACCGACGGCGTCTTCTCGATGGACGGATTTATCGCGCCACTGCGTGAGATCTGTGACCTCGCCGACAAATACAAAGCCCTCGTGATGGTCGATGACAGTCACGCCGTCGGATTCATGGGTCCCAACGGTCGTGGCACGCCCGAACTCTGCGGCGTCGAAGACCGTATCGACATCAACACCGGCACGCTGGGGAAAGCCCTCGGTGGAGCCAGCGGCGGCTACATCAGCGGCCGCCAACCCATCATCGATCTGCTCCGCCAACGCGCGCGCCCCTACCTTTTCTCTAACACGCTTGCCCCCACCATCGCCGCCGGATCGCTCGCCGCCCTTAAACTGCTCACTGAGTCCACCGAGTTGCGTGACAAACTCGAGGCCAACACGCGCTACTACCGCGCTGGCCTCGAAGCCGCCGGACTTCGCCTACAACCCGGCGAGCACCCCATCGTGCCGGTCATGGTTGGCGACGCGGCCCTCTCCCAAAAAGTCTCCGCCCGACTCCTCGAACTCGGCGTCTACGCCATCGGATTCTTCTTTCCCGTCGTGCCCCGAGATCAAGCCCGCATCCGCACCCAAGTCTGCGCCGCTCACACCACGAAAGACTTAGACGCCGCCATCGCCGCATTCACCCAAGTCAAACAAGAGTTCGGCCTCTAGCGCGAACCTACTCCTCCGCCAGTTTTACAGGAAGCAACAGAGAGAGAGCAGAGCCACCAACCTCCCACGGGGGGCAGGTCGTAGACGCATTGCGTAGCAATTTAGTCACGACCCGATCCCCTTCACGCGCGCTAACGCACGCGAAGTAACAAATGGTCGCTCCGCTCAAAGCCCCAAGTATCAAATTCCAAGTAACAAGTAATCGGCCGCTGGGGTCATGTCGCAAATAAGTTCTACGCAGCGCAGCG
>JABIRI010000114.1 GCA_018667915.1 Opitutaceae bacterium | reverse complement strand
CGTCGAACCGGTGCTGACTGCTCACCCCACGGAAGCCAAACGAGCTACCGTGCGGGAACTGCATCGAGAGATCTACACGCTCACCAACCAGCACGAAAATGCGGTTTATACCCCGCGCGAACAGGCGCGATTCAAGCGTCAGATCGAGTCGAGACTCGAGAACCTGTGGCGCACGGGCGAAATCCAAGTCACCCGACCTACGATCGAAGCCGAATTAGATAACGCACTTCACTATCTGCGGGAGATCTTCCCTGATGCCGTCGCACGAAGTCATGTGCATTTGCGGGAAGCGTGGCAGGCGGAAGGGTGGGACGACAATAAGCTCGAGGGATTGGGACCGTTGATGCGATTCGGGACATGGATCGGCGGGGACCGTGATGGGCACCCGTTCGTCACCTCTGAGGTGACCGCAAATACGTTGGTGCAGTTACGAAAAAATGCCCTGCGGGTGCAACGGCGCGGACTCGAGCGTCTCGCGCGGGAATTGCCTCTGAGTTCTCTGTTTCAGGTCCCGCCCGCGAGCCTGACTTCTTTTACCGACCGTTTGACCGCTGATCTTGAAGCAACCTCGGCCGACCGGGTTTCGACGATCTTGGATCGCAATCATGAGGAGCCGTGGCGCGCAGCGGTTTACCTGATGCGCGAGAAGATTCTGATTTCTATCAACGAGCCGGATAGTGCGTCGGCCTACGCGAAACCGACCGAACTCGAATCAGATCTAGCAGTGTTGGCTTCGTCGTTGGACGAGATCGGGGCCTCGGCCCTGGCTCGGGATTATGTGCTGCCACTTAATCGTCAGATTCGGACGTTTGGTTTCCATTTGGCGATATTGGACGTGCGGCAGAATTCCACCTTTCACGAAAAGGCGTTGGATCAATTGCTCCGCGCGGCCGGGTTACTCAAATCGGGATCGTTTGCCGATTGGTCTGTTGTGGATAAACGGACTTTTCTCGATCGAGAGCTGGAATCGCCGCGACCCTTTTTTGCGGCTGGTATAGAGGTGGGCGACGAGGCGGAGGCGGTGTTGTCCTGTTATCGGGTCTTGGCTCAGCATCGGGACCGATTCGGGGACGAAGGACTGGGGGCGTTGATCGTGTCGATGACACGAAGCACCGAGGATCTTCTGGTCGTGTATCTCTTGGCACGCGAAGCTGGGTTATGTGAGTGGCGCGATGGCGGTTTGGTTTGTCCGATGCCGGTCACTCCGCTGTTCGAGACGATGGGCGATTTGGAGAACGGGCCGGGAATTGTGGCCGATTTTCTCACTCACCCGATCACGCGACGGAGTTTGCGTTTGGATGACGCGGCCCAGCAGCCCGATTTCCAGATGATGGTCGGCTACTCCGACTCCAATAAAGACTGCGGCATTCTCGCGAGCCAATGGGCCCTACATCGAGCGCAGGATGCCTTAGCGACCGAAGTGAAGAAGCAAGGCGCGCGGCCGGTCTTTTTCCATGGCCGCGGAGGGACTGTCGGACGTGGCGCCGGACCCACTCACTGGTTCATGGAAGCACTGGCCCCGGGGAGTCTGGGCGGACGGATGCGGATGACCGAACAGGGAGAGACCATCGCGCAGAAATATGCGCACATGTCATCGGCGGTTTACAACGTGGAGTTGTTGATCGCTTCGGCGGCGGCAACCACCGCTCGACACCGGCAACCCGCCGCATTGGCGACGGACCTTTGGCCGGCATTCGACAAACTCGCGGCCTGGAGTCGCGACAGTTACCGGGAGCTCCTAGAGTTGCCGGACTTCATGACATTTTACCGGCAGGCGACTCCGATCGATGTATTGGAGAACTCGCGGATCGGGTCGCGGCCCTCGCGCCGTTCGGGACGGGTTTCGTTGGATGACTTACGTGCGATTCCCTGGGTGTTTTCGTGGACGCAAAACCGATTTTATCTACCGGGCTGGTTCGGAGCTGGGTCGGCCTTGGACCGAATGAAGAAGGAAGATCGGGCGTCATTCGATCAGATCAAACTTGCGGTAAAACGATCCCCATTTCTGCGTTACGTGATGACCAATATCGAGAGCTCCCTGGTGAGTGCGAACGAGAGCATCATGAAGGGTTACGCCAATTTGGTTGATGATGAAGCGGTGCGGGATCGTTTCATGAGTGTGATTCTGGCCGAGCTACACCGCACCTGCGAATTGATGACCGAAATCTTTGCTGGCACATTCCAAACGCGACGTCCGCGGTTGGCGTTCACGATGGAGATTCGAGAAAGGGCACTCGAACAGCTTCACCGTCACCAAATCCAGTTGCTTGCAGAGTGGCGCCAACTGCCAGAGGAAGCCGCAACGAATCGACTTCCTGAATTGCTGATATCCGTCAATGCTTTGGCTTCGGGCCTACGGACTACGGGTTAGCGCAGTTTGGCCGGAATGCGATGTCGGGCGTAGCGCCTGACCTTCATGTCGGACTTGGTTTTCGAGCGAGGGTTGGCGTTCAGGTTGGTCGACGTGAATGACTCACTCTTTGACTGCGGGCACGATGATCACAGGGCACGGAGCCGCCTTGAGCACGCCTTGGGTGGTGCTGCCTATCAGCAGGTCGTAGATCGCGGAGTGGCCATGTGATCCCATGATGATGTAGTCGGCATCCTGCTCTTTGGCGTATTCGACGATGCAGGTGATGGCGGATCCGTGGCAGTGGTGCACGCGGGTCTTTATCTGTTGCTGTTCAAGGGTCGAGAGAGCGTGGGAGAGCTGAGTGCCAGCATGTTTTTCCGTTACTGCGACGATTTCTTGCACATTTTCAACGGCGAGACCGTAGTCACTGGTGACGATCGGCGGTTGGGTGGAATGCATGAGGATGACCTCAGCGGAGAGCGCATTGGCCAACCGGGAAGCTTCCTCCAGCACGGAGGAGGTGGCCGGTGAGAAGTCGAGGGGGACAAGGAGCGTTTTCATGATACTATATCCTAGGGGAAGGGGACGAATCTGGCTGTGCAGCTATTGGCATTGGCTAGGCATAATCTGACGTGGGTAAAAAACCGCTTGCTTCGAGGCATTCGATCCGGCTTGTTGACCCACTCTTCATTGTTCGGGCCGTAGCGTAGCCTGGTAGCGCGCTTGCATGGGGTGCAAGAGGTCGGGAGTTCGAATCTCCCCGGCCCGACCATTGAGAGAGGGAGATGCCGGGATTACCAGCTGACCTGTGTTATTGGGACGCCTTTAGGCTTCCTAAAAATGCCACCAAATCTGCGGCTTCCGTGGGCGTAAGCACACCTTTGAATGCCGGCATGGTAGACATCAATCCGCTGCGTTCTGCGATTTCGCCCAATGGAATCGTGGTTGAGCCTCGGTCGGGAGTGTCGATTTTCAGGGCGGTTTCGGTCTCTTCGATCAATACCCCGGAGACGAGATTATGGTCGGTTTTTGTGAGGGAAATGATCCCGTAACCTGGAGAAATCGTGCGCGTCGGATACAGAATAGCCTCGAGCAGAGCAGGTGCGTTGAGACGCTTGCCCACGTCGTTGAAGCTTGGTCCCGCCACACCCCCCTGTTCTCCCAAGCGGTGACAATTGAGGCAGCTCAGATGGTGAGCGTTTCGCAAAAGTGACTCGCCGTTTTGAGGATCTCCTTGAGCGAGTGCTTTGTAATAATCTTCTCCGGTGAAAGCATCGTCATCGGTGTGAGTAATGGGAAGTGAGTTCTCCGCGACTTCTCCGGTAGGGAGAGCTTCGATTCGCGTGATGGCCGCATCGTCATTACCTCCGTTGTATTTGGTGCCCCATTCGATGAGATAAAGCGCCCCGTCCGGCCCGAGTTCCAGATCCATGGGGCGACGAATGCCAATCCCGGAGAGAATACGTCGATAGGAGATGGGTTGCTCGTCCTCGTCGAGTTTAGCGGCGAGGACTCGGCCCCGCATCCAGTCGTAGAAAAACAGATGGCGATCGAACTCAACCGGTAATTTGACGGTGGATTCCAAGTGGGGATCAAAATAGTAGACGGGCCCCGCCATGGCACACCTTCCTCCTACACCGAGCAAGGGAGTATCGGGCGAATGGGAGTAGGTATAAGAAATAAGTGAAGGCTGAGCGGGAGGTAGAACCTTAAGGCCGGTGTTGTGAGGAGAATTATTGCGCACGCTCGCGGCATCCCAGGATTCACCCGCCTGCAGGGACTCGTAGTTGAACTTACGATAGGGAAGGTTACGGGAAATGAAGAAGGGCCAGCCAAAATTCCCCGGAGTTCTGGCTTGATTGATTTCGTCGTAACCGGGTGGTCCTCGCTCAGGGTTTAATGACCTCGCGTCGGGTCCGACCTCTCCCCAATAGACTGTCCCCGTGCGTTCATCGACGGAGATACGAAAAGGATTGCGGCAACCCATGACGAAGATCTCCGGTCGCGTCATGGGAGCGTCCGGCGGAAAGAGATTTCCACTGGGAATGGTGTAAGATCCGTCATCTTGCGGAGTGATACGGAGGATTTTTCCTCGCAGATCCATCGTATTGCCCGCGGTGGATTGGGCGTCCCAAATTGCCCGATCCGGACGTTCGTCGGCAGGGTTGAATCCCTCCGATTCGAAGGGATTTATGTTATCTCCCGTCGAGATTAACAGGTTGCCCGCCGTGTCAAATGTTAGCGAACCGCCAGTGTGGCAAGGAGGCGTATCGCGCTGGACAGGGATTCGCACCAGCACGCGTTCGGATTCCAAATCCAGGTTGTCCGCCTTGATCGTGAAACGAGAAACCCGGTTCTCACTCGCGTCGGGTGCCGAGTAACAAAGATACATCCACCCATTCTTCATAAAGTTGGGATCGAGAGTCATACCTATAAGACCATCGTCGAGCTGGCTGAATACCTCGAGCTGGCCGACGGTGATGGAGTCGCGTCGATCGGGTCGACTGCGTTTGATAGCGCCGAGGCGTTCAATATAGTAGACGCGACCATCGGCGGCGACGGCGAGCTCGAAGGGGTCGAGAGGGGAATCGTCTAGAACGACGCGTCGGAGCGGAGTTGAAAAATAGCTGATTACATCGATCGGGTCGTTGGTGGTATCGAGACGGAAACGGCCGATTTGATGATCGGGGAATCCGGGCGTGCCGTGCTGTAGGGTGAATCGCATTCGACTCCCGTGGGGAATGAACACGGGTTCCTTAGGGGCGAAATAGGCTTGATGAACCCGATTGAGTGCTCCGGCGATTGCCCAGCCAGTCTCAGGATCGTTCCCTGAAATTGTGGATTTCAGACTCCATCCCGCTTGCTCGTGATCCGTGTAAGCGTGCGCAAGAGGAATTGAAACTTCCTGATTGTTCGAAGCTAAATACGAGACTTCGATTCGTGACAAAATATAGTTCCCGTTTGGAGCCCAGCCGGGACCACTGTTGGGTAAGCTAGGATGGGTAAGTGTTTCCAAGCGTAGCCCATGGAATGTTCCTCCGGTCCATTCCGACTCAACGGTGTAGGTGGAGACCTCAGGTCGCAGGTAGGTTGAGATGAATGAGCCGTCAGATTGGACGACAATATCGGATCCACCGGTGGAGGAGGCCTTGCGGTTATGCGGCAGAAACCAATCAGCATGGGCGGTCAGCATGAATACGTTTCCCAGTATAAACACGCTCAAGATGCGAAGGGGAAACCGATGGGCAAATGACAGCAGGAGCATACTTGGATCCAGCGTTCCACGGCTGTGGCGAACGGCGAGCCGAAACTCCGAATGGTCCTGAAATCGACGGACTGGGTGATGGAATCTCGAATAGGTATTGAAAGACGAGGGAGAACGGTTGCAGCTATCATTCGACAACCTGTAAATGGCCGAATCTCCCTATAATCCCTTCTCCCGCTGGATCTGGCCGATCATGCTGGTGGTCACGATATTCAATGCCTCTGGACAAAGTGAAGTTGCGGCTCCCGGAATAATCAACATCGACAAGATTGGGCATTTTGGGGTGTTCGGTCTGCTGGGTATTTTGATTGCCCGGACGCAGTCCCGCCGACGGTGGTGGCTCGGGTTCGTTTTGGCATCACTCTATGGAATTTGCGACGAATGGCGCCAGAGTTTTACTCCGGGGCGATCGGTTGAATTTGCCGATTGGGTTGCGGATACCCTGGGAGCGGCACTGGCGGTGACGCTCTACTCCCGTTGGTCATTTTTCCGCGAAACCTTGGAAATAAAAATCGGTCCCAGCCGCGTGCGCTCAGTTGCCAAAGCGGACGAGTAACCTTCTAATTTCACTCCATGTCTTCGCAGTCCCCGGAACAACGCATTGGTGAGCTACGTGAGATCATCTCCCGGCACGATGAGCTCTATTATCGGCAGGCCGTCCCGGAGATAACGGATCGCGATTATGATGCGCTGAAGCAGGAACTCGCCGATCTGGAGGAGGAGAATCCGCTGCTCGCAATGATGGACTCGCCAACCAAGAAGGTTGGCGATGATCGCAGTGAGGGATTTCAATCCTACGCGCATCGCGAGCGTATGATGAGTCTCGATAACACCTACTCAGATGACGAGATGAGGGAGTATCTCGCCCGGATGGAACGTGAGTTGGAGCGGACAGAGCTTACTTACGTGGTGGAGCCCAAGATCGACGGACTGGCGGTCAGTGTCACCTACGAAGCCGGCAAGATGACCCGGGCGGTGACACGAGGGAACGGCATCGAGGGCGATGATATCACTGCCAACGCTCGCACGATCAAAACCCTGCCACTCGAATTGAACCGTGGTGGGGGTGCTCCGATTCCGGACACCATTGAGATTCGAGGAGAGATCTATCTCACCAACGAAGAATTTCAGCGCATCAATGCGGAGCGCGAGGAGCTAGGGCAGCAACTTTATGCGAACCCACGAAATCTGGCAGCCGGCACGATCAAACAACTCGATGCGAGTGTCGTCGCTCAGCGCAAACTGGAGATCGTGCTCTACGGGCGAGGATTCACAGCGCCGGTTGAGATCCTGCCGGAGACCCAACAGCAATTTTTCGATTGGGTAAAAGCGTGGGGTCTGCCGACGGTTGACAGTCAATGGTCGGCAAAATCAGGGGATGAAGTGCTCGCCGCGATCGATGAATTGGATCGTCTGCGTCACGATCTCGATTACCCGACGGATGGTGCGGTGGTGAAGCTCGATTCGATTGCCTTACAACGCACCTTAGGTGCCACCAGCAAAGCACCGCGGTGGGCGATGGCATACAAATTCGAGGCTGAGCGGGCGGAAACCCTACTGCGCGAGATAACGATTCAAGTGGGTCGCACCGGAGTTCTGACCCCGGTGGCCGAACTCGAGCCAGTGCAGTTGGCCGGCACGACGGTTTCGCGGGCGACCTTGCACAATGGCGATGAGATTGCCCGTAAGGACATCCGTGTGGGCGACACCGTTTTGGTGGAGAAAGCCGGTGAGATCATTCCGGCAGTCGTGCGAGTGAATCTAGAGAAACGTCCTTCCGCCTGTGTCCCATATACGTTTCCGTCGGACTGCCCAGTGTGTGAAACCGCAACCATCCGGCTCGAGGGAGAAGTGGCGGTGCGTTGTCCGAACTCGGAATGCCCTGTGCAAGTGCGCCGCCGCGTCATTCATTTCGCGTCCCGCGCCTGTTTGGATATCGAGGGTTTGGGAGAAGCGATGGTGAACCAATTGGTGGAACACGGGTGGGTTTCGCGGCTGCCCGATCTTTATTCACTCGATCGCGACAATTTACTCTCGCTGGGCAAAAACGTGGGTAAATCGACCGACAATCTGCTCGCCGCGATCGAAGCGAGTAAAACCTCTGAGCTCTGGCGCTACATTCATGGCTTGGGCATCCCTCATGTGGGAGCAGCGTCGGCCAAAGATCTGGCGCGCGTCTTCGGGGGACTGCGGCAACTCGCGGATGCTGCGATGGACGATTACATCCGCGACAAGGAGTCGGTCATCAGCGGCATTGGCTCGACGATGGCCACTGCGATCACGGAATTTTTTGCGGAAGAGCACAATCGGCAGATGATTGATGATCTGATCGGCATCGGGGTTTCACCTGAGGCGCCCAACGCTGACGGCGGAGGCGTCCGTTTTGCGGGCCAAACCTTTGTGCTCACTGGAACGTTGCCCACGCTCACGCGAAATGAAGCTGCCGAGCTCATTGAAGCTGCCGGCGGAAAAGTAAGCGGCAGTGTGAGTAAAAAAACGTCCTATGTCGTCGCGGGAGAATCAGCGGGTTCTAAACTCGCCAAGGCCGAAAAACTGGGGGTGGAGGTAGTCGACGAGGCCGGTCTGCAAGCATTGCTGAAAGACTAGTCAGTCTTCGAACGCGTTGCCTCTCGCTTTGTCGATCTACTGATCGAAGAGCGTGAAGAGGGTTTGGTGTTCAGCGCGGTCTTGGAGGCCGATGAGAAAACGCACGCGAGCCGAGCGTTCACTATTTGAGAATAGCTAGACGATTGAGCTGCTCGCCTTAGGCCGACAAGTCGTTCTTCACAAACGGCAATTGGCGTAGGCGTTTGCCGGTGGCGGCAAAAATCGCGTTGGCTACCGCGGCCGAGGCCGGAGGCAAGGCGGGCTCGCCGAGGCCGGTGGGGGGATAACCGGTATCAAGAAAGCGCGTTTCCACATCAGGTGCCTCGCCCATGCGAATGAGGCGATAGGTATGGAAGTTGGTGTTGGCCGACGCGCCGTCCACGATGGGCATGTCGCCGAACCAGGCACAACCGATACCGTCAACAACCCCGCCTTCGCATTGATTCTCGGAACTGCTGCGGTTGATCACCTGCCCGCAGTCCACGGCGCAGTAGACCTTGTGCACTTTCAGGTCCCCGCCTTTGACCGAGACTTGCGCCACTTGCGCGACGTAGGAGTGATGCGAGAAGTGGACGGAAATCCCTTGGGATTGGCCGGCAGGTGGTTTGCCCCAATTGGCCATTTCGGCGGCGGCTTTCAATACTCCCCGCATCCGCACGGGGTCGTAATCTACTTTGCCCTGCGGGTCCGATTCGGCCCGATCAAGCAATTCCAGCCGGAAGGCCAGTGGCTCTTTGTCCAACGCCTCGCCGACCTCCTCGAGGAAAGACTGGTCGAGGTAGGAACACACGTTGTGGTTGGGTGAACGCCACGCACCCGTGGAAACGGGCGAGGGAATGTGATGCACATCCACTTGGTAGTTCGGGATGGCCCCATTCGGGTAGTTGTTGTGCACCACCGCTCCCCGGGACGTGATGCTGGAGGACTCCAAATGCCAGGCGGTGACTTGGCCGTTTTTAATTCCGGCGCGATACCGATAGTAACCGGCGGGACGAAAGTTGCCGAAGATCATGTCTTCTTCGCGTTTCCAGACGATATTGACGGGAACTCCAGCCAGTTTGGAGGCGTTGACGGCATCTTCGACGAAGTCGGTCTTAAGACGGCGGCCGAAGCCTCCTCCGATGCGAGTCATCTCCGTGGTGATCTTTTCTTCCGGCAGGCCGGTAATGCGGGCGGAAACCTTTCGGGCATTGGCCGGGGTTTGCATGGGGCCGTTGATCAAAGCCGAGTCGGCGCGGACATCGGCATACATGTTGATCGGCTCCATCGGTGCGTGCGGCAGGAAAGGAACTTCGTAAGTGGATTCGATCACCCGATCGGCATCGGCCAGCGCGCGTTCCACGTTGCCCACCTTGCGGCGGGTTTGGTCCGGCTTGGTGCCGATGGCGTCTGCAAATGCCTTGGAGAGGCGGTCAGAGCTTTCCCGGATGGGGCCGTTCTCCCACGAAACCTTGAGGGCATCTTTGCCCTTGAACGCGGCAAAGGTGTTGGTGGCTAAAACGGCGACCTTGTCAGGCCAAGAAACGACCTTTACGACGCCGGGCACTGCGAGGGCCGCCTTATCGTCGACCTTGCCCAGTTTTTGGCCGTGCTCGGGAGGATTGGTGATCGCGCCGTAGAGCATGCCGGGAGTCTTGGTATCGATTCCGTAGCGTTGCTCGCCAGTAACGATTTTGGGCACATCGGTGCCGGGAACGTAGGTGCCCAGCAAGGTGAATTCAGACGTGTCCTTCAGTTTTACCGATTTAGGCAGAGATAGCTTGGCGGCGGAGGTGGCGAGTTCGCCGTAGGAGAGGGATTTTCCTGATGCGCGGTGAGTCACGGTGCTGTTGGCCGTGGTGCAGGAGGACGCCTTCACTCCCCACTGCTTGGCGGCTGCCGCGACGAGGAGCGCCTTGGCGGAAGCTCCCGCCTCACGCAAAGTCGTGTAGGAGGAACGAATGGCACCACTGCCTCCGGCGACTTGGCGTTCGTAGTTCTCGGTGTCGAGCGGTGCCTGTTTGATCTTCACGTCCTCCCAGGCGACATCGAGCTCTTCGCCGATGATCATAGGGAAAGCCGTTTTGATGCCTTGGCCGATTTCCGGATTCTGATTGAGCAGGGTGACCTGGCCGGACGGGGCGATGCTCAGGAAGGCATTGGGTTTGAACGACGCTACGGCATGGCTGCCGTGGTGGGCGGCACTCATCCAGCGGAATCCGAGCATCAGTCCGCCACCGGCAGCGGTGGTAAGCTTAAGAAAACTACGGCGATTGAGGGTAGGAGGGGCGGAACTCATTTCGCTCCTCCTTTCTCAGCGGCCAGGTGGATGGCGGAGCGGATGCGTTTGTAGGTGCCGCAGCGGCAAATGTTACCGGTCATCCCAGCGTCGATTTCCTCGTCGGAAGGATTCGCGTTGGATTCGAGCAACGCGGCTGCGGTCATGATTTGCCCTGCTTGGCAGTAACCGCATTGAGGAACGTCCATTTCCTTCCAGGCTTCCTGCACGGGATGGTCACCCTTAGCGGAAAGACCCTCGATCGTCGTGATGGATTGGCCGGCTGCGCCCGAGATGGGAAATGAACACGATCGGATGGGAGAGCCGTTGAGGTGAACGGTGCACGTGCCGCATTGGCCGATGCCGCAGCTGTATTTCGTTCCAGTGAGTTCAAGCAGGTCGCGAAGGACCCAGAGGAGGGGCATAGCGGGGTCCGCTTCAACGGAGCGATCCTCACCATTAACGTTAAGGGTATATTGAGCCATGGGATAAAAGGGGGTAACGAAGAACCGTTATTTAGATTCAACGCCCAATATAATGGCAATCTTACGAAGACGAAAGCCAGCAATGCGCTTTCGTGCCCGAAATTAACCTCTGAGAATGACGGGGGAAGGGCTACCCGGCCGACGAGTTTAACCCATGCCCTTGGCCCGGAGCGCTGCGCTGAGCTCCTGCATGAAGGCTTCACCATCTTCAGGGGAAGGGCGGTAGTCTTCTTGGCTCACTTCGGTGAATCCGGGACGTCCTTGATGATCGACCATCCATTTGCCGGTTACCCCGTCGCTGAAAGTCACGGAGCCGCTGGCGATGGCTCCGGGAATGAGAACGGCGTGATCGACCTCCAGCGTGACTCCACCGATGGCGGGGGCATCGGCGTCCGTGGGAGCATCTTCCGCTCCTGGTGCTGGTGCTGCGGCATCGGTGGCCGGAGGTGGTGGCTTAGGCGGCGGGGACTTCGTGACGTCGTTGGCGTCGGCCTTGGGGGCCTGATCGATCAGGGTAAGATCCAAGTCGTCGACGAGAAATCTCACGTCCATGTAGGTCATGGCTATCTTGAAATCGGTGTCGATGCGTTTCTGCACATCGGAGAGCGTGGCCCCATCTCGGACCCAGGTGGCGACTTCGGCGGTTTGCTCAGGCGTCAATGACATGAGGAATGGCATTACGCCTTCCGCGGTCGGCTTCAAGCTCGCAAACCAAAATCAGCGAGAGAGCTGGTGACGGAGGAACTCGATACTGCTGCGCATCGTTTGATCCTGATCCATCATGTTATCCACTGCCTTACAGGCGTGAATCACGGTGCCGTGGTCGCGACCACCGAAAGCATCACCGATTTCCTGCAGGGAGTGCTTGGTCAGCGTGCGGGAGAGATACATCGCGATTTGGCGAGGTATAGCGATGTTATTGGGGCGACGTTTGCTCGTCATATCGCTGAGACGGATCTGGAAGTGGTCGGCGACCTTCTTCTGGATCGTCTCCATCGTGAGCATGTTCTGCGCCTGTTCCATGAGCACTTCTTGTAAGAGCATCTCAGCCGCCGCCACATCCAGTGAACGGCCGGTAAGTGAAGCGTAGCTGGTGACCTTGATGAGGGCACCCTCAAGTCGACGGATATTCTTGGAGATATTCTGCGCGATGAATGTGATGACGTCGGCCGGCACTTCGAGTTTCAAGCTCTGGGCCTTGGTGCGCAGGATGGCCACACGGGTCTCAAAGTCCGGTGATTGAATATCGGCAGGCAGGCCCCACTCGAAACGGGAAACGAGACGGGCTTCGAGCTTGGCGATTTCAGATGCGCGGCGATCGCTGGAAAGCACGATTTGGCGGCCCGATTCGAACAGCTCGTTGAAGGTATGGAAAAACTCTTCCTGAATCCGCTCCTTGCCGCCGAGGAACTGCACGTCATCGAGCAGGAGCACGTCGACGTTGCGGTAACGTTGGCGGAATTTGACCAACGCATTCTCCTGTAGCCCTTGAATGAACTCGTTGGTGAACTTCTCGGTTGAGAGGTAAGCCACCCGGGCGTCGGGCTTCTGTTGCAGAATGGCGTGCCCGATGGCGTGCATCAGGTGGGTTTTGCCAAGCCCGGTGTCGCCGTAGAGAAAGAGAGGATTGTAGGCTTGAGCCGGGGACTGGGCAACTGCGAGGGCGGCGGCTTGCGCCATCTGATTGTTGTTCCCGACGACATAGTTCTGGAACGTATTGCGCGGATTGAGGGTGCCGGTAGCGCGGGATCTTCTTTCCGCCGCGCGAGTCGTGGCGGTGCTGCGCTTCTCGGTTGGAGTAGTAGCCGTGCGAGGCGCATTTACGTCGGATCTGGAACCATCACTCCCGGGAGCGGCTCCCGATTTCTTCAGTTGCACCGTCATCTCGTCCTTACCGGTGGAGAGGCGAAGCCGCTGCACAATCAGGTCCAAGTAGTTATCGTGGATCCAAATTGCCGCAAAATCGTTGGGCACCCCCAAGGTAAGCTCCGTCTCGCTGACTTCGAGACACTCGAGAGGCTCGAACCAGAGTTGGAAAACGTCTTCGGGGAACAGGGTTTTAAAATCCTGTTTGACGGTTTCCCAGAGATTGGAGGACGAAACGGTATTGGGCATTAAATGAGATCTTTTACGCTGTTTTATTCACAGCGCGGAAAGGAACACTAGGATCTCACGTCGTCGTCAGAAAACTCAAGGGGTGAAAGACCGGCAAAAAAAATTGGATGAGGTTGCTATTTATGAAATTCTGATCGCAACCAGATTTATAAATTACTAATATACAAGTATTAGAGCAACTCTATAGCAATAGCAAAGAGTTTGACTGATGGGACGGGAGAAAGAGCGTTCCGTTGCTGACAAGGTGGTAATAACGGAAGGGAGGTTATAAACGGGCAGGTAAATTGGGGTTTCAACGCAAACTTTCCAACAAGTTATTCACAT
>JABIRI010000193.1 GCA_018667915.1 Opitutaceae bacterium | reverse complement strand
GGGAAGATCTCCCGAGTTTTGCGCTCTACGACCAAACGGGCGAGGTCGTGGATATTTCCCGTTATCGCGGAAAATACATTCTCCTCAACTTCATCTATACCCGCTGCCCGATCGCGACCATGTGTCCGGCCGCGATTAACCTGATGGAAGCCGTGCAACACGACGTGGGTGAAGTGGGACGGAGTGAGGAACTTGAGTTGATTTCGATCACCTTCGATCCGGAATACGACACGCCGGGAGTCTTGCGGGAATTTGCTGAGGTTCGCGGTATCGACACCTCGAACTATAGCTTCATGACCGGCCCGGAATCGGCGATCAAAGACCTGCTGCGCCAGTTCGGCGTGCTCGCGCAGGTGGAAGGCCCCCTCATTCAACACACCTTGGCAACCCTGCTGATCGACCCTCAAGGTCGTATCATCGACCGCGCCGATGGCAGCCAATGGGACGTCGAGCAATTCGTCCGCAAAATCCTCCGCAAAAGGGGTCAAACGCAAATGTTAAAGATTTAGCTTATGCCTCACTCCTTCACCATCTTCCATAGACTGGTTCCCGTTCCCGGGGTAGTAGTTGGATTTGGAAGAAATCTTTAACATTTGCGTTTGACCCCTTATCTGAAATGAATCCAAATCAACGTAGCCAAACTTTGTGGATCACGATCGGTGCGATCGCGGTTTTTCTGGCGTTTCGGTGGATGCCGACCGGCACAAATCTCGCGCATGGTGATTTTCGTTTGGAAGGCGACAACGTGCTGGAATTTTGCGATCCGGCTGCGCCGCAGTTTCTGCCCGTCACGACCGCGCGGTCGCCCGTGTCGTTCGACGTTACCCCTGGAACGGGAGCAGTGGGTGAGAATACCGATTTTGTTTTTCGGTTGGCCACGTCCTCCGGAAAACCCATTGGTCCGGTCGACCTACTGGTAGCGCATACGCGCAAATTACATCTGATGTTGGTTGATCCTTCGTTGACGGATTACCAGCACATTCATCCGACGGCGGGTGAGGTCCCCGGCGAGTGGCACGTGAGCTTCGCGCCCAAACTTGCTGGCGCTTACCGCGTGTTTGCCGACTTCACTCCCGCCGCGACGGCCCGAGGGCTTTATGCCACTGTCGATATCGACGTGCCCGGAGATTCGGCGTCGTTTGATCACCGCCCGAACCTGAAGGGTAAGGTGGATGAATTCCTTTTTGAGCTCTCATTTGATGAAGGCCGCATTCGCGCCAGGGAACCCACCGATCTTACGCTTTCGATTCGGCATCAATCGAACGAAGTCGTGCAACTCGGACAGGTGATGGGAGCGTTTGCCCACCTGGTGGCGTTTGACGAGAATCGCACGGGTTTTGCTCACCTGCATCCGCGTGAAACGGATCTTGATGATCCACCTGATGCCCAAGCACCGGAACTGCATTTTCAGATCACGATACCCCAGTCAGGCCGTTACGTGATATGGGCTCAGATCGTCCTGAATAACGTCGAAACCTTCGTCCCTTTTTGGTTCGAAGTGCTGCCGTGACATTGAGGCAGGGCGACCACGCTTTCGGCCGATGGCCTCAAGCACGGTTACCGGAGGATGAGGGGGGGGCCGTGTTTGAGCGTTGAGAAAAGGTGGGAGCGGTGCGACGACCCCACTCGAGTCGGGCGAAGAACCCGACTCTCCCAGTAGGTCCCATTCTCACGGGCGAGGTTTCAATCCTTCGCAGCAGTTCGTTTTAGACGATCCAGATCTGCATCTGGAAAGGGTGGTGCGGAGGGTTGATCCAACGCCAATTTTTTGGTGGGCAGTTCAAACCAAAAGCGAGCTCCCTGCCCGGGTGCGCTATCAACGCCAACTTTTCCTCCGAGTTTCTCGACTATGCGACGCACGATCGAAAGCCCCATGCCATTTCCTTTTACTCGAATCTTCGTTTTATGAGTAAACGGAACAAACATCAATGACTGGGCCTCTTTATCCAATCCGGGGCCATTGTCCTGCACCCAGAAGCGGGCAGAATTGCCATCGGCCTTGGTTTCTCCTCCAAGTGAAATCTCAGGGGGGGTGCCACCATATTTTGCGGCGTTGCTGATGAAGTTTTCCCATACCTCCGAAATCCATGGCGCGTATCCGAAGGCCGTAGGCCAATTATTAAACGGGTGAATTATGGCAGACTGCGTCTGCAGCAAAACCTCCAATCGCTCCAGTGCTTCAGCCGTGATTTCTCCCATATCAATCGCCAAAGTTTCGACTGTCTGTCTCCGCACTCCCGCGAGGACGAGTAACGATTCAATGATGTCGTTGAGTCTGCGAGCAGACTTCGATGCGTCGGCGAGGTGATTCTTGGCGGAGGCTTCATTTCCTCGTTCGAACATCAATTCAGCGAGTTCGAGACGGCCCATTAGCGAGGCGAGTGGATTCTTGAGATCGTGTGCAACCGTGTGGGCGAAAGCATCAAGCTCATCAAGGAGTTCTTTTTTTTCCAGCCGTGCGGCGATGGAATGCAGGACTTCCTCCTCTGAAAACGGTTTGGTAATAAAGTCAGCTGCCCCCAATTCCATGGCACGCCTAGTGGCGGCACGATCGACTCTGGCGGTGCTGACGATAACGGGGATAGTGCGTAGATCTGGGTCTATCCTTAAGGCGGCCAATAGGTCGAATCCCGACATGATTGGCATCGCCAGATCGGTCAGAATTAATTCCGGTCTCTCGTGTTTGGCCATGGCTAAACCTTCCTCGCCATTACCCGCCAAGACTGTGCGGAATTCGTTAATTTCGAGAATGTCCGCAATGGTCTCACGAACTTGAAAATCATCTTCGACTATCAGTATTTTTGCATTCGAAGAATTCATAGCGGGGTTAGAAAGCTGCCATTTGAGGAATAGAAAGAGTAAAGCTGGAGCCACCACTCTTCGGACACTCCACCGCAATTGTGCCCCCGAGTCGATCCGTCATTCGCTTTACTATATTGAGACCCAAGCCATGGCCTTTGATGTCGCCGATATTCGAGCCGCGCTCGAAGGGTTCGAAAATCCGGTCGCGATCGTCCGGAGGGATGCCGATGCCTTGATCTGTTACGATGAGTTGGAGTTTCCTAGCGTCAGCCCGTAGTTGCACCGTAATGACACTACCAGCGGGAGAGTAGCGTGCCGCATTAGTGAGCAAATTATCGAGAATGTGTTGTAGAATTTGGGTATCGGAAATGAAGGTTTCGACTTTGGACTGATCACTGAATTCGAATCGATGATGGTCGGAGTCTCCCATCCGGATTCCGTCAATTACATCATTGATCAATAGCCTTGGATTGAAGGACATGGGCTGCACCTCGACTCGCTTGGCATCAATTCGGTTGAGTAACAGCACATCATCAAGCATCGTAGTCATCCGGTTGAGTGAGGTGTTGATCCGATCGAACAGCGCCTTGCGCTTTCCCGGTTTCAGCCGGTCAAGGTGGTTGGCCAAAATCTCGACCGAGCCCATGGCTGTGGCCATGGGTGTGCGGAATTGGTGGGATGCTGCCGAGATGAAGCGGGTTTTCATCTCAGATATCTTCTTCTCTTCAGCCAGCTTTTCCGCTGCAATGGTTTCGCTACGTTTCCGCGCGGTGATATCGTCTTTAAGTGCGGCGTAGTGGGTGATAGTTCCGTGCGTATCGAGAATCGGCGAGATCGTCGAGTTTTCGAGGAAGATTTCGCCATTTTTTCGCTTATTGATAAGCTCTCCGTTCCAGATTTGACCCTGCAGCAGTGTCTCCCACATTTCCCGGTAAACTTCATCCGGTATCTTGCCCGACTTAAGCACCCGCGGATTTTGGCCCACGGCTTCTTCCCGCGAATATCCCGTTACCTCGGTGAAGCGTGGGTTTACGTATTCTATGGTGCCCTGCAGATCGGTTATGACGATGGAAAGCGGGGCCTGCTCGATGATGTTGGAAAGCTTGCGCAGTTGGATTTCCGTCTCCTTGCGTTCGGTGATGTCTTGGATCGTTCCCTCGATTACCGTGCGGCCATCCCTTTTTGTTATACGCTCACCCGTTCCCGAACCCAACGCGTTTTGCCATTCATGGGTATAAGCCGGGCGTCAATGTCGCCGGCCACACCCTTTTTCATTATATCCCGGACCGTGCGACTTATGAGAGCTCGATCGTCTGGATGGTAATATTCTAAGGCGCGGGTGATGTCGGGTTGATGGGTTTGGGGCCACCCGTGAATTCGGAATGTTTCCGCGGTCCAGCTCACGAACTTTTTTTCCACGTCAAGAGTCCAACCGCCGATTTTACCCACTCGGGCCGAGGAACTCAGAAAACGTTCCTTCTCCCTGAGGATCATTTCTTTCTCTTTGCGATCAGTGATATCCTGAAAAATTCCAGTTAACTTCACCGGGTGGCCTTGGTCAAGCGTCACGACGCAAGTGGTTCGCACCTGAAGCTTGCGGCCTTTGGTGGTAAGGGTCTCCAGCTCGAGGTCATAGCCTTCGCCTCGCGTCATTGCTCGCTCCAGTGCTTCGGAAATTTCGCGACGAGATTCGGGTAGAAATAGATCAACGCCGGCATCCACGGTGGGATTGAATTCCTCCGGTGAAGTATCTAAGAGGCGGTAGGTCTCCGCGGTCCAAAAAAGGTGACCCGTGTCGATATCCAATTCCCATCCGCCAACTTTCGCAATGGCCTGGGAAGCTTCGAGCAACTGTTTGCTCTGGCGCAGGGTTTCTTCGGCCTTTTTGCGCTCGGTGATATCTTGGAAGGTTCCCGTCAACTTCACCGGATGTCCGTCACGTGAAGTTACGTGGCAAGTGGTGCGCAGGTCGATTTTTCGTCCCTTCGAAGTCAATGTTTCCAGCTCAAGATCACAACCTTCCCCCTTTTCGATTGCATTGGCGAACGCCTCTTGCGCGAGGCGTTTTGATCCCGGCAAATAAAGTTCGAAAGCCCGATCCATCGTTGGCTTACATTCTGGTGGAGTGGTCTCGTAGATTCGATAGGCTCCCGCTGTCCAGAAAAGCTGATCCTTTGCGATATCGTATTCGCAACCGCCGATTTTAGCGGTTTGTTCAGCTTCATAAAGAAGAGATTCGAGATGGGAAAATTCGTCCGTAGCAGCGGGCCGTTCGGCGAGATAGTGAGGATGGAAAACCAGTGTTTGTTTTTGCCACAACAGTCGTATTTTATGGCAAGTGGACGCCCAAAGCTTGGCCAGGGAATGACGGGATCGGGGTTGTTTCATAACCATATATTGAGGTAATTATCTGTTGAGCATGGTTCATCTCATTTCGAAAGAGATATCAGTTAATGGGTAGATGAGTTTCTGGGATTGAAAGCATATGCTATGGGCCAAAATATGGCTCCGCATTTCTTGTTGATTTCCACGCTTTGAGCTAATCAGAGAAGACCTATATGCTCGGTTGAGAATAGTCATGGCTCCTACCGAATACCTACTTACAACAGCTTACGTAATCTAAAAGGCTCGTCGCTTGAATCACCCGCCGAATCCCCTGGTCATGAGTGGAGTGGTCGTTTTCGGGCTCCCGCTGGAGGTCCACCGGATTGAATCTGGCGGGGAGTAGATTTGGATTGAGCGAGTTAACGGGCCACATGGTTTTGACACGGCTGGAACAGGAGAAAGAAATGCCTCCAGATGTTGAGATTCATTTTATCTGCGGTGGGGGTGATCGTGCTCTCTGGATGCGGTGGGTTAACATACTATGCGCATGATGACGTCCGATCATCTGAGGCAAGGGCGCTTCCTCCCGTTATGTTGAACTCCGGTCAGGAGCTGAAAATGTTGAAACATAGCTCCGGCCTGATGTGGGGCGGCTACAAAGAAGGGATTGTTATCGAGGATTCGAGTATCGCGGCGGTTCGCTATGGAAAGGATGGAAGCGACTCTTGGGCACCGACGGTTTTTCTTATCGGACTCAAACCGGGCACCACGCGAGCGGTCTACTGCAATCGTTTGGGAGATCGACCGGACTTCAGTAAATTTCTCGATGCTGAT
Organism: Opitutaceae bacterium; assembly: GCA_018667915.1. Lineage (GTDB taxonomy): Bacteria > Verrucomicrobiota > Verrucomicrobiia > Opitutales > Opitutaceae > Actomonas. The sequence continues at coordinate 3,361 of JABIRI010000193.1, read as the reverse complement.
TTTCAACAGCACAGCTTTGAGGTAATCGTTCGCTGAGCGTTGCACTGATTCGTTGGGAGTAAGCTCTATTTCCTATCAAAGTGTACTGAAATAATAGGCCGCGATCGCATTTGCGATCAGATCGATACGTGATCTTGGTTCAGATCGTCCTGAGCGACGTCGCAACCTTCGTCCCTTTTGAGTTCGAACTGGAGCCCTGACGGGATGTCGGGCGTAAAGGCCGACAGCGCCCTTAAAGGGGCGTGATGTAGGTGTAGTAGACGCCGTAGGTTTCGTTGCCTTCGATGAAGTCGTTGGTGAGGAGGGTTTTTCCGGCGCCCAGCCAGATGTCGAAGTCGATGGCTTCATCCTCGGGGCCGATTGATTTTTCGATCAATTGGTTGGCGATTTGGAGCCGGGCAATTTCGGGCGAGATGGTTTGATAATCGAACATGTCTTCGGGGTTTTCAGCCGGTATGCCATGGATTGGTCCGGGGCATTCGATCGGCCAGCGTCGGAACGAAATACGATACTTGCCCGCGCGTTCGACTTCGATGGCGTGGCGGTTGTTTTCACTCTTGAGTCCGGCAGCGACGTGTTGGCATTTCCAGAAGCCGGCGTCATCGCCGATGGCATGCTGAATCGTGAGTGTCGTGCGCGGCTGGTGCGGACCACCGATCACCGAGGGTGGAAATTCTTGGTATTCGCGGAGTGTCTTCGCGTTCGTTACGAATCCAAGATTCTGCGCGAGTAACTGCTGCACGATATCGGGATGCTGTTGAGCGATGTTGTTCTGCTGCGCGCGGTCAGCCTCGATGTCGTAGAGATCCGTGCCGTTGACCAGGCGCCAGCGACCTAGAGCGATGCAGGTTTGGTTTTCGTCCTGCGGGGGGCGCCAGTCCTGATTGTTGTGCACGAAGACCGGGCGATCCCGTTCAGGCGAGCCGCCACCTTGGAGGCGTTTTGAGAGATCGATGCCGTCGAGCGTGATTTGCTCGGGAATATCCAAGCCGCAGAGTCCGGCGAGGGTGGGGAGTAGGTCCACGTGCGCCGATAAATCCTTGAGGTCTCGTCCGCCGGTGATGTTGCCGTCTTTCCAGCGGATAAAGAACGGCACGCGGTGACCGCCTTCGAGTTGGCTGCCCTTCTTGCCGCTGAAGCCGTGATTGTGTCCCAGGTCGCTGTTGTTGGCTCGACCGCCGCCGCTGCCATTGTCGGTCATGTAAATCAGGATGGTATTGTCGGCCAAGCCCGTCTCTTGCAGGAACACTTCGAGTTTACCAAAATTCTCATCGATGTTGGTAATCATGCCGTAGAACTCCGCGCCGATTATTTTCTCTCCTACGAGGTGGCGGTAGGGCGCGGCATATTTTTCTTCAACGAAGTGCGGGCCGTGGGGCGCGTTGGTGGGGATGTAGGCGAAGAAGGGTTGGTCTTTGGTTTCGCCGATAAACTTCATCGCCTGTTCGAACCATACATCGGTGCAGTAGCCCTCGAATCGCTGCGGTGTGTTGTTCACAAAATAGACGTCATCGAAGTAGTCGTTGCCCCAGTAATCGGACAGTTCGCCTACGCCGCCTGATTTATGGTGGATGGCGACATCGAAACCCGAGTCGGTGGGGCGCACGGGGTAATTATCCCCGAGATGCCATTTGCCGAACAGGCCCGTGCGGTAGCCGTTCTGTTGAAATACTTCGGCCATCGTGAGCGAATCACCGAAGAGCGCGTCGCGCCCTTTGTAGGTGGCCCACGCTCCGTTGTTGATGGGATACCGTCCGGTCATGATCGCGCCCCGAGTGGGGGTGCAAACGGGGCTCACGTGAAAGTCGGTGAGCCGCACCACATCCTCGTAGAAAGTATCGAGATGGGGCGTTTGAATCCACGGGTTACCGTGGGCACCGAGGTCACCAATTCCCTGATCATCGGTGAGAATGAGGATGACGTTGGGTTGGTCCTCCGCGGTGGAAGTAAGGGGGGAGAGTAGACTGAGAAATAGCCCTAACCATGGGAGAGTTTTCACAGGTGGATGAATACCAACTGGCCGGCTTTGGAATCGGGAACGATCAACAGATCACGATCGCGATCAAGATAGTGGTCGGCGGCGGATTGAGCTTGGTGCAGCAGCGCGGGGTCTCGGCCATTCGGTGGATATTGCCAGATTTTACCGGTGAAGACCTCGGTGACGTAGAGATTACCTTGGTCATCGGTTTCGACGCCGTCGGCTGAGCGGTGCCCGGAGGCGATGATTTTGGGTTGCTCTCCCGGGTAGGCCGCGACGATGTGCCCCAGGAAAAACGATGCGGCGAGCACGCGACCATCGGGTTCCACGAAGGTGCCGTTGGGGTGCAACATGTTGGCCGAGTCTCCGATTGCGAGGGTCACCGTGCCGTCCCAAGCAATGTGATACACGCGGCCGGCGGGAACTTGGTTGAGCGTGACCGGGTCATCGACGTCACGAAACCCGTTGGGGCCGGACATTTGGCCGGCGTTGTTCATGTCGGTCACGTAGACACCACGATTCTGAGGATCGAGGGCGACGTCGTTCAAGTAAACGGGTGCTTGGGGAAATTGAGCGGGTCCGGCGAGAAGGCTTTTGTTGCCTGCGATGTCGATCCGCCAGACGTGCGTCTTGTCTGCGGTGATGAGGGCTTCGCCGTTGAAGACGACCCCTTTGGGTTCCTGTAGTCCGCCCAGGTAAAATTGCGAAACGTTGCCGTCGGCATCGACGCGGTGGATTGCGCCATCGATCGCAGCGTTGGGGTGATCGCCCCGTTCTCCCATGATGGTAACGAACAGATCGCCACCCCAACCACGGGTGACGCTTTCCGGATTTTTTCCAACATCGAGCGTATGGACTTTGGGACCAGCGTTCAGGATTGTGGCGCTGATCGCGAAGAGGGATAGAAGCAAGGGACGCATAGTGTGAAACACACTGGGGGAGTTTTACTCCGGGAACAAGCGAGAGGTGTGGTGAAAACGTTAAACGCGATGCCGTCGCTTCCTTTTCCAACGATTCCAGAGCGTGCGAACGGCAAGTTCGCTTCGATCCAGCCCCTTGGCGATCGTGCCGGATTCACCGGCAATGAGGAATCCCGCCAGGAGCCAGAAGAGAATAGCCGGTCCGGGAATGATCATGAGTGGCACCGCAATTGCCATGCAGAGCAGGGCGCCAAACAGCAGCAGAGCTCGGCTCCATTGTGGCTCGCCCCGTTCACGCTGGGCCTGACGACGACGGAACCGCGTGCGGAAACGGTCTCCCGGTGGAGCGTGCCGAAACTCGCGCCAGAATCTCCACACTCTTTTCTTCACCTTGGATAAATTCCGTAGGATCTAAAACTGCAGATGCTTAATCGTCTGCCCCTTGTTGATCAGCTGGTTCAGG
>JABIRI010000121.1 GCA_018667915.1 Opitutaceae bacterium | reverse complement strand
GGTTGGCATTTTTTGCAAATCGGCAAACAGATTGAACGAGCCACTTTAACCGCGGACACATTACTCCACGTTTTGACGGGAGCCGCTACATTCACCCACGCGCGCGACCAAGCCGACTCGGCTACATTTCGGGATAACCCTGAGCTTTCAGCGCTGCTTCGCATGTTGGGTTCTCAAGATGCTTATCGCCGCCTTTATCGACGCCGAAGCCAACCTCTGCTCGTCGCGCAACTGCTGATTCAACAGACCAGTGCCCCACGCAGTATCCTGCACAACCTGCGCGAAATTTCGCAAAACATGGAGGGCATTCATGACTCCGAAAAGAGCAGTCGATCGAGCCCCCTCGACTTGGAACTCCGCGACCAGATCGAGGAACTCAAGACGTTGCATTTGGCGCCGTTTTTCGCGCATAGCTCAGTCACTCAAAATAACAATGAGTTGGCGAAGGTCTTAAACGGAATTGTGCAGAACATCGGCACGTTGTATCAGCTTTTCGAAGACCACTATTTCAGCCACCAAGCTCGTTTCGCGGAAGAGCAGGATCAGTCTGAACTCGGACTGTGATCCTAAATTGCACGTTAAGCGGAGCAATTGCCTGATCCCGCCGACCCGTCATTGACCCAACTGCCGGGCCGATTCTACCTGAGAGCTATGCCCTCTCCCCGTGTTTCACTTCAGCTTTGGTCGCTCAGAGAGCTGACCGCTCAGGATTTCACCGCCACCATCAAAGACGTTGCCAAGATCGGTTTCGCTGGAGTCGAGACCGCGGGATTCGGGAACTTGGAGGCATCGGATGCGGCTTCCGCAATCAGGGATGTCGGGCTCATCGTTTCCGGGATGCACGTCGGCATTGACCGTCTTCGCGGCGAATTTAATGCCGTCATCAACGAAGCCCTGCTTTGCGACACCCGCGATATCATTTGCCCCTTCTGGCCGGTCGATCACTTCCGATCCGCCGAAGCGTGTCGCACGATCGGAGCGGAGCTCGACGAGATCGGCGCCCGACTTCGCGGGATGGGATTCCGTTTTCACTACCACAATCACGCCCACGAAATCGCGCTCCAGGAGGGTCGCCCGGGAATCGATTGGCTCCTCGATGAGGCCGCTCCGGGCAACGTCCGCTTCGAGGCCGATGTTTTTTGGGTGCAGGAAGGGGGGCTAGATCCCGCTCAAGTGATCCGCGAATACGGACGACGTATTCAGCTGTTACACATTAAAGACGAAGCCGAGATCGGCTCGGGCCCCGTGGACTTCGCTCCCATCTTTAAGGCGGCCGAACATATCGGTGCCGTGGAGTGGTATGTCCTGGAAATCGAGAAGTATAACCACGACCCCGTTGAATCCGCCCGGCTTTCGTTCGAGCAAATGCGCGCCTGGGGAAAAGTCTGAATCCATCCTAAAATTCCACGTAGCCCCTCATGCCCAAATCTAAGAAGTCTTTCAACATCGCGGTCATCGGAGCCGGTGCCATCGGCGTCGATCACATCCGCAGTTTCCAACAACACCCCGCCGCCAACGTCATCGCGCTGGCCGAAGTCTCAAAGACTCGGGGGCAAGAAGCCGCCGACTCCTATAAAATCCCGAGCCTGGTCACGGACTACCACGAACTGCTTCAGCGCCCCGACATCGACGTGGTCTCAATCGCCCTCCCGAATTTCCTGCACGCGACCGTTGGGATAGAAGCACTGCGGGCCGGCAAACACCTCATGGTCGACAAGCCCATGGCGACCAACGCCAGGGACGCCGCCAAACTAATCGCCGCCGCCCAAAAGTATCGTCGCCGTTTAATGGTAGGGCAAAATATGCGATTTTCACCCGAAGTGCAAACGGCGCGCCACCTGATCAATCAGGGCAAACTTGGTGACGTCTATCACGCCAAGACCTGTTGGTCGCGGCGCAGCGGAATTCCTCGGATCGGATCGTGGTTTACCCAAAAACAATTCGCTGGCGGTGGCTGCACCTACGATATCGGCGTGCACGCATTGGATCGCGCGCTCTTCCTCATGGGTGAGTTCGAAGCCGCTGCAGTCAGCGGCCAAACCTACTCACAACTTGGTCCCCTCGGTCGAGGGGACGGCAATTGGGGCAAGGGTGAGATCGACAAAAAAGCAAAATTCGACGTGGATGATTTGTCCGTCGCCCTCATCAAACTGAAAAGCGGTCGAACCGTACTACTTGAAGCGTCCTGGGCAGCCCACATTCCGCAGCACGAGGTTTTCACGTCACAAATATTCGGCACCGATGCCGGGGTAACCCTGAATCCCTTGCGCCTCACCCGCCCCAGTCGTTCGGGTTACATCACGGAAGAAATTACTCCCACGACTCCTCTCGTGAACGAAAACCGCATGGTGCATTTTATAGACGTGCTGTTGGGCAAGGCAGAACCCTACGTGAAGCCCGCCGAATCATTGGCCGTGCAAAAGATTCTCGATGCGATCTACCAGTCCGCCAAAACCGGCCGCGAAGTTCGTCTTCGATGATTTTACGTCAGAGCTGCGCATATCCTCCCCATCCATGACTACCCTGCGCGACGCGACTCTTGCCGACACTCCACTGGTCCTTGAGTTCATCACCGAACTCGCGGCCTATGAAAAAATGGCGGATGAAGTCGTTGCGACCGCAGCCTCACTCGAGGCTCAGCTGTTCCCGGCCGCAGGTCTCGCTGCTGCCCATTGTGTTTTAGCATTCGAGGGTGAAACCCCCGTCGGATTTGCGCTCTATTTTTTTAATTTCTCCACGTTTCTGGCCCGCCGCGGGCTCTACCTGGAGGACTTGTTTGTGCGCCCGGACCATCGCGGCGCCGGGCACGGCAAGGCATTGTTGCTTCACCTCGCCCAAAGAGCTCATGCCGATGGCTGTGGGCGCATGGAGTGGTGCGTTTTGGACTGGAACCAACCGGCGATAGATTTCTACCAGAGCTTGGGCGCAACATTGATGAACGAATGGACCACCTGTCGCTTGGATCAAACCGCGCTCGAGCGCATTGCGGCCGCGGAGTAATTATCCGTTAGTCACGGTATGGCTATCATTCCATTCTACTGGATCGACGCATTCACCACTAAACCTTTTGCTGGAAATCCCGCCGCGGTTTGTCCGCTGGAAGCATGGTTGCCGGATGAGACCCTCCAACAAATGGCGCTCCAGCACGGTCTGGCGGAAACGGCATTTTTTGTTCCACAAGCCGACGGCAGCTTTCACCTGCGCTGGTTTACCCCCGCTCGGAAAGTAGATTTGTGCGGACACGCCACTTTAGCGTCAGCCGCGGTGCTGTTCGGACAAAACGACGACCTCGGCGAAATTACGTTCTCTTCCCAAAGCGGTGCCTTGCGGGTGCGTCGAAACTCAAACGGACGATTCGAATTGGATTTCCCTAGCCGGCCTCCGGTCGAGATCCAAAACGAAAACCCCGTCTCAGAATTACTGGCTGCACTTGGCGTAGACCAAGCGGTGTGGGTCGGCAAATCCCGCGACTATCTCGTGGTGCTTTCCGATCAAGACGCAGTGGCCCAGCTAAGTCCTGATTTTGAGCGTATGGTCAAATTTGACACCTCCTCGATAATCGTCACCGCTCCAGGCAACGATCGAGATTTTGTTTCTCGTAATTTTGCCCCCGGCTACGGAATCGACGAAGATCCGGTCACGGGATCAGCGCACTGCACGTTGGCCCCCTATTGGGCGAATCGTTTCGGGAAATCAGCACTCACTGCTCGACAGATATCAACTCGCGGCGGCGAGCTTTGGTGCACGGTTGATGGCGATCGCGTCAGAATCGCCGGGAATGCAGTGACCTATTTAAAAGGTCAGGTGTTCATCTAGCCCACAGAGGCGTCTTAACCCAATCCGTTTTGCATTACCCACCGCACTAGGCTGGCGACTTCCCTCACGCCCAATTTCTCCATGATATTGGCGCGGTGTTTTTCCACCGTGCGGGTGCTGAGGTCGAGATCCGATGCCACCTCCTTGGAGGAACGACCGGCCGAAACCAATCGGGCGACTTCAAGCTCCCGAGCGGATAACGCCGAGGGTGGAACATCACTGGCAATAGGCAAACTACCGCCCACCGAACTCATCTCCGCTTGGACATGACTGGCGAAAAACATCCCACCGGCCATCACCGTATCAATGGCTTGAATCACGTAGGCCAAGGGCGCCGTCTTATCAACAAATCCAGCTACACCTAGGCGCATCAATTTTCCGGGAAGCGAAGGTTCGGCATGGCCCGTAAGCACTAAGACCTTCACATCTTTGTGCACCTGCAGCAATTCGCTGACGATTTCGAGGCCGTGCTTACCCGGGAGTTGAAGATCCACCAACAAAAGCTCCGGCGGATTCTCCAAACATGCCTGCAGACCAACTGCTCCGTTGGCGTAATCCTCAACCATTTTCCAGCCCTTACGCTTCTCTAACGAGCGTTTTAGAAGCTGCCGGAATACGGTTTCATCCTCGATGAGGATGACGTGAGGTGGCTTTTCGGTGCCTGCGGAATCGGGGGGAAACACGAGCCAAAGCCAGATCTATAGGGTCTAAACCTCTGCGGGCAAGCGTCGTCTTACGTAATTATACGCATTTTTGATGCATTTAAATGAATACAGGTGAGATACTCAAAAATGATAGATTTAGAGCGATTTCTTGCCCAAAGGACGCATTTTTACCCGTCCATCGGCAAATTCTGCCTCATATTCATCTGAATCGATGATCTCCGTCCGCTTCAAAACCGGACGCCCCTGAGCATCTCGCATCACCACAAACCCACGATTCAGCGTAGCCTGAGGGCTGACGGACTGAAGCCGTTTCCACAAACTCAGCAAACGGTGGGATTCGAATTCGATCCGACGTCCAGGAAATTGCGCCGCCATGGCGGCCTGGACACGGGAGAGTTGATGACGACTTCTCTCCATCGAACTGGCCAATCCCGTCCGGAGCCTCGTCGCCAATTCGTCCCGGCGGAGCCAGCCCTGTTCAATCTGAGCCCGTGGCCTGAGTAACCGCAGCCGATCTCGTAATCCACCGACGGTGGTGCGCGTGTTCCGCAATGAAATCGCGACTGAATCGACCAAACCGTCCCGAGCCACCTCCACACGATCACGGATTTTCGCGTATGAGCTCGAGATCAGTTCCGCTGCGCCGCTGGGAGTTTCCGCCCGAACATCCGCCGCAAAATCACTCAGCGTGAAATCAATCTCATGTCCCACCGCGGAAATCACCGGGATCGGGCAAGCCGCTACGGCTCGCACCAACCGCTCTTCGTTGAAGGCCCAAAGATCCTCGAGCGACCCGCCTCCCCGACCGACTACCAGCACATCGAATTTTCCGCGCTCGACCGCCCACTCAATCATGGACGCAATCTCAGCCGCCGCGCCTACCCCCTGCACCTTAGCTGGAATTACGGTCAACTTCCCTCGCCAACCTCTACGCAACATGATCCGCGCGAAATCCTGCACCGCCGCGCCGGTGGGAGAGGTCACAAAACCGACTTTTAATGCGAGCGATGGCAGCGATTTTTTCGCGGCTTGATCGAATAATCCTTCCTCCGCGAGACGGAGTTTAAGCGCTTCAAACTCCCGTTGGAGTCGCCCGACCCCGTCCTCTTTAATCGAACGAACGATCAATTGATACTGGCCCCGCGCCTCGTAAACACTGATGCGGCCTGCCAAGAGGACCTGTTGTCCATCCTGCAACTTTACGGTCTGTCGATCCCCATCCCCCCGAAACAGCACACATGAAAGCTGGGCCCCCGCGTCCTTAAGCACAAAGTAAGTATGGCCACTGGACTGCCGACGGAGATTCGAAACTTCACCCTGAATCCAACCGGCATTCACCCCGGTTTCCAGCAAGGTCTTCACCCGTCTCGTAAACTTTGAAACGGTCTCCACCCCTTCATCCCGTGCCACCCCTTTGGTGCGTTCCATATCATCGAGCCAACCTGCCATAACTTATTCGAGTCCGGCCTTTTTCTTTCGCGCCAAATGCTGTCGTAACAAGTGTGCGCCCAAGCCTAGAGCCACCATGGCACTGAAGCCAAAGACGATCATCTTGCCCTTACCTGCGAGGAGCGCGTCGCCAAACACCACAAATACGGTGCCATAAGCCCACGCGACTAGCGCCGACCCAATAAGATAGATACGATAAGGCACCCGAGCTAAGCCTAGTATAATGCCTTGTAGCACGAACGGTGGGCCCGGGGTTACACGGGCGAGTAATGTGATATCCCAATAATTATCCTCATGCACCTCAGGCCATTTGTAGCCGAGCCGCACCGTCAGCTTTTCCAGTCCGGGACGTGCAATCCAACGCGCAATGACATAAGTGATCGAAACATTCACCGCCAACGCCGCCCAAGTCGCTGCGATCACGAGGGGCCATCCCAACGTCGGCGCAAAAACCGACCCCGCGGTGAGCGTAAACGGCGACAGCGGGAATCCAACTGCCGGCAATACTGCCATGCCGCAGAAAAATGCCACGGGGCCAGCATCACGCACCAACGCCAGTCCCTGCTCAATAATTCCCCGCAGATCCAAACCGCGAAGCACCAGTCCGCCCACCACCACTCCCACCACCCCGAGCACGGCGAGTTTTATAATGAGTCCCTTCCGAGACTTGGGATCTTCAACCGAGGATTCCATGAATCGACCATGCGCGGGGAGGCTCAATCGCGTCAAGCAACTCGCCCAACCGCCTGCAGCTTGGGCTCGCCCCCAGCGATTTCATCCTCATAACGACCCTGCTAGCTCTTAACTCGCTCTCATTCAAGCCGCATGGAAACCCCCGCCCTTTCAATCGCCATCGTGATGCCTGTCTTCAATGAGGAGGCAGTTTTGGCGGAGACCTTTGCCCGACTCAGCGTGCTGTTCGATCAGAACACCGACTACCAATGGCGGGCAATCTTGGTCGATGATGGCAGTAAAGATTCCAGCAGAGATTTGCTGGATAAGCAGTGCGCAACCGATCCGCGCTTTGAGGCGATAACCCTGACCCGAAATTTTGGATTTCAATCCGCCCTCGCCGCCGGCATCGATGCCGCGGCCAACGTGGACGCGGTCATCACCATGGATGCCGACCTGCAAGATCCTCCCGAGGTTGTGCCCGAATTGGTGAACGCCTGGCGGGAAGGCGCTGACGTCGTTCTGGCCGTGCGACGCACCCGCCAGGAGACAGGTTTACGCCGACTGGGAATGGACGTTTTTCACGCCATCTTTAGTCGACTTACTGACCAACGGCTTACGAACAACAACGCCGGCACCTTCGGGCTCATGGGCCGAGAGGCCGCCGAGGCGTTTCGCGGATTGCCCGAGCGCAATCGATTTTTCCCCGGCCTGCGCGCATGGGTAGGTTATCGCGTGGCGGAAGTGAGCTACGACCGGGACAGTCGCGCGGCCGGTGAACCGAAGCAGTCGCTAAGCCGATTGGTAAGTTATGCACTCGACGGTTTGTTCAGCTTTTCCCGCCTCCCCCTACGAGCCGTTTCTTATGTCGGCGTTTTTGTAGCACTCGTGGGATTTGGGCTGGGTGCATTTTATACCCTCCGGCGCTTGGTCGGCATCGAGGTCGCGCAGACGGGTTTCACCACACTGGTAACTCTGGTGCTATTCTTGGGTGGGATCCAGTTGATCGGTATTGGCGTGCTCGGCGAATATCTCGGACGCATCTACGATGAGGTTAAAAAGCGTCCCCTTTATCTCGTAAAGAAACGCGACCGGAAAGAATGACTTTGCGCGCATTCAAGTTATTGGGAATCGCCGTCGGAACGGTGGCTCTCACGGGCACCGCCTATCTCATGATCATGACCACGTTCATGATCTATGACGATGAGGGTTTTGTGCTCATGAGCCTACGTCGAT
>JABIRI010000289.1 GCA_018667915.1 Opitutaceae bacterium | reverse complement strand
CTCCCGTTGGGGGAGCCGTCGGCAATTGATGACCAGACTGGTTCGTCTTCGCGCTTACTTGGCGGTCACAACGATCACGCCCTTCATTCCGACCATGAAGTGAGCGGGGAAGGAACAGAGATAGACGTATTCACCGGGTTCGCTAGGAACCGTGAAGGTGATGGTGTCTTCTTCCTTGGGTCCAAGCAACTTGGTCGCAGCGAGAACCTGGTCCTTCATTTGGGCCGGAATATACTCCGTGGCCGCTGCCGCGGTCGCGGCAGACGCGAAGGCCATGGCGTTCACGTCCTTTTTGAGAACCACCAGATTGTGACCCATAGCGGCTTTCGGCAGGGTCCCGACATTCTTCAAAACAATCGTGAGTTCAGAGCCCGCAACGGCTTCGATCTTGTTGACCGTGAACTTCATCTGATCGTTGGCTTCGACCGTGATCGACTGACCCGCTTGGGCAATCGAACCGATCATGAACAACCCCAAAAGGGTGATAAGAGAGGAGCTAAAACGACTCATAGTCCTGCAACGGAACGCAGGGTTGCGAACATCGCCAGCGTATTCCTTCGATTGATCGACCTATGTGCTCAGCTTCACTAGGCAATTAGCCCAATCAACAAGTCGCACCTGTAAGACGATAAGGGCTTGAAATGCCTCATACAGTTGGGACGCTATTTGACTTCTCGTGCCTGTTATCAGGGCACGTGCAATTTGATCCCATGAGTTCCTCTGTTTCTTCCGACCAGCCCAAGCGCCGTATTTGGCACATGCTGCTCGTCGCCCTCATCCCCGTGGTATGTGGCGGCTGGCTCAGCGGCCCGCAATCCACCTTCGATACGAAGGGTCCTGTGGCCGAAACCCAATTGGACGTTTTCTACGTCACGCTCTGGGTCACCGTCGCGATTTTTGCGGTCGTGGGTTCGGTCCTGGCCTACGCCACGATTAAATTTAAAGCCCGCAATGAGGCCGATGAACACGCGGAACCCCCGCCTCAGGGTCACGGTAACCCGTTGATTGAACTCAGCCTAATCGTGGTTTCGATTCTGGCCCTGGTCATCATCGCGGTGCCTACCCTCAAGGCGATTTGGTATACCTACGAGGTCCCCGAAGAGCTCATGGAAGACACCTACGAGGTCACCGCAATCGGTCACCAGTGGTGGTTCAAGTTTCAGTATGAAGACGAAATGGTCCCGCAACCCTTTGGTGGCGAAGCTCCTCTGGTAACGGCCAACGAGCTCGTCATCCCCGCGGGACGTCCGGTAAAAGTAAACCTGCGCACCGTCGATGTCATCCACTCCTTCTGGGTGCCAAAACTCGCCGGCAAGGTCGATATGATGCCCAACCGGGGCAATCATCTCTGGATGCTCGCCGATGAACCGGGTTACTTCTGGGGTCAATGCGCTGAGTATTGCGGCGAATCTCACGCCGTCATGCGCTTCCGCGTAATCGCCCTGGCAAAAGACGAGTTCAATGCCTGGCTGGAGAATCAAAAATCCCCAGCCCGCACCGTCGCCGCTTCCGCGGACGCCCAAATCACCACCGCTTTCGCGGACTACGGCGCCTTCGCAGTGAACCAGCCCGGCTGGACTCCCGAATTCGACGCCGACCCGCTGGGCAGCTGGAATGCGCTCCAAGCCCCTAACGCCGACGAAGATCCCGCACTCATCGCCGCCGGCCGCCAAGCGTTTATCGAAAATCGTTGCGCCGGTTGTCACACCGTTCGCGGTCACGACGGCATCGGCAACATCGGCCCGGACCTCACCCGTATCGGATCACGCAGCACGATTGCCGCCGGCCTACTCGAGAATACGCCTAAGAATCTCTACCGCTGGATTACCGAACCTGATCGTGTGAAGCCCGGCAACTTCATGGCCCACACCCGAATCGTCGCGCCTCCCGGCATGATCACGATGCCCGGCTATACCATGCGCGACCCAGCTACCGGTGATAGAAATCCTACCGATGGTGATATCGAAATCACCCCCGAAGAGGGCCACGCCCTCGTCGCCTACCTTCACAGTTTAAAATAAGCCCGACCACATGGACCAATCTCTGACCAAAAACGAATTCATCGGGCACGAGGAGCACGCTCCCGCAGCCAAGCGTTCCTGGCTGTTTTCCCGACCCGATCACAAAACCGGCATTGTCAGCTGGCTGACCACCGTTGATCACAAGCGCATCGGTTTCCTCTACGGAATCAGTGCCCTCTTCTTCTTCCTCGTGGGCGGCGCCGAAGCGCTGATGATCCGTCTTCAGCTCGCCGTGCCGAACAACGACTTCATCTCGGCGCAGACGTATAACGAGATGTTCACGATGCACGCGACGACGATGATCTTCCTCGCCGTCATGCCGCTCTCGGCCGCATTCTTCAATTACATCATGCCGCTCCAGATCGGAGCGCGAGACGTGGCCTTTCCCCGACTCAACGGTTTCGCCTACTGGTTGTTCCTGGCTGGCGCGATCGTGCTCAACATCGGCTTCTTCGTGAAGTCGGGTCTGCCCGACATGGGATGGTTTGGCTACGCGCCCCTTACGAGCACGGCCTTCTCCAGTGAATTTGCGGGAGATATGTCCACCGACATGTGGGTGATGGGCCTGCAAATTCTCGGAGTTTCTTCCGTGATCGGTTCGCTGAACTTTATTGTGACGATCATCAATATGCGCGCTCCCGGTCTCACGATGATGCGTTTGCCGGTATTCACGTGGATGACGCTCTTCACCGCGTTCCTCATCATTCTCTCCTTCCCTGCCATCACGATCGCTCTCGTTGAAGTCATGATGGACCGCAACTTCGGCACCCTCTTCTTCGAGGTATCGGGTGGAGGTCTCCCGATTCTTTGGCAGCACTTGTTCTGGGTCTTCGGTCATCCGGAAGTGTATATTCTGATCCTGCCCGCCATGGGTATCATCTCTGAGATCCTGCCCTGCTTCTCGCGCAAACCGCTCTTCGGTTATCCCATCGTGGTATTCTCTGGTGCGGTGATCGGACTGCTCGGATTCGGCGTGTGGTCTCATCACATGTTCACGACCGGCATGGGCACGGTTGCCACCGCGGCGTTTACCGTCGCGACGATGGCGATTGCGGTTCCCACCGGCGTGAAGATCTTCAACTGGATCGGCACACTCTGGAATGGCCATCTATCGATGCGCACGCCGATGATGTTCGCCCTCGGATTTGTCTGGATGTTCATGATGGGCGGCTTTTCCGGCATCATGCATGCGGCGGCTCCGGCCGACGCCCAACAGCAGGACAGTTACTTCGTGGTGGCTCACTTTCACTACGTGCTCATCGGTGGATCGATCTTCGCGCTTCTCGCCGGTATCCATTACTGGTTCCCGCTGATGTTCGGCCGTAAGGTTTCCGAGTTCTGGGGTAAATTATCCTTCTGGGTCATTTTTGCCGGATTCAACATCACCTTCTTCCCCCTCCATTTCGTGGGTCTAAACGGCATGCCCCGACGGAACTTCACCTACGACGGCAACATGGGATGGAACAGTATCAACATGATCGCGACCATCGGTGCCTTCATCCTCGGTATCGGCATCGCCGTCTACTTCGTCGTGATGATCTACACCTACTTCAAGGGCGAGAAGACCAAGCGCGATCCTTGGGACGGGCGCACGCTGGAGTGGTCGATTCCCAACCCGCCTCCTCACCATAACTTTGACGTCACGCCCAACGTGCATGCCCGTGACGCCTACTGGTATGAGAAGCATCACAAGGCCGAAATCGAGGCGGAGAAAGCCAAGCTGGCAGCCGAAGACGAGGCCCACGGCGGCATCCATATGCCGAGTAACTCGTGGTTCCCGGTCATCACGGCCTCCGGGATGTTGATTGGTTCCATCTTCTTCTGTAATCACAACTTCCTCGGTGCAATCGGTGGCCTGGTCATCGTCTTCTTCGGCGCTTGGATGTGGTCCGTCGAAGGCCCCGGTGGTTACCACCTGCACCCCACCAAGGAGGGCAGCGACGACGCTGATGCCCAACATTGAGTTTTAACCCTCTTTCGGAAAATACCATGAGTTCCTCTGCCGCCGCTGCCGGCCATATCGATCACCACCACGACGCGACTACCACGACAGGTATTCCGCACAAGAAGCTCTTCATGTGGGCGTTTCTTGCTTCGGACTGCATGTTCTTCGGCTCGCTGATCGCCACCCACCTGATCTACCGACTTCATCCGCCGGTAGGCACTCCCGATCCCCGGGATCTATTTTCGATCGAACTGACCTCCGGGTCTACGTTCGTTCTACTGATGTCCTCGCTGTTGATGGCTCTCGCCGTTAACTCGATCCAAAAGGGCAACGTTGCCACCACCCGCAAGATGTTGCTCGGCACGATCGTGTTCGGCCTGATCTTCCTCGGCGGTCAGGTTTACGAGTTCAATCACTTCGTGAAAGTCGGAGGGCTTACCCTCTCGAACAGCGTATTTGGTTCCACCTTCTACACCCTGACCGGCACGCACGGCACCCACGTTGCCATCGGTATTCTGTGGTTGGTGTTGATGTATATCCGCTCGTTTAAACCGGTGGATGACTCCGCCGGCCAGGGATGGATCCTCCGGGGCCTGTTCCACTTCCTTACCTTCACGGGACTCGTCGTGGTCGGGATGTATACGCTGCTCGCGTTGATCCACGCCTTCGAAATGGGCCACGGCTTCGGCTACTACTTCAGCCACCACTCCCTGTCATTCATTGGCAGCCTCGTCTTGCTCGGCGGATTATTCTGGTTCGCCAAACCCCGCGGCCCCGTCGATTTCGGCGAAGCCAATGCAATCGATGTCGAATCGATGGGCCTTTACTGGCATTTTGTTGATATCGTTTGGATCGTCATCTTCCCGGTCGTTTACCTTCTCGAATATATCGTCCTGCCATGAGTGATACCGCTTCCGTAGCCTCCTCTGAGGCCCATGCCCACGAGGGTAAGTTCCACCTCTTCGTCCAGTTGGCGATGGTCCTCGCCGTCATCACCGGGCTTGAGCTCCTCGTGATCTATATGCCTTTGGCGAATTGGTTGATCATCACGTTGTTGATGACCATGTCCGCGGTTAAGTTCGTGGCCGTCATCTGGATCTTCATGCATTTGAAGTGGGATAAACGTTTTCTGACGGTGCTGTTCTTCATCGGTATGGTCATTGGCGGCGGAACCCTCTGG
>JABIRI010000188.1 GCA_018667915.1 Opitutaceae bacterium | reverse complement strand
ACTGGAACGTTTCATCTCTTCGACCAGATCCTCGCAAAGGCCTTTGGCCTCAAGCATATTGGTGCAATATCGGGCCGCCGTGCCGCTCCGCTCGGTGAACACGCGCATCCGATCGAGCAGTTCAAGCAATTCATCGCGGGAGTCGACGGAGTCCTTGGAGAGGTCGCAAAGAAGGCCGATCGTGTGGAGGTCGGCGCCCAATTCGTCATGCAAGTCGGCCGCGAATCGTTGCCGGATGGCCGCGGCTTGTCTTAGTCGCAGGATGTGTCCCAGCAGGAGAATGAATCCGATGCTTACCGCGAGTCCCGCCGCCAGCCAAGTGGTGCGGTGTAACATAGCTTGTTGACGAGCGTAGCGCCGGTTCAATTCTCCGGCAACCTGAGGCCGTTCGGTTTCCAACTCATGGCGGCGGGAGAGTTCATGCAGCCACGCCCGGGTGGAGAGGATCTTGCCATAGAGGTTATGACCGTCGGTAAGGGCGGAAAGGGAACGTTCTGGATCGATATTGGTTTCGGGTAAGGACTTTACTCGGCGGTTGAGGGCAACGTTTTGTCCGTCCGAAAATATTTCAATTTCCGCAAAACCTATTCGAAATAAATCGGGCCGGGAGGTGGAAATCTGCGATGAGGGGGACTTCGAGAGAAAGCGCACGTAGCGACTGCGAACTTCCGGGAAGTGCCGCATGATGATGGGACCGGTATCATTGATGCGCTCCTGGCGATAATCCAACAGGAGTTGGGCGTCGGAGAAATCAGGTTGTAACGCACCTTCGATGGCCAAGTGGTCGGGGAGACCGAGGTCTCCCGCGTAGGCTTGAGGCACGGTATCGCTTTGATCGACAGTATGGAGATGGAGCCGGGAAAGATTAAATGCTTCCCCCAGATCCACCTGCAATTCCGGGAGAGTGCCAATTTCACTTACATAGGCCAAACTCTTGGAACCGACCGCTGCGTCCATGAGGTAGGGCATGAAGCCGTCAACTAAGAAGCGTTGATCCCAGGCTCCTGCTCCGTCGTTGATGTTGGATGATGTGCGCAAGGGGCGCGAAAGGGCGAGATTCTCCTCTCCCCGAAAGACGAGGACCTCAGCGAGGTGCAGAACGAACTCGCCATCGAATGCCCGCGCGGAAAGTTCGCTGGCTTCGATACGTATCCAGGAACCTGATGCGCCGGGCGTGGCGATGCGGAGCGGTGCAACGCGGGGTAGGATTTGGCCAAGGAACTGCGACTCCGCGATCACGCGACCTGATGGATCGTCGGGACCACCCGCGAGGACTCTGAATCCGGTGGGGAAGGCGTCCGCTTGGAATCCCTTGTCCGTGTCGCGCCAAATCGTGGGCACGAGCACGACCTCGTCGATCGGGCCCATTTCGCCGAGATCGATTTCCACCCACTCCTTCGATTTACTCTGCCCGTGCGGATTCGAACGATAGCCGATGGATCCGATCCCGCTGCGAAGACTGTATTGAGCGAGTCGAGTCAGCTCGTCATCGATCGACTGTAGTCGCTCCTCCAAGTGCGTGATCGACAAGTCGCCCATTCCTCTAGGCTCATCGGAGGAGCTCACTACTTTCAGGGTGAGGAAGATACCTCCGGTAAGGATTGCTAAAATTATTGCACCGCGGATTGCCATGGGCGGGTGGTCGGGGAGGGTTAAAGGTAGGGAGGGGCGGTTCGCACAATGAGACCGACTCGTGAGTAATGAGCCTAACCCAAATAGATCAAGCGTGGGTCGAGTTTGAGCACAATCTCAACATGAGCACTTTTATGTGTGAAA
The DNA here is from genome assembly GCA_018667915.1 of Opitutaceae bacterium. Classification (GTDB taxonomy): domain Bacteria; phylum Verrucomicrobiota; class Verrucomicrobiia; order Opitutales; family Opitutaceae; genus Actomonas. Next base: position 9,307 of record JABIRI010000188.1, on the reverse strand, counting down.
AATCCCCCGCAGGGAGAGGTAATTCGCACTATCACTTTGGATGGTGTTCAAAGCTCTAGGTGAAAGGTAGGATGATGGCGGTCTAACCCCCCCCGCCCCAATTCCCTACCTTCCGGTGCATGTTCGTCCGGTAGTCCCTTTAGCGGGACGCCGATGTCGATGTATCGGTGTCGTAGAGCCGGGGAATGCCAAGCAAACTACCATACCAATAATGAAAAATTATAACTCGAGATTAGCCGCATTCTCAATGCGGAAATCAGCGTGCTTCTGGAGCGCGCTTTTCCTTCCTTTAGGTCTAATTGCCCAAAGTGAAGTGGATGATGAATCTGTAGTTGAACTTTCGCCCTTCCAAGTGGATGCAAGCGAAGATCAAGGATACTACTCCTCTCAAACCCTCGCCGGAGGACGTCTGCAGTCGAATCTTCGAGATGTCGCGACGTCGGTCCAAGTCGTAACGGCTGAAATGCTCGAAGATATTGGAGCGACCGGATTGGACGAAGTGTTGGTTTACACCACGAACACGGATGTTGCCGGACAAATGAGCATGTATACCGGCGCGGAAGACACCGACGGCGGAGCGACCATGTCCTCGCAAAATGCGCGGCAGGATCCCGGTAATGCCAATCGCGTTCGCGGCTTGGGAGCTGCCACCCGCACTGCGAATTACTTTGAGACTTCAATCCCCACGGACTCCTACAATGCAAGTCGCATCGACATCAATCGCGGTGCGAACTCGTTCCTGTTCGGATTGGGCTCTCCTGGCGGTATCATTAATGCGAATCCGGATCAGGCGATGTTCCGAAATTCCAATAAGGTGAATGTTCGCCTCAGCACAGAGAACTTTGAGAGTAACCTCTCCAAGCGGGCATCTCTCAGCATCAATCGCGTGTTGGTGGAAGATAAGCTAGCCTTCCGCGTCGCCGGGATGACCAGCCGAGACGAATATGCTCAGCGCGGAGCATCGAAGGATACTGGGCGCTATTATGGGGCCATCAAGTTCAAGCCTTTTGCTGATAAACATATCGTCCTTCGCGCCAACTATGAATCGGGCGACATCTCCGCCGTGCCGGTTGATCGCTTGGGCCCGCTCTCTTCGCTCGGCAACTTCATCAATGATCCTCTAGGCACGCAGTTCAATACGCCGACCGGTCGCATGTCGATTGATCCCTTCGGTAACATTCTCGCCAATAACGCGGTCAACGGAAACGTCGGCTTTCTGGGTGTGGATGCCAACGGAGCAGCCGTTCCCGGGATATACAATCAGTCGATCAAGAATCGTGGTTGGACGATCATGTTCGACGACACCATCAATGCTGATGGCCATCCGACTTGGGCGACTCAGTCCGGCTGGACCAATAACTTCATCCGTCGCGGAAATCCGGTGTTCGATCCCGATAATAATTTGACGGGCAACAATCAGAGCATCCTTACCCGGGTGATTCGCACGTCGGAACTTGGCGGCGCTTGGGCCGGTTACACTGCTCAAGGTATGACGAACTACGATGTCTTTGATTTCCGCCGGAATCTTCTCACCGGTCCGTTGGATTGGTATCAGAATGATTTTGATCGTCTCAATCTCACGTTGGAGGCCGTGTCGGACAGCGGTAACTTCGGAGCCGAGATCGCTTTTAATAAAGAGACCTGGACCCGCGACAGTTTCGTGGGCATCGGTGTTCCTGAAATCAACATTGATATCAATGAGACTCTGCCCGTGGGCATGATGCCCTCCCATGGCGAAAACCCGGGAGGAGGGAACCAGGTTAATCCCAACTATGGCCGGTTATATCTGGGAGCCAGAACCGCGAGTCGCACCGACAATGTTGACGAAAGAGAAGCCGTGCGCGCTACGGCGTTCGCCAAACTGGATTTCAAAGAGAAATTTGGTGATAGCCCGCTCAGCTGGTTGGGTAACCACACCGTTACCGGTCTCTTCGACCACAACCAACACTATCAGCAACAGCACTCGCTGCGTCAGTTCATCTTTGGCAACGATGCCGGATTCCATCTGGGGCAACCCAATGCAACGAACTTCCAGCGCCAAACGGCTACTCACTACTACATCAGCGAGGCGTATCCTCAGGCGTTCACCGATTCGAATTTCGGAGTGTCTGACTTCCGCGTCACGGGCATGGATCCACGGATCAACCTCAACTACGCGGATGGGTTTTCCGTTCCCGTTTCTTATCTGAGTCAAGGCAATGCAGCCGTCGATGCTTCACGCACTCGCCCCATTCGGGATGAGCGTCCCGCCGTGGCTGAATTTCAACCCGCTTGGGCACCCACCTCCGGTGGCTTGGCTGAAACGACCGTCGAGTCGTATGCTCTGAATCTGCAGAGTTTCTTCCTCAATGATCTGCTCGTGGCCAATTTAGGCTGGCGGGAAGATAACGTTGAAATCGTTCGCAACTCGGCTCCGCCTCGCACTGCCGAACAGGTTCCTATCCTCGATCCTGCCGGATTCAATCTGGATGGTATCGCCGGCCGCACTCTGACCAGCAACGTGTTTGCCTACGGCCTCGTGGCCAAGGTGCCCAATAGTTGGATGCCGGAAGGAACGAGCCTGTCGTTCCACTACGGTGACTCCCAGAACTTCGTGCCGAATCCTGGTGGTTTTTCATGGGAAGGTAATCCTGTTCCCAGTGCCAATGGCACCACTCAAGACTATGGCGTCTCGATCAGTCTCATGGATAACAAGCTCCATGCCCGCCTGAACTACTATGAAGGTGCGGTTTCCGATGAGCCTTATCTCGCCATCGACCGTGCTTACAAATTGATCACTGCCCAAAACGTGATGACTCCACGCCGCAATCTGTTCTCTGACATGGATGTCTATGATCGTAACCGCGACGGCATTTTGGATATGGTGCCCGATCCCAACGATCCGAACGGAGGATTGGTCGATCCTGATCTTAATAAGAACGGTTACCTCGACAGTGTGGAAGCAGCCGACCCTAACTTCGCGCAGAACTATCTCTCGTTGGCTGATCTCGCGGCTTTGGACGCTGGATTTGCCGCATTGGTCAATCCTTGGGCAGCCGACACCGCTGACCTTATCCTTACCTCCGGTGCAGACACTGCCAGCGGTGATCCCGTGACCGCAGTGGGCAACGGACTGTGGTTCACTTTGAGTGACACCGTAGATCTGGAAGCCGAAGGGGTGGAGTTCGAATTGACCTACAACCCGACCCGCAACCTCCGCTTGTCGGCCAATGTCACCCAGCAGGAGTCGCGGACCTCCAATGTCGCGGCGAATACCACCATCCTGTGGGAACGCATGCTGGCCATCTACGAAAGCGTCCCGAAAGGTCTATTTGCCCGTTCGGGTAGAAACAAACTGGAAAACGCTTTGCGGGCCGATTCCCTCGCCGCCGGAACCATGTTCTCGGCCTACGTGCTCAACGCCAACAAGGGTCAAACCTATCTCGCGCAAAAAGCGCTCTCCGGATCCGACAATCCTGAAGTGCGTGAATATCGCGTCAACGTGTTGGGTAACTACACCTTCTCCGAAGGTCGTCTCGCCGGAACCAAAATTGGAGCCGCTTATCGCTGGCAAGATGAGGCCGCCGCCGGTTATCCGATCACCACTGATCCGGTCTACGGTCTGCCGGTTAAGGATGTGTTAAGTCCCTACTTCGACGAGACCACCAACTTCGTTGATGTCTGGGTGGGATACCGCCGCAAGATCTTCGACGACAAGGTTGATTGGAATATCCAGCTGAATATCCGTAACCTCTTTGCGGATAACGATCCTGTCGCGGTTCAATTCCAGCCAGATGGTTCGGTCGCTCGCGTGGCAATTCCTGCTCCGCGTCAGTTCATCCTGTCGAACACCTTCACCTTCTGATGTGGCCTGACGAGAGATCCTGTAGGTAGGTGATCTCTCGTCACTTTTTCGATCAGCAGGTCGAAGAAACAACTTCTGGTTAGTTGGTATTTGGGGCTCCGGACCACGCAAGTGGTCCGGAGCTTTTTTGTCTGTGCTCAGAGTCCCTGCCGTTACTTGGGAATTATCGCCGTCGGCTATCCCGTGAAAAGGGGATGCTTTGAGAATCGGAATTTTAACGATCATGTTGTTGAGTCGGAGTCCGTCGATTTTCCGCCAATCCGGAGAGAAGGTTGCTCCGATCGATTGAGTTTCAACGCGGTCGCAGGCACTAATTCACCCCGGCCAAATATTACCCTCATTTTTATGAAAGAAGTTCAATTTTGGAGGAGATTCGCATTGCTGGTCGCCTGCGGTGTTTTCAGCGCTGTCGGCTTGATCGCGGCGGCTCCGGTCGTGGCAGATTTCTACGTGTCCCCCTCGGGGTCCGATGCGTGGTCAGGCACCGTGGCGGAGCCCAATCAAGCGGGGCGAGATGGGCCGTTCGCTTCTTTGGCTAAAGCACGTGATGCGGTTCGAGAACTGAAGAAAACCAAGTCCACGGATATAGTCGTGTTAATCCGAGAGGGAACTTACCCGCTCGATGAAACTGTTGTCTTTGGCGTGGAGGATTCCGGCATAGCCGCCGCGACTATCACCTACGCGGCTTACCCTGACGAGACGCCGGTATTCAGCTCGGGAAGAACAATAGGGAATTGGAGGACAGTGACCGGAAAGCTCCCGGGGTTGCCCGAAGACGCGGCCGGACACGTGGTTGTCGCGGAAGTGTCGGGTGATTTTAAAACACTCTATGATGGTGAGGGCCGACTGCCCCGGGCGCGCTCCGAAGGATTTATTCCTCTGAAGGGTGGGAGCCGAAACGAACTACATTTTCCGGCTGGGCTACTGAAGCAGTGGAGTAATGTAACGGACGTCGAAGTTGTGGTACGCCCCCACCATGCCTGGATCATGAACATCCTTCCGCTTGCATCGGTGGATGTGGGTGAGGGCGTGGCAAACACCTCACTTGATGCCACCTATGCGATGAATTCGCTACATTTTCTGAAGGAGACGGACTCCGTTTGGATTGAGAACGCGCTGGAGGAATTGAATGAACCGGGAGAGTGGGTCCTGAATACCCAGGAGGGTAAGGTCTATCTCTGGCCGCGTAACGATTCTGTCGTGTTGGCGCCGCAGTTGATCGAGTTGATTCGAATCGAAGGTGAAGTAGAAAAGGAGGGACCTCGAGACGAACCGGTGCGCAACCTAGTTTTCAAAGGCCTTACGTTTATGCACGGCGATCGCTACCTCGTGGAGGAGGACGATGCTGGCCTGCAGCATGACTGGGACTTTTGGGACAAAACCAATGCCCTCGTGCGGCTGCGTGGTGCGGAGGGCTGCGAAATAACCGAATGCCATTTTCAAAATAGTGGCAGTGGGGCGATCCGGTTGGATTTGCACGCGGTGAAGAATGCGATTTCGCACAACCGTATCGAACGCATGGGCGGTGCCGGAATCCTGCTCTGCGGTTACGGGCCGGGAACGAAGGATGTAAATCGAGAGAATTTAATTTATAACAATCACATCAGTCACATCGGTGAGATATACTGGCATTCTCCTGGCATCATGGTATGGCAGAGTGGACAGAATCGAATCGCGAATAACCTGATCCACCATGCGCCTTATTGCGGGATGATTGTGTCCGGTTGCATGACCCATTTTTTCGAACGGAACGGCGGGCGGGAATTAGCGAGAACCATCCGTTGGCACGAAATTGGAGGAGGGCCGTCCGTCAAAACCTTGGAGGAGGTGCGACCCTATCTGCACACGCATGACAACCTGATCGAGTATAACGAAATTCATAACGTAATGGAGAAGATGGGCGACGGAAATGGCATCTACGTGCGCGGCGCGGGCGCAAATAATGTCATTCGTCGAAACTACATCCATCACCTAGTCACGCCGATGATGATGCAGGCCGCCATTCGCACGGATGGTGGTCAGCGCGATACGCTTATCACCGAGAACATTATCTACAAATGCATGGCACAAGGAATCATCCTCAAACTGAACAATCGGGCCGTGAACAATATCGTGGCGGATGTATTGGCTCCACCGCGCGGTTACTATATCTCGCTACGCGAGGGGCCTCTGACTGGCGCTGTGATTCAACGAAATATCTATTATGCCGTGGATAAAGACACTGTGTTTATCGATGAATTACCGCCGGGCGAAGGCCGCGTATCCGAAGATCGGCGTGGCCGCGCCCTCGCGCGGGCCAAAGATGCGGAAACGGATTTCAATATCTACTTTTCTGCCAACGATACCAATCTTGCGGTGAAGACATTGAAAGACCTGCAAGCCTCCGGAGTGGATCGTCACAGTCGGGTGGAGGATCCGCTATTTGTTGATCCGGCCAAAGGAGATTTCAGTTTCAAACCCGATTCGCCTGCACTCAAAATGGGTATCCGCCCCATCGATATGTCGCAGATTGGTCTGCGCCGATGAATCAGTCCGGGAGCGATCCCTCTCATCCAAAATTTTGATGAAGTATAATATGATAAAGGATACTCGTTTTTTTACTCTCGCATTCGGAGGGGTGGCTGGGGCAGCCCCCGTTTGTCATGCAGCGACGGGGCCGAGGCCCAACGTGTCATCGGATCCGGGCCATGTGACTGTGCTGAAAAATCTGCGTCGAAAGAATAAAGAGTCGATGAAACGATTTCGGGGCGGAGGGTGACTGGAGACCTACGTGACGAAATGACGGAAAAATGATCCCCCTACACTCAAGGAAATGAAAAATATGACTATTGGAAATTCACGGACCCTGGTGGCCTCTTTAGCGCTGGTCCTGATCGGTGAAATCTTCGCGGCTCGCCCGAATATTATCTTCCTTCTGACGGACGACCAAAGCACGAATTCGCTTGGGTCCTACGGCAACCCGGATGTTCAGACGCCGCAGATTGATCGACTCGCCAGCGATGGCGTCTCATTCGATCGCTACTACACGACGACCGCCATTTGTATGGCCTCACGAGCGACGTCGATGACGGGGAAATACGAATACAAAACGGGCTGCAACTTCGAGCATGGCGACATGCTTACGAGTATTTGGCAGCAATCATATCCGGTGCTCTTGCGCGAAGCCGGTTACACCACAGCCTTCGCGGGTAAATTCGGATTCGAACTTCGCGATGCTCCAGGCGGAGAGAAACTGGGCATGCCGGAGGGGGATTTTGATCGTTGGGGTGGGGGACCGGGGCAGACCTCCTACGATACGGCCAAGAACAAATCGATGGCGGCGTATGCCAAGGACTACCCGCACTCGACTCGCTCCTACGGTGCATTCGGGCGGGACTTCATCAAGGATGCCGCCGCGGGTGATGCTCCGTTCTGCCTCTCGATTAGCTTCAAGGCACCGCATCATCCCACGACGCCGGACCCCATATACGATGACGTCTATGCCGGAAAAATATTTGAAAAACCGGCCAACTACGGACGTGAGAACGGAGAGCACTTTTCGAAGCAGAGCCGTCAGGGTCGGCAATATAAGCGGTTCCACGATTGGCACTACTCGGATAAATATGATGAGGTTATGGCGACCTATAACCAACAGATCTATGCCATCGATGTGGCGGTGGGTATGATCCGGGAAGCGCTGGTTGACGCCGGGGTCGACGACAACACCGTCGTCATTTTTACGTCAGATAATGGATTTTTAAACGGTTCCCATGGCTACGGTTCCAAGGTCCTCCCTTACGAGGAAGCCAGCCGCGTCCCGATGATCATTTACGATCCTCGCAGCGCGAATTCGGGGCAGGCGATTCGACGTGATGCCCTCGCGGCCAACATCGACATCGCGCCCACGATTCTATCTCTCGCGGGACTTCCGATTCCGCGCGAAATGGACGGGGGCGATTTGATGCGCGTCTATGAGGACCCCTCGGCGGCACTCCACGATTCGATCGCCTTAATCAATGTCTGGGGCAATAAGCCCACCCACGCGCTTGGGGTGGTTACCCAAGATATGAAATACCTCTATTGGGGTTATGCCGCGGAGGGATTCGAAACGACCGAGGAACTCTACGACTTGGCTAACGACCCGCTGGAGTTGACGGAACGAACAGCCCACACGGAGTTCCGTGATGACCTCGACGCGATGCGCCGGATTTACGACGAGCATCTTACCCGTTGGCAGTTTCAAGCGGTGTCTCATCATGGCTACCAACCCTACGGGACTTACTTTGATCGCGAGATTTCCTGGACTGAAAAAGCGGCGGTTTTTTCTCAGCTTAATTGGAAACCAAGTTCGAACCACTGATCGACTCGTGAGGCGCCTACTCCCAATATTTCTGGCGATTAGCTTGGCCTGTGTGCGAGTGGGTGCTGAAGTCGCCCCGACACCGGCGGGAGATTTTTATGTTTCGGCGGTAGGCAACGATGCCTGGTCGGGCACCTTCGCCGCCCCGACGGCGGCGGGCACCGACGGTCCATTCTCGACTTTGACGCGGGCCCGTGATGCCGTTCGGGACCTTAGAACGAAACGCTCGGGCGACGTTCTCGTTTATATCCGGGAGGGCACGTATCGATTGGACGATACGGTGGCCTTCGGACTGGAGGATTCCGGGGATACCGACACTACGATCACCTACGCCGCTTACCCGGAAGAAACGCCGGTGTTTACTTCGGCGGTGGAAGTCGGGGGATGGACGCGATTGGCGGAGTCTCCAGCCGCACTTCCAGCCGTGGCGCGGGGGAAGGTGCTGGTAGCCGACGTATCCGAGCAGTTCTACACCTTGTATGACGGCAAGGGCAGGTTGCCGCGGGCGCGCTCGGCAGGTTTCGCCCCGCAGGTCCCTACTTCGGAAGCTGCTCTGGCCGAACTGAAACAGGTGAAGAACAAACTCCATTTTCCGAAAGGGGCCCTGAAGAGCTGGTCGAATCTCGCTGACGTTGAGCTCCTCATTCGTCCGCAGCATGCCTGGATTTTTAACATCCTGCCGTTAGCTTCAGTTGATGAAGTGGCGCAAGTTGCCACGACCAAAATTTCGGGCAGTTACTCGCTGCGGCCTCAGATCATTGAGCTGCTCGATGACGAATTATGTTGGGTGGAGAATGTGCTGGAGGAGCTTGATGAACCGGGGGAGTGGGTGCTCAATACCCGCGAGAGAAAACTCTACCTGTGGCCTAGATCCGACACCCCGGTGCTCCGGCCGCAATTACGGGAATTGATTCGGATCGAAGGCGCGATCGATCGGGAAGGCCCCACCGACACGCCCGTTCGCAACCTCGTTTTTCGAGGGCTCAGTTTCCGGCACGGCGACCGTTATACGCTGAAGGAAAACGATGCGGGCTTGCAGCACGATTGGGAGATGCTGGATGTCGACAATGCGCTGTTCCGACTCCGCGGTGCTCAGCACTGCGTGATCGCGGATTGCCATTTTT
>JABIRI010000115.1 GCA_018667915.1 Opitutaceae bacterium | reverse complement strand
CTCCGTCAACATGCGGGGGAGGAGGGGCACGTTGAGTTTGTAGAGCTGGTGCGCCAGCCGCTGAATCGAAATCACCAGCACGCACGGATAGGCCAGAATGATCTCTTCCACGCTGCGGGCGGCGGGATCGCCTTCGTAGGCGGCCTGCACATCGGTTTGGCAAATCTGGCGGATCTCCGGTAGTTTGGCCAGGAGCGCGCAAGCCAGGTCCTCTGCTCGCGCGGTGGCCTGCTCATCGCCCACGAAGTTCAGGCTCTTGGCGATTTCCTCCTTCAGGCGCGCCTGGACGGCCTTGAGCCGTTCGACGGTCACGGCGGGCACATCATCCTTAGCGAGGGGTTTGTGCTCAAAGTAGCCGGGGAAAAGCAGATGCATCAGTTCTGCGGCCAACCAGTTCACCGATTCGTCGCTAGGCAGGTTCTTGCCGTCGATGTGGTTAATTCCGCCGTGGCTTTCGTAGGAGGCGAGTAATGCGCGTTGAATTTCTTCGGGTGACATGGGTCAGAAGCGGGAAAATGGGAAATGCCGAAAAGGACGGCGGAAGGGAAAGGAATTTAGAAAAGAGATTTCAGGGCTTTACAAGGAGAGGAGCATCTTTCTTAGTCCGCGTTCCCTCTTTTAGGAATGCTCAGGTGGTGGAATTGGTAGACACGCACGCTTGAGGGGCGTGTGCCGCAAGGTGTAAGGGTTCGAGTCCCTTTCTGAGCACCATTTTAAATTTAGAGATTCGGTTTACGAATGTAGAGTTCATGTCCCTTGGCGGACGAGTGGATTGGGGACGAGGACCCGAGAGAGGGTTCGACGGAGCGAGATGGCGAAGCCGCGAGCGGAGATGGGGCGCCCGGAGGGCGAGGTCGCAGACCTGAGCCGTTAGGCTCACCAGTCCCTTTCTGAGCACCATTTTCAAATTCGGGTTGGCGATTTCGGATTTCGGATTTTAAGGAGAGGTGGAAGGCGGACGGAAGTGAGGGCAGGAAACTATTGAGGAACCAATCGCTGGGACTGGGTATCTCATCTGAGAACGGTTTGATGAGCTTTGTATTCCAGTCTTATTTTGACCCTCGCAATCGTGCTTGCGTGCGCTTCGGGCGCCGCAAGACTGCTCTGCGAGTATTGCTACTCAAAACCGACTGACATCAAACACCACCTAGCACGGGCTTCGCACCCGTTTCTTCTGCATGGACGACAAGCCTTCTAACGAAGAACTCAAAAAGGACTTCAACAAACTCGATCTTACCCAACTCGAAAGCTTCAGCTTCGGGACGGAGTGGACCAAAGATAAATCGCAACCCGGCGGCGGCTCTAACCGTCGTGATGACCGTCCTCGGCGCGGTGGGCCGGCTGATGACCGTAAAGATCGTCGCGGGTTCAAACGCTCCGCCGGTCCGGTTCCCGGTGGCGGAGGAGCTCCTAGTGGAGGTCGCGATCGTCGACAAGGGGGCGCGAGACCCGCACGCAGCGACGGTCCAGGCCATGGCCAAGGTGACCGCCGTGGCGGAGGCGATCGTCGTGGCGGCGGACGCCCGATGCAGGAGGGTCCCTACATCAGCCCTCACTTTGAAGCGACTTTCTATCCGGAGGATGTCAGTTTCGCGGCGTTGTCCAAAACGATCCGAGCATCGGCTCGCACGTTTGAGCTGTTTGATATCGCGAAGACCGTGATCGGCAAACACGACCGGTTCGTCGTCGTGCTCGATCGCAAGTCAGGCAAGCCCAAGGAGGGCGAGACTAAGAAACCTTTCCACGTCTGTTTGCTCGATGGCATGCCCTTTGAAACCGAAGAAGCTGCGATCAATCACGTGGTGCAGAACCACATCTCGCGCTTCTTTAAGGTTTCCCAAGAGGAGGGTGAACCACCGAAGGGATCATTCCAAGTGATCAATAAGTGTGGCGTCACGGGCGATTTGCTCGGCCCACCAAACTATCACCTTTATACTCAGATCGTGCAACAGCACCACGCGACCAAGTTGCCGCGCATGAGTTTCGAAAACTTCACCTACCGGATCGAATCGGTCCGCGATGAAGAGGTGGTCGCACAGTGGTTGGAAAGCATGAAGACCGTCACGCGTTATACCTGGTTGGGTGACGATATTGTGCCGGTGAAGCCGGAAAACTCTCAGTCGACTGAAGCGTCAGCTGATGCGGCGACAAAGGAAGAGCCTGCTGGTGAAGCTCCGGCTGAACCCGCAGCTGAAACTCCCGCCGTCGAAGCCGAAACGGAAACAGTGCCGGAATCCGCCGAAGCGCCTGCTGAGGCCGAAGCAGAGGCAGAACCATCCACGTCGGAGCCCGCCGCAGAGGGAGCGCCCGAGGCATCTGCCGAGGAAGACACTCCGGTTGTTGAAGAAGCACCTGCGGCGGTTGAGCCCGTGCCAGTTGACCAACTTACCTTCGATTCGATTTCTGAAGCCAAGGTTCACTTGATTACCAAGGCCCGCGAAAAGTGCGTGCGCACGTATGAACACGGCAGATTCCATGGCCGCATCATCGCGGACATGCCTGACGGTGAAGTGAAACGCGCCGTGTTGGGTGCGTTGGAGCGTCAGCAACGTTTCCCGCTCGATACCGCCAACGCCCTGCGAGGTCGTCTTCGTCGCGAAGGATTCACTATCTTCAAGAAAGGCTCCAAGGGCATCAGTTACGTTTCAGCGGTGAAACGTAAATTCCGTGTCGCTGGTCAAACCTTTGCCGATTCGATCAATGAACTGATCACGTTCGTCGAAAAGCATCCTTTGGTGAAGGTCAGTGAACTCACCGAAAAATTTCTCAAGATCTCGCCGCCGGAAGCACCAAAGGCCGAAGGCGAAGCTCCCACCGCTACGGCTCCGGGCCCGGTCTCTCCGTTTGGTGAAACGGATCAGCCCCGGATCAAACGGATGCAGGGAGATCTGCGTTGGCTGGTTACGGAAGGTTATGTGACCGAGTTTATCGACGGCACCTTGTTTGCCGCTCCGCCCATGCCTCCAGCCAAGCCGAAGCCCGAACCGAAGGCGAAAACTCCGACGGAAGCACCTGCGGCAACGACGGAGGCAACGCCAGCAGAGGCTCCGGTTGATGCGCCCCCGGTAGAGGCATCCACCGGTGCGGAGCCTGCTGCTTCTCCGGCCGCTAGCCCCGAAGCGGCGGCGACGCCACCGGTTCCGGTTGAGACGCCTGAAAGTGTCCCGACTGAACCCGCTCCCGCACCTGAGGCTCCCTCTAGCCCGGATGCAACTCCCGCTCCGGTCGTGGAACCAGCGCCGGAGCCGCAACCGGATGAGACATCTTCGGCTCCTGAACCGGAGGCTGAAACGGTCAAACCCGCGGAAACGGCTCCTGAGCCAGAACCTGCTCCAGCTGCGGAATCGCCCGCCGAAGAACCGCCCGCCGAAGAACCGCCCGCCGCGGAAAGTGACGAAGAAAAGCCCAAGAGCTGATCGACGCGTTAAAAATTTCAACCGGGGTCAATTGGCCCCGGTTTTTTATGGTAGCTTGATGGTGTGATTCTCGTCGGCGGTGATGCCGAGTTCGAGATGCCAGGTATTGGCGGGTAACCAATCGGTAATGCGTTCGGGCCACTCGATGGCGGCGATCCACGGCGACACTAAAAAGTCCTCGAGCATGAGCCCTTCCACTTCCGCGCTGCTTTCCAGACGATAAGCATCGAGGTGCAAGAGCCGCGTGGGGTTGCCTTCATGCAGCGTATAGAGATTAAATGTGGGACTGGTGACCGGCTCGGTGATGCCCAGCCCCTCGGCCAGCCCTTGCACAAAAGTAGTTTTGCCGACGCCCAGATCACCGTGCAACGCGAGCACGGTATCGGCAGGCAGGACCTTGGCTAACATGGCGGCGATCTCACGCGTCTCTTCGGCGCGTGACGTGCTCAGCCCTTCGCGAAGTTTAGCGCAGATGTTCGAAGCCATGATAGGTAGAGAGATCGATTTCGTCGGCGAAAGGGGAGACCGCGCGAGTTTTAACGAAGCGGCCGATACATGTCAGCGGTAGTTTAGAATGACGCGCCCATGCCTGTTGGAGTGTCTCGGGTTTGGTGCGGCCGTTTACAGCCAACAAGAGCTCGTAATCCTCGCCATCGGTCAGGGCGTGAAAAAGGGCCGGTTGTTTCGAGGATCGGCTCATCTGTTGGGCCGAGCGACTTATCGGGATCAGGCCCGCACTCAAAGCGGCGCGCGTGCCGCTGGGTTGCAAATTACGGAGGTCTTTGGCGAGTCCGTCGCTGATATCCATCATTGCGCGCACCTCGGGTCGGGTGGCCAGCCACTGGCCTTCGGCGAGTCGGGGAGTGAATTTCCAATGCCAGTCCAAACGGCTACCGCCCAAATTTCCCGTGGTGAAGATCCAATCGCCGGCTTGAGCGCCTTGGCGGGCGAGCGTTCGTTTTTTAGGGGATTCCCCGATTAGCGTCATCGTAGCGGTGAGTCCGGTCGGTTGATGCGCGATATCTCCGCCGATGATCGGCACGCGGTGGCGTCGAGCGATATTGGCCAGGCTGCGATAAAAGTCCCGCAGCCATTCGATCTTCACATCCTTGCTCATGGCCAAGGCGACGACGGCCGCGCGGGGGCGTCCCCCCATGGCGGCGATGTCACTGAGATTGCGATTGAAGAGTTTAGCTCCGACGCCGCGCGCCGGAATTTTTTCGTCAAAGTGTTCTCCGAAAATCACGGGGTCGACGGTGACCAGTTGGTCGCGAGGCGAGCCGGCCAAAACGGCGCAGTCGTCACCGATTCCATTGGGCGCTTTGGGGGAAGAGGTGCCCAACCAACGTTGAATCTCGATGATGAGTTTTACTTCACCCAGAGCCGCGATGGAGCGAGAGCGTTGACGGGTAAATGGAGACATGGCGCGAGGTGACGGTGCGGTCGAAAGGACGCGATATTCGCCATCAAACTTCGATGCCGGCGAGGAGTAAAACGACCGTATTCATATTGAATAAACCGTGGGCGATGATGGGAACGGCGATTCGCCCGGTGCGCTCGTAGGCGATGGCGAAAATGAGTCCGAGCGCAAAGAGCGGACCGAATGCGACCAAATTGCCATGCATGATCGCGAAGATTCCGGCCGGTAAACCGAATGCTACCCAGCGAGAGGTGCGCGTGCGCAGGTAGCGAAACAGGCCCGCCCGGAAAATCACCTCCTCGGTCAGAGGTGCCACAATCACGGCGAGAAGTATCATCCCGATGAGAGCGGTCGCGGATTCCATGTTGGAAAAGATCTCCACGAGTTCCTGTTGGCTGGTGTCGAGTCCGAGCGCGTTGAGCCCACTGGTCCAGACGAGGTTGATACCGGTCAAAACGGGGAACGCGGCCAGCAGCGCGATCACGCCTCCCAGCCAGACATTCAGAGGAGGAGGGGAGGCTTTCGGTTGATCGACTCCCGCGGCGATTTGGCGCTGCCGGATATAACTCGCGGCGATCAAGCCGCCCAGGAGCAATCCGCCCTGAAACCCACCGCCTTGATAAACGATCGTAAGTTCTTCATCCGCCCCGAGCACGTTTCCCACCCACATGCCGGCGGCGTTTCCGCCCACTCCGACGAGGATGACGATCAGCACGCCGTAGAAAAAATCCATGCCCTCGACGTGCCAAGGAGCCAACGGACTCCGTCGTTCGCGGGCGTCGCGAAATTTCTCGCTCAGCACGAGCCGCCAAAAGAGGTAGATGCCCGAAAGCAGAAACAGAACTTGGGCCAGCACTCCGAGGACGAGTGGCAAATCCATCTCCTGCGTAATCAGGATCTGAGCAAACGGAAGCATGGGCGCGCGTATCGGGTGGGGCGAAGGCGTTAGCGCTTACGCACCTTTTTGCCGTCATAGACAACCTTGCCCTTAACCAAGGTGGTTTTGACGCGGCCGCGTAGCTCTTCGCCATCCCATGGGCTGTTCGATGATTTGGAGAAACCCGCGCGGGCATCATAGGTCCATTTTTCGTCGGGATCGAACAGGCAGATATCTGCATCGCTGCCGGCGGTAAGCGTGCCGGCAGGCAGACCCAACAACTCGGCGGGCTTCCGGGTCATGAGATCAACGACCTTCGCAATCTTGAACCGATTCTTGCGCACGAGAATGGATAGGGTAATCGGTAGGGCCGTCTCAAGTCCGAGGATACCGTTGGGCGCGTAGTCGAACTCCTTATCCTTCTCGTAGTCGGTGTGGGGAGCGTGATCGGTCGCGATGATGTCGATCGTGCCATCCTTCAGCCCGGCGATGATCTCCACCTGATCTTCAGCGGTGCGCAATGGCGGGTTCATTTTGAACTTGGGATCGTAGCCCTCAATACAGTCATCGGTCAGCGCGATATGATGCGGTGTTGCTTCGGCGGTGATTTTGACCCCGCGAGCTTTGGCCCGTCGGATGATCTCTACCGAGTTACGCGAAGAGATGTGCTGTAAGTGGATATGCGCGCCCGTATAAGCCGAGAGGATGGCGTTGCGCGAGACGATGAGGTCCTCGGCAGCGTTGGGCCAACCCCGCAGTCCGAGCCGGGTGGAGACGACGCCTTCGTTCATGACTGCTCCGACCGTCATGGAGTGATCCTGACAATGGTCCATCAAAGGCAGGTCGAACATCTTGGCGTATTCGCACGCGCGCCGCATGAGCTCGTTGCTCTGCACGCAGTCACCATCGTCGGTGATGGCAACGACGCCCGCTTTGGCGAGCGAGCCGATCGGGGCGAGGGCTTCGCCCTTCATATCCACCGTGATACAACCCGTCGTGAGGACATTCACCACGGCGTCACGTTTGATCACGTCTTTGATGTATTGGATCGTGCCCGTATTGCTGGCGGGAGGCGACGTATTGGGCATGCACACCACGGTGGTAAATCCGCCGGCGGCAGCGCAGTGCGAGCCCGTAGCGATGTTCTCCTTGTGGGTTTGTCCGGGTTCGCGGAAGTGAACGTGGATATCAACCAGACCCGGGCAAGCCACGAGGCCCGTGCCATCGATGACCTTGGCTTTCTTTTTGTCCGCTGCCGAAAGTCGGTCGACGATGACGCCGTTTTTTACGAACAGATCGCCGACGGCGTCGCGCTTGTTGGCGGGATCTATAACGCGAGCGTTTTTGATGTGAAGACTTGGCATTTTTTTTGGGAAATTCTGAGAGCTGAAAGCTGAGGCGCTGAAATACGGGTCAGCCGGTGACGGTGACGTATTCGGGTTGGCCGCCGGAGCAGAGATAGAGCACGGCCATTCGCACCGCGATGCCGTTGGTGACTTGATCCAGAATTACGCTGCGATGGCCATCGGCGAGTTCACTGTCGATCTCGACGCCCCGATTGATTGGACCCGGATGCATGATGATCGCGTCGGGATGGAGCCAGGCGGCGCGTTGTTGGTTGAGACCGAACATCGAGGTGTATTCGCCGATGGAAGGGAACATGCCGGCGTTTTGACGCTCATGTTGAATGCGCAGCAACATGACGACTTCGGCGTCGGCGAGGGCCTTGCGCAAGTTGTGCGAAACCGTAACACCCAGCGCTTCGAAATAAGGCGGAACCAAAGTAGAAGGACCCACCACAGTCACATCGGCACCGAGGGTGCGCAGTGCTTGGATATTTGAGCGTGCCACGCGGCTGAAGAGAATGTCACCGAGGATAACGACCCGGCGGCCTTTGAGATCACCGATACGTTCGCGCATGGTGAAGGTATCGAGCAGACCTTGCGTGGGATGCTCGTGCGAGCCGTCTCCGGCATTGATCACCGGGATATCCAAAATCTTGGAGAGATAGAGCGGCGAGCCGGGCGCGGAATGGCGCACGACAATCATATCGGCCTGAAGCGCGGCGATGGTTTGGGCGGTGTCGCGCAGGGATTCACCCTTGGTGGTCGACGAAGACTTCGCATCGAGGGAAATCACATCGGCCGAGAGCCGTTTGGCCGCCATATCGAACGCCATGCGGGTGCGGGTGCTCGGTTCGAGGAAGAGATTGACGATCGTCTTGCCGCGCAACGCGGGGACTTTTTTGACGCTGCGGTTGAGGATCTTTTTGAATCCCGTCGCGGTCGTGTGAATTTGATCGAGCTCTTCGCGGGAGAGTTCTTCGAGGGTGAGGAGGTGACGGCGGTTCCAGGGCATCAGAGATTTTGTAGAAAATAGATTAGGGATTGCGGGTCGCCTTGGTGACGGTCGCCGAATCGTGAGCCGGAGAATGGGGATCGAGGTTCACCACGATCTTTTGGCCGGGTTTAGCCTTCAGACGAATTCCACAATAATCGGCCGAGAACGGCAGTTTGCGGTCCTCCCGGTCGATCAAGATCGCAAGTTCAACCGCGGCGG
>JABIRI010000349.1 GCA_018667915.1 Opitutaceae bacterium | reverse complement strand
TTTCCTGCCCGGTGATTTTGATGAGATTATCCGCCACAAAGAATTTCTTCAACAGGCCTACCGCTGCTCGGTAGGATACGCGCTTGGTGGATCCCTTTTTAACTTCGACATAAAGGCCCCGTTTGTTGGCCGACGCCACGGGAAAAGGCTCGGAGTGTCGTTGGGCAAACAACTGCGAACTTTGGAAACCGTAGAAATTTTGGGGAAGCGGCGGTGCGGTTTCAGAATGGGCGGCGCACACTCCCAACCAGGTGCCGAGCACCATCAAGCATAGGGATCGATTTTTCATGGGATTTGACGAGTGAGGTGAGCTGCCGAAATTTAACTGCAGCGGGCAGTAGTGTAGCGTCCGAAACGACGAGTCGCCACTCTCAGTTTGTGCAAAAACGAATCCTACCTGTTTTTTGTATTTCACGCATCCCCTGTATTTAGGGGACAAGCAACGGATCGAGGCCGCCTCAGCCCCCTGCAAAAGGAGGGTAGGCGTGGCGGACGCGAAGGTTTAGAGTAGGTTGCTTCAAAAGCACCCCAGCGATGGAGTAAGTCTGCCGTTAGCTCACCCTTTAGTCGGCTCCAACTCTCCCCTGATCAGGGCGGGAAAAATTCGAATTTAAGCATGAAACAATTTACTCAAATAGTCAGGAATACGCGGTTGGTCGGTGGTTTGATTGGAATTTTAACCTTCGCGGCAGCCATTGCTCCCGGAGCGGAAAAATCCATGGATAAAATGTGGGGTAGCACGGAGGTGAAAATCCTGACCGAAGGGGAAGGGAAGACCGCATTATTCGCCGACGGTAACTATGGCATGTTTATCCACTGGGGCCTCTACTCGAATTTAGCCGGGAAGTGGAATAATAAGACCTACTACGGCATCGGTGAGTGGATTATGAATCCTCGCGTCGCTGGTATCCCGGTGGACGAATACATGGATCTCGCGGGTTCGTTTAATCCGACCGAGTTCGACGCCCGGGCTATCGCTCAACTGGCAAAAGACGCGGGCATGAAGTGGATCATCATCACGTCCAAACACCATGAGGGTTTTGCGATGTTTGAGTCGGAGCACCCCTTTAATATCGTGGATGCTACCCCGTTTAAGCGCGATCCGATGAAAGAACTGGCGGAAGCCTGTGAGGAATTCGATCTCGGGTTTGGATTCTATTATTCACATAATCAGGATTGGACCTCACCCGGCGGCACGAATGGGCCGAAGCAGAATGCCGATGGCACCGAGGCGAGTTTTGAGCAGTATTTTCGTGAGAAATGTTTCCCGCAGGTGAAGGAGATCTGCACCAACTACGGTGAATTGGACTATATTTGGTTCGATACGCCAGGGGGCATGCCGGAAACCTACGCTGGAGAACTCGCGGCTTACGTGCGCGAAGTGCAGCCGACCGCCATGTTGTGCAGTCGAATCGGCTATGGGCTGGGAGATTATGCTAGCAACGGCGATATGATGGTTCCTGCGCGTAACATCGAAGGATTGTGGGAAACCTGCGACACGACCAATGACTCATGGTCCTACGCTTGGTATGATGAGAATTGGAAGAGCGGTAAGGAAATTTTGAATCGCTTGGTATCCACGGTGGCTCGCGGCGGCACCTACTTGCTCAATGTGGGGCCTGATGGCAGCGGTCGGGTTCCAGCCGAGGCAGCCAAGCACCTGCGGGTCGCGGGCGACTGGATAAAAGCGAACCCCGAAATCGTTTACGGAGCGGGCGCTTCGCCTTGGGGCCGGGCCTTACCGTGGGGTGACGTGACGGTGGAGAACGACCAGCTAAATTTAGTGATCTTCGACTGGCCGGCCGATGGACGGCTGCTCATTCCGGGTTTGGAAACGGGCATTAAGTCGGCGTCCCTGAAAACCAGTGATGGCTATGTCGAAGTCGATTTTGAGCAACGCGGTTCTTGGGCGGAATTGGATCTACCACTGATGCCTGTTGATCATCCTGCCAGCGTGGTCCGGCTCAAACTGGTGGGACCGATCGTCGTGGATCAAACGCACGGGATTCACCCCAATGCTGATGCCGTGCTCCTAGCGGAGTTTGGTTCTGTGAATGGTGCGACGCGAAAGGATATCCGCTGGATGGAGAAATTTGGCGAGTGGAAACATGTGAATCAAGTCAGCGATTGGGCCGAGGATGGCGCCGTTGTTTGGGATGTTGATGTGCTTGAAGAAGGCGACTACCACGTGGAGCTTCGCTACAAGGGCGAAGGCCGACTCACTTGGCGCCTCGAAACCGACGAGGGAGATCTGCTGCAAAACAACCAAAACTCTTCCCACGTTTACAGTAACTACACTTTGGGGCAGCTGAGTTTTGACACCCCCGGAAAACGATCACTCTCGGTCTCACTGGTGGATGGGGATCCCGCTAAGGCTAGTCTGTTGGCGGTCCGGATTTGTCCGGTTCACTGATTCTTGGAAATCATAGGAAGGGCTCCGCCATACGGCGGTGGCCCTGCTAGAATCACGATTTTTCTGCCGTGACGGAATGGGGGCGGCTCGAAGTCAGTTCCGGGTGGGAAGGATGCCGGATTGGAACGCCTTGGCGACTGCCGCCGGTGCGTTGACCACGTTGAGCTTCTCGTAGATGTGCCGCACGTGGTAGGCGACGGTTGATACGCTGATCTCAAGTTTGTCGGCGATTTCCTTCTTCACCAAACCTTCGCTGAGGAGGTTGAGAATCTCGGATTCCCGATCGGAGAGGTTGCGCTGATTCTTATCCTTAACTGAAACGCCTTTTAGTTTATCGAGAATATAACGGGCGACATTTGCGTCGAGGGAGGCGCCGCCTTCGCTCACGGTTTCGATCGCCTCTTGGATTTGTTTCACCGTCGAGGACTTGAGCAAGTATCCGCCCGCTCCTTCGGCAATGGCCTCCATCACATCGGATTCCTTGTCTGATTGGGTTAGGATAATGATCTCTACTTTGGGCAGGTATTTTTTGAACCACGAAATCGCCTCTAATCCCGACATGCCGGG
>JABIRI010000118.1 GCA_018667915.1 Opitutaceae bacterium | reverse complement strand
GTTTCGAAATTCCAGATCCCCAGCCGATGATCATCATCGTTCTGTCCATCCTCAAAATACAGTATGTAAGGAAGCTCGGGGTGAACTTGTAGAGGACGATTTACGCCTGGTTTAGCCGGCACATCGTCAGCAATTCCGTCGGCGATTGACCACGTTTCGATAGCATAGTCGGGAGTGGTTCCTACCAGACGAGTTCCATCAGACGAAAACCCGGCGATCCGATGTATGCCATCTAAGTTTCGAACGAATTTACCGGTTTGTTGGTCGTAGATTTCGATGGTAGGCGAAAGTTGATCGACTGCGACCCACCGCCCATCAGCCGATGCCTCAATGCGGGTGACTTTGTCCCCTGATTCTCGGATGGTCTCGGCGGGGTCTCCCTGGGCTTCTCGATAGAGGGCGTGCCACTCGAAACCGCGTAGGTCGGGTTCACCGGGAGGAGGAATGGCGCGCTCCAGCGATTCTCGGGCGACGCCGTAGTTGCCCGTTTCGAGGGCACGTTGGGCCGCGGCTAAACTAGCGTCGTGCAAGGTGCGACGAGTAAGGTTGGCGAGCTCGGTCTCGGCGGCTCGGCGCCCGGCGGATTCGAGGTTCGCGCGGCGGCGTTCGGCGAATGCACCGGCACCAGCGACCAGCGCGACGACCACCGCGAGCAGGATCCATTTTCGAGCCCGGGCCGCGCCCGCCTCGGCGAAGCGCAGACGGCGCACGGATTTACCGGCGGCCAAGAGCTGAAGTTCATCGAGCAGCGCGGCCGCATCCGGATAGCGGTCAGCCACGCTCGGGGCGGCGGCTTTGATGATGACCTCATTCAGTTCGAGGTATTCTGCGCGGTCTTCGCGTTCACTCAGATTGGTGGGGAGGCGGGGAAAATCATTCCGATCGTTTCCGGTGGCGACTTCGTAGAGCACCTTTCCTAAACTGAAAACATCGGCGGCCTGAGTGCCGGGTCCTTCGGGCGGCACGAAACCTTCGGTGCCTACAAATGTCATCGCGTCCTGCTCGGTGCTGACCAAGCCGATGTCCGCTAGCTTGGGTCGGCCGTCCACCACGATGATATTGGAGGGCTTGATGTCACGGTGGAGCAAGCCCGCGCCGTGCAATTCATCTAAGCCGGCGGCCAGCTCGATGCCGTAGTGGAGAACCTGTCCGGCGGGGAGATGGGTTTGAGCATCACGCAGCCCTTTGAGGGTGAGAGGTTCGTAACACGAAGGGTCGATCTGATTGCCGGTGACGACATCATCGGCCAGCTCCATGACGTAATAGAAAAAGCCCCGGGCATCGTCGCGTCCGACGTGGAGCAAGGCCAGTTGGCGCACCTCTCCCCGGGTGAGGCGCATGAAGTCACTCAGGCCCTTGAATTCCCGTTCGTAGGGTTCGTTATCTTTGAAACGATTGCGCCAGACGATTTTAACCGCTCGGTAGAGCCCGGTTACTCCCCGGGCCAGCCAGACATCTCCGTAGCTGCCACGCCCCACCTGCCGCAGCAGCTCGTAGTCGGCGACGGGGGGGGGGATTTATTAGGATCCTCCGGCGGCACAAACGCCACCAAGCCAAAGGACACTGGCAGCGTCGACCGTCAAATACTGCCCGCGCTCAGTTCAATTGTGATATTCGCGCAGCCGTTCGACCTCATGACGGAGCTGTTTCTTCAGCCGATGCGCGATCAAATACACGGTTGGGCGGTTAATCCCTAGGTCGGCGGCGATCTGCGCGACAGGCTGGCCTTGGCGGGCATGTAGCTCGAAAGCCTGAAAGTGTTTGGCTGGCACCCGACGGGCGAGGCGCTCCATGGCGGTATCGAGCATGTGTTTCTGCCACTCCAACTCCCAGAATTCGTCGATGGGGTTTTCGTCGGGCAGATTGTCCAGTGGATCAAGTTCAACACCCGACTCGGTGGTGCGAGGCGCGTTCGAACGCACTGCGGCTTGGTCGCGTTGGCGAAATTTATCGGCGATACGCCAACGGGTTTGGTTCATCAACCAGCGTCGGAAAGCACCCCGGTTTTCCCGTGTTTTGTAGTCTCCGATACGTTTCGCGACGTTTTGGAGAACATCCTGCACCACGTCGTCGGCCTCGGCATGCCCCAGGCCGGATCGCAAGGCCAAGCCCTTGATGAATCGGCGGTAGAGACGATGGAATTCGTCCCAGCTGGAATTGTCGCCCCAATCCCGCAGTCGAAATAAAAGACTCGGTCGGGTAAGCAGGGAGGGTCGGCTAGCTTCACTCATTATCATACCCTTGAAACGGGGAAGGTGGCGGGAAAATTTCAGGAAATTGAAATATTTTTCGGCCTCAGGAGCAAAACAGAGCAGAGCCCGGCATTTATTTCAAATTTAATGAAATATCATGGGAGATCCTCCCGTTTCAGGGGGCACATCGACCCATTATGACTTCCACTCCCCAGCAAGCGGCCAAACTCGCCGCCTCTTATGATCAATATCGTCGCTCTCGAGGTGACCGCACATTGGCTGACACTCATGTCCGGCTGACCTTTGAAGAACGTATGATGGTCAGCCGTCACGTGTGGAGCGATTCACCGCGGAAAACATCACGCCTCGATCGCGAAACTGCGCTCTCAGACGTAGTCGAAGGTGGTCTGCGCATCGAATGTGTGCCCACCGAACCGAGAGACACTTTGGCTGATCGGATGGAGATCAGTCGTAAACGACAGGCGGCTGATGATCGGCAACTCGCCTCCACCTTCTGCCACGATGGCAGCATGTTCCTCGTCTTCAAAAGACGGGCGAGCTGAAACGAATTTTCGCGGTTGATTTGAGTCGAGTCACGGACCGTGAAAATCCCCCGGGGTCACCAACATACGGGCCAGCCGGTTGGTGGCCCCCTCGGGGGCCGAGGGGCGGGAGTGACGGGATGGCGAAGAGGTTGCCTTACCCGCGCAAGACCGCTCGAACGGGTGACCCGTCACCGCCCCGCAGCCGTAGGGGCAGTGCGATGAGTTCGTAGACGCCGGGTTGCACGGCATCGAGTAGTAGGTTCTCCAAGATCAACAGTCCGGCATCATTGAACAGGTGGTGGCGAGGGAGCTGGGAGCTCGTGATCTCATCCACGGAAGGCGCATCCAAACCGATCAAGCGCACGCCCTGTTGAGCCAGCCACGGCGGCACATCGTCATCGGCCAAGGGCCAAACTTGCGGAAACGCATCGGGCGATCCCCAGCAACCGGTATGAAGCAATACGCGCGTGATCCCGGGCTCAAGTCGGTCGGCGAGAAACTCGATCGTGATCGCCGCTTCGCCACGCATATCGATGACCTGCGCCCGCCCGACATAGGCATCGACGGGAATCTCATCGATCGTCGCCGCTCCATCCACGAAATGGAAAGGCGCATCGACATGCGTGCCGGTGTGCAGGCTCAGGTGGAGATGACCGACATTGGCGGCGTCGCCGTTGGCGAGTTTGCTGGGATGCTCGAGGGTGAGTTCCCGGTCTCCGGGCCAAACCGGAATCTGGGGATGGAGGGGGCGGGTGATGTCAAAGAAAACGCTCATGGTTAGTTTTAAATTATCAGGATCGAAGATGGGCACACACGATACCGGCGGCGACGGCGGCGTTGAGGGATTCGGCGCCACCCCGCCGGGGAATCGTTACCCTTTGAGTGAGTAATTGAGCCATCGCGGAGGAGATGCCCTGACCCTCACTGCCGAGGACCACCACGGCGGAGGCCGGGGGTGAAACATCGTGCAATGGTTGGCCTTCGAGGTCGCAGCCCAGAATCGGCGACGTGGTCTCTTGCAGTGCTGCTTTCAGGTCGGTGGTGACCACAAGCATGCGCGCAAAAGAGCCCATACTGGCGTTGATGACTTTTTGGGAAAAAAGATCTGCACAATCCGGCGAAAGCAGCACGCGGTCGAATCCGAACCAATCGGCGATGCGCAACATGGTGCCCACATTGCCGGGATCTTGGATGCCGTCCAATGCGAGCGTAAATCCGTTGTTGATTTCGCCGGGGGTTAATTCGCTGCGCTCGATTTTCCCAACCGCCAAAACACAGGAAGGCGTGGGGAAATGACTGATTTTTGCCATCGCGGATTCGGCGATGATCTCGGTCGGAGCCGACTCATACTGAGTCCAATCAGCGGTGGCAAAAATGGATTCGAAAGCATGCCCGGCGGCGACGAGTTCGGCGACGACCTTGGGCCCCTCGACCACGAAAGCCTGCGCAGCCTCGCGGTTCTTCTTGAGGCGAAGCCCACGCAAATGAGCGATCTCAGCTTTGGTCAGCGACATGCCCGGAGCTCAAGAGACCAGCGGGCTCAACGCAACCCTCGTCACCAACGGGTCGGCGCGAAGGCGGGGGGACTGGTTTTGTGCAAGGTTGAGCGCACGTAAACCTGGCACAAATCGGATACACCAGACCTGACTCCGATGGGACAGGATATCGGCGTATATTTAACCACTTTTGCAGTCGAGTTGAGATTCTGTGGTGGCCAGGATTTGGGTGATGTTGACCGCCGTGTTCATACGCACCCACGTCGGGGGCGGTGCCCTTGAACCCGGCGGTAAACGTCTCGATTTCCCGACCGGCATCGATGGGCGAGGCACCGGCTGACAACCGGAAATCTCCCGCCTCGGCAGCCACAAAGGCATCGCCGGATGCGAGCACCAGATTGTTATGTTTGTCGGATTGAGGCTCCCACGCGCCGTTGTCGGAGAGGTTGTTGTAGACCTTCACATTGGAAAAGGCGGTGCCCGCCTTGTGCCATGCGCCCATGACTTGGGAGTTTTCCCAGAGGGTATTGTTGAAGATATTGATGTCCGTCCCGTTCCAGTTGATCTGGACGCTGGTCCACTCGGTGTTCCACACCACGTTGTGGTGCACATCGAAGCCATTGGCGTCATTGTCCAGATAGATGCCGGCGGCTTTGGATTTGCTGCCGTGCGAGTAGGCGTCGTGAAACCAGTTGTGGTGAATCTCGATTCGCCGAGGACCGCCCAAGGTGTAGAAAAGGGCACAATCATCGGCGATCAGGTTGCTGTAAGAGACGTCGTTGTAGGCGACCTCGTTATCGGTCGTTACCATCTGGATGGCATCGCGACCGCCGCGGGTGATGGTGTTGTGAGTCAGACGAGTGCCTCCACCGCCGTCGCGCACCATGACAATGGCATCGTAGTCTCCCAGAGTATTAAAATCGTGGATATAGTTGTTGGTGATTAGGGTATTGGTGCCCGAGTCCCAGATACCGGTGCCGGCCCCAAATCCGATGTCGCATTTTTCGATCACGTGATCGGAGCCCGTGATATGCACACTGCGACTGCCCGCGTGAAAACCATTCACCACGCCGCGGGAGTGATTGCCGTAGCGCGAAGTGACACGATAAAGGCGGTTGTGAGACCCCGAGATGAGGATCTCTCCGCCGAAAACGCGAAGGTCATGAATCTCGACATGGTTGCGGTCACGCAGATCGATGGCTTCGACCCGCCGCCGCATCGCAACAGCTCCATCGGCGGGCTGGATGCCAGCGGGGATCTGAAGATAAAGTGTACGGGTGGCGGAATCGAAGAACCATTCGTTTTCGTGGTCGAGGGCCTCGCGGATGCCTTCGAGAAAAAACTCGCCTCCATCGGCGGGTGGATGGGCGGTACGAATCCACGCCGGGTTTTTATCCAGCTCGAAGGTGACCCGGGTGGGCGTGCTCCCGGTGATGAACGCTTTCCATGCGGTCCAGCCGGAGCCGGGGCGATCGCCATAAAAGAAAATCGACCCGCCTTGCGACCAGTCATGATCAGGAATGCCGGTGGCGTAGTCGAGGAAGGCATCGTTGATCACGTCCTCGCTGCTGCCCCCGGTGTTGCGTAGGCTGTTGAGGGTCCAGACGTCGCCGTCGGAATTATTGGGCCAGCGCGCGAGGTCGAGCGCGGTTTCGCCGTGCATCACGAAGTTCTTTTGCTCCAGATCCCAATCGACCGAGGTTTTGTAAACGGAACCGGAATCGAGTTCCCAGTCGTTCAACGTTTGCATAGCGGAGAGTAGAACGTCCTCCCCGGGATAAGCCCGATAGGTGATGGGTTGGTCGGCTGCTCCGGAATTCTGTGGTCGCAAAATTTCTTCATAGACTCCCGCCCGCAGGATGCAGCTATCGCCCGGTTGCAGCACCTGAGCGGCGTGCGCCAAGGTGCGAAACGGTGCGTCAATTGCACCCGACTGGCTGTCGTCGCCGTTGGGCGACACGTAGTAGTCGGCGGCCGGCAATTTGGAGGCACCGACGACTGAAATCAGGACGCAGACGAGAAAAGAAGCGGCGCGATGGAAACGTCGGCGAGAGAAATAATGCACGGGCAGAAAAGCGAGGGTTTGGGATTGCGCCCGCCTGATGGGTGAGGGGCTGTCAGAACGGGGAAAGCAGATATTAGCAGTGATATCTGCCTTGGGGGTTTCGTGTTCGTATCATAGTCTTTGGCTAGTGTCTCTCTGGGGCGATTTCACGTGATTTGGAGGCGAGAGCGCGTAGTATCAACAGCGGTTTTCGCCTGCATTTATCCCGATGAATTTACCCACCAGATCCCCCTCTATTATTCGCACCGTTTTTGGTGGTGTTGCTTTCGGATTGGTCTCGGTCGGTTGGACCGCCCCAAAGGTAGTTGATTCTCAGTCGGCGCCGGCGCGAGATTATCGACTGTTTGTGGGCATTGATGTAAAAATTATGGTCGGAGGAGATTTTAAGATGGTGGCGGCCTACGAGAATAGCTTCGCCCATGTGGCGGAGGCAGGGGTGCCAAAGATCTACAAACATGATTTGGAATCGATCGACTATGATCATACGCCCCGTTTGGGCCGAAATCCGATTTCGATCACCAATCTCAAGGCGAGTCGCGAACGGGGAATGGACCGGGAGACCTTGAAGTGGATGAATCGGCAAAACCAACTGCGGATGTACAATGACGTGCAAGTGGATCAGCTGGAGGCCCAATTGAACGCCGCACACCAGACGGCTTCCGCGCAGTCGGAAACATTGGCGCCCGGAGAAGTGAAACCGGAGGTGCGTGTGGCTGAGCAGGCGTTGCAAGGTTATGAACTGCGTTCGGGGCAGATCGCGGATGGCACCTTTTATGCCGATCGTATTTCGGGCAAAGCCAAGGTGGAGCCCAATGCGTTGAAAATCTCGGCGACGCTGGCCTCACCGGTAAAAATTACCGATGCCTATCTGGCCTTTGTCACTCGCACCAGTTCGCCGGACGAAGGCTACACGGACAATGTGTTTTTTCATCACATCGGAGAAATCGAATCCGAACCGAGGGAAATAGAGTTTTACCAGGAAGGATTCCCTGAGGGGTTTCACCTCAAGACGATCGATATTCACGTCTTCAAGAACGGTCGAGAAATCGTATCCAACGTATCACCCAAACAGCTCCCTCTCAGCCGTGCCGAACTGCATGAATACGTCGCGTTGGAACGGGTTTCCATGCACCGGGGTAAAACGATTCCGGCCGAGCCGATCTGGACGCTGACGCCTCCGGCGTTGCTGGCTTCGTCTGACCCACATGATTTTGATTTCCCGGTAGTGGTGGAGGTGGATGAAATGGGACGCGTGACGGGATGGGACTCGAAGAGTGTTTTGCCTCCCACGGTTCAGGCAGCCCTTAAGGATCTCGTGTTTAAGCCCGCCCTGAATGCCGGCGAGCCCGTGGCTGGCCAGGCCGAAGTTTCTCTGCGTGATTTTTTTCAGAAGTAGGCCAGGCGAGATCCGAATCTCCCGCAACGGGGCGTCTATTTGGCTGAGGCGATTTTGCCCAGATCCAAATGCGAACGGCGGATCTCGGTGAAGCCAGCATCGTCGCGAATAGACTCGATTTGATCGAGTTGCCTGGAGTCTTCCAACAGGGTAGTGGTAACTCGGTGAACTCCGCCGGAAGCCGTGGCTTTGATGTCGTCAACGGGGAAATAGATATCGTCGGCAATCGCTGATAGATTCCCGGATGAGACCGAAATCGTTTGCTCCGACTTTCCAACCAATTCTCCCCGAGAGCTGAACAATCTATTTTGCACGATGACCTCAGCGGGAGATTCTCGATGATTTGCGACTGCAGTGCGAAGACGAATGTGAGCCTTATCTTGACCGATGCCGAGACCAACGAGTTCCAATTGTTCCGCGATCAAATGGACGCGATTGCGCACACTGAGGGAGATGCCTGCGGTGGGAGACTCCCCGGGAAACGCAATGATCCCGGATGACGATCCCTGATGTTCAATTGCGATCACGTTGTCGAAGTTTGGACCGACCCGGAAACGTTGAGTAATGTTGAATTCAATACAGTTTTTTTCCGCAGGAGCGGAGTCGAATTTATGGCCGTTTACCCAGATCCGCATGCCCGTCGCACCACCACAAACGGTGAGAAAAATCATCTTGCCTTCCGGCACATCTGGCAGCGTGACATGACGTCGATACCACGCTGAAACTCCGGCGGGATTAATCTGACGATAGCTTGCGAAAGAAGAAGCGGACTCCGTCCGTTTCACGGATTGAATATGAGGGAGGGTGATCGGCAGCCAATGGATATCGGGAGTTTCAGGGAATGGCGCGGTGTCGCCGGCGTCCATGCGAAACAGCCAGCCGGAATTGAATGAATTGTCGTCGGGTGGAACTTCGACTGAATCGCCCAACAACGCAGTAAAATTGCCGGTAACCAAGCACAACATCAGCAGCCATACCGGCGCGGATCTAATCGAAGTGGGCGGTAAAGTTCTCAAAAGAATGGAAGGGTGACAGGGGGAAGGGCGGTAAGGGGCGATTGAACAATCCCTCCGAGAAAGGACTGCTGCGACCATACTAGCTTAAGACGCCTGTCCGCCGCTTTCCCAATCGTCCCAAGGTGTTTCCGGTGGGTATAACGGTTTTGTTTTGTGTCTTATTGGGGCTCCGAACGCTGTGACGGGAAAGCAAATATGCCGGAATTTTATTACCTTAAATGTTTGTATTAAGATATTAATGAAAAATTCCACGAAAGTGATTTTGATCGCTGATTTCTCGATATGGTAAGCTGAATCAATCATTTTTATTCCGACTCCACCATTTGCGAAGTGCCGATAGGCGCCAGTCCTCGTCTTTGAGTAGTAGGGCAAGTCGCTCGTCCGAATCCGGGTGGGTAGGGCGTTGATTTAGTTACGGGCACCAGTGGCGTGGTTCCCGCCGGCCGGTGGGGCCTCACTTCAGTGCCTGCCTAATTCTATTTTTTCAATTGCGACCGACTGTCGATCTAGAGCTATCCAAACCGTAGTTGGGCTTGGATGCTATCCTGGGCCCAGAACCTTCGCATTCCCACAGTGTGGCGGAATACACCACCAAAGCCGAAAAGACCTTCGGCACTCGGAACCGCGCGCGGGGGGGTAATTTCTGCAGCTTGCGATGCAAGCCGGGGAGTGGAAAAACCGTAGGCGCGAGAATTTCCATATACCCCTTTTCTCTTTCCTGGGTGAACTCGCACAAACATGCCTATCTCTAGTAGTAGTGATCCCCTCTTTTTGTAGTCATGGCAATGTCTTGCTCGAATTGTATCCCGGACCCTTCATCGTCTACTTCACGCTCGTTCCAACTTCGTCGGTGTGGAATGTCCGCCTGCTTCGGTGAGTAGGATGAGATAGCCCAAGGTTTCGCAACCGCCTGGCAGCTTATTTCGTTCGGTGACGATTTTCGCTCTAGCGTCAATCTTCGTCGTCGAAGGGGGTCGTGATGGCGGCGGTGAGGGTGTAGCCGATGTGGATGTCGGCGGTGCCGTCGACGAGGTAGAGGCCTTTGGTGATGTCGCCGGACTGCATCTTACCTTCGACATAAACGGGCTCCCATTGGCTGCGGACTTTCCAGGGTTCGGAGAGTTTCACATAAACGATTTGGTTGGGCGGAGGTGGCGGGGTGTGGATACAGGCACCGACCCAAGGCACGAGTAAGAATTCCATGACTTCGCCTTCGGTCACATCGAGGGGCAGCAGATAACCGGGCATGCGGATCGTCTTTTCGTCGTAGTCCTCGCGGGTGTTCATCGCGCGTTGGCGGCGCATCTCGGTCACCTTTGCGCGTTGATCGAGTAAGTAGTCGATGTCGATGCCGGCGTCTTCGAGTTGCTGGGTGCGATCGGCGAGTACGGCGGCGTCTTCCGGCGGCAGGGGTTTGTCGGTGGCGGCGGCGCTGCCGCGCAAGCGAGCGACCATGCCGAGTTGGAAGAGTTGGTCGCTATCGAGGTCGACAAACGGATCTTCGAATTCCTCGACCACGCCTTGCAGGTCGGGCCAGAGCAATTCGATGGGCTCCGCGGAAAGCGTGGCGGTGAGTAACCCGAGACAAAGAAGGACGCGTCGCATGTTGAGTTGAATGTTACCGGTTTTACCCGACTCGCAAGGGGGATCCGCCGTCGTTCCGCCGGACGGAACTATGGCGAGACTTGGGATGCGGCTGCAGGGTAAGATTTCTTCTTAACCTCGAATCACACGAATGCTGTGAGGCAGAGAGTTTGTTTAACCGTGGATTACTCAGATTAACGCAGATCTAAGAGGCAGGTATTGGGTCGGCCGGTTTGCTTCGCCATCTCCGTCTCCTACGGGACTCCGTCGGCGAAACTGCCTCACTGGTGATGCTGGGCTAGGTTGATCATGAGACCGGGTGGCGGATGAGGATGCCGTCGATGGATTCGAAGTGGGCGTCCAAGGTGCAAATTGCTAGACCGTTTTGCATCGCCGATGCGGCGATCCACATGTCGTTGGTTGGGATGGGGCGACCCTTCTGCTTAAGCTGGGTAAAGACGGCCGCATAGAATTCGGCGGTGTTGGCATTAAGCGAACATGTGCCGACGCGGGCATTGGCGG
Organism: Opitutaceae bacterium; assembly: GCA_018667915.1. Lineage (GTDB taxonomy): Bacteria > Verrucomicrobiota > Verrucomicrobiia > Opitutales > Opitutaceae > Actomonas. The sequence continues at coordinate 30,888 of JABIRI010000118.1, read as the reverse complement.
AAAAGGATTCGAGTTGTTGGCGGTTTTTCGATGCTTGATTTCCGCTGCGAAATCCCGCCAACAGTTCGCCGATCACGACGGAGCACAATACGATCTTCTCGGCCCGTCCGAGGAGCTCGACGACTGCAGGATTGCCGCGTTTGAAGGCGACGTAGATATTGGTGTCGATTAGGAGCCGGTTCATTTCCACATCTCCAGGTCGATCTTCCCGAAGGCGGCGGTGGCTTGGTTGAATGACTCCGCGTCGTCGTCGGACCACCCGCCGGCCAATTGCAGCAGATCGCGGTTGGGGGGAGGTCTATTCGTGTCTTCTTTGAGACCGTAGGATTCTCGGAGTTTGTTCAAAACGACGGTATTCAGGCTTTGGGAAGAATACGCGGCCTGCTCTTCCAGCACCTGCTTGAGCTCATCGTCGATGTTTCGCAAAGTGATCGTTTTCATGCGATTAAGATGAAGATTATGAAGAATGAATCAAGAATAGATTCAAAATGAATCGCATAATGAATCTAAAATGTGTGGTTCTTTGACGACGTGGTTGCACCGAACAGATGTCAGCTCATCTTGCCGCAATGGCCGCTTCGGATGACATCGTCTCAATTCGTGACCTCCAGTTTGGTTGGGGGACCGGAGCGCCGTGGGTGTTGGATGTGTCGCAGTTGGAATTGGCGCGGGGAGCGTCTCTGTTGATCCATGGGCCGAGCGGTTGTGGCAAATCGACCCTGCTGAATTTATTGGCGGGGGTGTTGGTGCCGAGCGGAGGATCGTTGCAGGTTTTGGGGCAGGAATTGACGAACTTGGGCAGCGCGGAGCGGGATGCGCTGCGGGCGGACCAGATAGGGTTTATCTTCCAGCAGTTTAACTTGGTGCCGTATTTGTCGGTGATTGATAACGTGACTTTGCCCGCGCGGTTTTCGGCGCAACGCCGCACACGGGCCGAAGCGGGAGACATGTCGCTCGATGGAGCGGCGGACGAATTGCTGCGCGAACTTGGGATGGCAGATGCGCGTGATCGTTCGGTGACGGAGCTCAGTGTGGGTCAGCAACAACGCGTGGCTTTGGCGCGAGCGTTGTTGGGTGCACCGGCAATGATCATTGCGGATGAGCCGACCTCGGCGCTCGACGTGGATCGGCGCGATGAATTTGTGGAGTTGTTGTTTCGCTCGGTTGCCGCGACGGGCAGCAGTATCGTGATGGTGAGTCACGATCGTGAGCTCGGGGCGCGGTTCGATAGGGTGGTGGATTTGCGCGAAATCAATCAAGCGGGAGGGGATGCCTGATGTTGCTGCGACTCGCTTGGCAATCGCTGATGAACCGACGGTCGACCGTGATCCTCACGGGGCTGTCGATTGCGTGCAGTGTCATGTTGCTGCTCGGGGTGGAGCGGGTGCGCCAAACGACGCGGGAAAGTTTTTTGAGCACGGTCTCCGGCACGGATTTGGTGGTGGGGGCGCGCAGCGGGGGGCCACAGTTATTGTTGCAGGCGGTTTTTAATGTCGGGTTTCCGACGCAGAACCTAAGTCGCGACAGTTATCGCATGATCGCGGGCGATCCGGCGGTGGCGTGGACCATCCCACTGTCGGTGGGAGACATGCACCGTGGGTTCCGGGTGGTCGGAACGACGACTGCCTTTCGCGACCATTATCGGTTCGCGCGTGATCAGGGCTTACAGGTCGCGAATGGCGAATGGTTCGCGGATGAACATGAGGCGGTGGTGGGTGCGGATGTGGCACGAGAGTTGGGTTATACGGCGGGTTCCGAAGTCGTGGTATCGCATGGCGCGGGCGAAATCAGTTTTGTGCACCACGATACTCATCCCTTCGCGGTGAGTGGGGTGTTGGCGCCGACGGGCACTCCAGTGGATCGCGTGGTGCTGGTGAGTCTGGCGGGAGTGGATGCGATGCACGCGGGTTTTCAGGGCGCGGTGGAAACGACGCATGATGTGGCTGACCCGCTCGCTGCGGCGATGGCCGCTGCTGCGCATGATCACCATGACCATGGCCACGACCATGATCATGCGGAGCACGAAGGCACGGGATCGTTATCGGCGTTATTGGTCGGGTTGCATGATCGCGCGGCGGCGTTGTCGCTGCAGCGCAAAATCAATACGCACGACGGAGAAGCGCTTACAGCGGTTTTGCCGGGCGTGGCGTTGCAAGAGCTGTGGTCAGTCTTGGGGGTGGTCGAGCGGGTGCTCCTTTTTCTCGGCGGCTTCGTCGTGGTGGTGGGTCTGATTGGTATGCTGAGCAACTTGCTCGGCACGCTGGATCAGCGCCGCCGCGAGATGGCTATTTTGCGATCGGTCGGAGCGCGGCCACGTCACCTCATTCTGCTACTCGTGGGCGAATCGTTTTGGGTATCAACCTTGGGTGCAGTCCTCGGCGTGAGTTTGCTCAGTATTGCGATGGTTTTGGGCGCGCCCGTTTTGGAAGCACATTACGGTCTGCATCTGACGTTGGCTTGGCCGACCGCGAACGAGTGGGGCCTGCTCGCGATGGTCGCGGGAGCAGGCACGTTGGTGGGAGTGATTCCCGGCTGGTTGGCCAGCCGGAAATCGTTGGTCGATGGCCTTACGCCTCGGCTTTAGGGGTGGCTGCGACCTTGGCTTCGGTTTTGAAGAACAGGGCGAAGATGATCATTACCGCGACCGCGAACACGGCGGGTAACCACCAGAACGATTGCCACTGATCGAGGGTGAGGGCGTCGGCGCCTTTGAGGAAGTTATTGAAGACCATGCCGGCCGCTTGGGCACCGATCAACATGCCAGCGCCATTGGTCACCAACACGAGCATGCCTTGGGCTTGACCGCGAATTTCGTCATTGGCGCGTTGGTCGACGTAGATCTGGCCGGTGACGAAGAAGAAGTCGTAGCAGATGCCGTGGAGGGCGATGCCGCCGAGGATCATCCAGGTCACCTGGTCGGGGGCGCCGAGCGCGAATAATGCGTAGCGCACGGCCCATGCAGCCATGCCGATGACGAGCATCCATTTCACGCCGAGCCGGACAAAAAGGAGCGGCATGAGGAGCATGAATCCGACTTCGGACATTTGTCCGATTGTTTGGGTGCCGGCGATACTGGTGAAGCCGGTCGCGCCGAGATAGAGCTGCGTGAAATTGTAGTAGGCCGCGAGCGGGATGCAGATCAGGAACGAGCAGCCGAGGAAAACGAAGAAGGACCGACTGGCTAATACGCGCAGCGCATCGATTCCGAGGATCGCGGTGAGGGAGATTTTTTTACCGCGACCCGATGGCGGGGTGTTCGGCAGGGTTAAACAAAAGAATCCCAAGATGATTGAGGCGATGGCGGCTGAGTAGAGTGGAGCTGCGGTGCTTTCGGCAGTGGTGCCCATGGCGCGACCGAGCACGAAGGAGACAAACAAACCGGCGGCGATCCAACCGAGGGTGCCGAATACGCGGATGCGCGGGAATTGTTTTTCCTGGTCGGTGATGTGGTGGAAGGCGAGGGCGTTGGAGAGGCCGAGGGTCGGCATATAGCAGAGGTTGTAGAGCAACAGCGCCCAGATGAACGCCGTGGGATTACCCGTGAGTTGCGGCACGAAGAGTAGCACGCCGCCGCCGATGATGTGCAGGGTCGCGAGGACTTTTTCGGTCGAGAAGAAACGGTCGGCGACGAGCCCGAGCGCAAACGGCGCGATGATCGCGGCGAGCGGATTCACGGTGTAGGGCCAGTGCGTGAGGTTTGCCATGCCGTTGGCGGTCATGTATACGGCGATCGAAGTGAACCAGCTTCCCCAGACGAAGAACTGGAGAAACATCATGGTGCAGAGGCGGGTGGTCGGGGCGTTGTTCATGGGTAAATGGGTGGGTCGGATGCGGCGATCCGGCGGGGTGAACTCGGCAGCATGGGGAGGTTTGGGCGTATTTCGAGCCTGAGTTCACGTTTGCGGGCGTGGTGGTTTACTCGACGCGCAAATCCGTTTTGATGGGGCTCGATGGACGCTTCCCCAATTTCTCCGACCGCCCCACAGCCTCGTTTGCGCTGGGGCATTTTATCGACCGGCCGAATTGCCGGCGTTTTCGCGCGCGATTTGGCGACCGCGAAGCACAGTGAATTGGTTGCGGTGGGAAGTCGGTCGGGTGAATCGGCGCAGCGTTTTGCGCAGGAGCACGGTATCGACACGACCCACACCCATGGCTCGATCGATGGCCTGCTGGCGGACGCAGATGTCGATGCGGTTTACGTGGCTTCGCCTCATCCCATGCATTTGGAGAGTGTTGTTGCGGCGTTGGAGGCGGGTAAACATGTGCTGTGCGAGAAGCCGATCGCGATGAGCTTGGCCGAACTGGACGCGATGCAAGCGGCCGCGCGGGCCAATGACCGGACGCTGATGGAGGCGTGGATGTATCGTTGCCACCCGCAGACCAAACGATTGGTGGAGCTCGTGTGCGACGGATCTATCGGTGAACTGCGTCATATCCAAGGCGCGTTCAGTTTTGCGGTAGACTACGATCCGGCGGGTCGGTTGTGGAATAAAGCACTCGGTGGTGGAGGCATTTTGGATGTGGGAGGATATCCGCTTTCTTATGCTCGGCTTTTGGCGGGGTTGGCGAACGGCGAGGGATTTGCGGATCCGGAAACGATGGCGGGGGTGGGTTTGCTCCATGCGGAAACGGGTGTCGATACGCACGCGACGGCGGTGTTGCAGTTTCGCGGCGGCGTGACCGCGGAGATCGCCTGCGGCACGTTGTCGCATCAGCAAAATGTGGTGCGGGTCTATGGCACGAAGGGGTGGATCTTGGTGCCCTCGCCCTATGTCGTGCGGCGCGATGCCGGACCGACACAGTTACACCTCCACCGCGGTGGCGAGAGTGAGGAGACTCCGGAGGTGATCACCGTTATGGCCGACCGTGGCACCTATGCCTACGAAGCTGATGCGTTTGCCGCGGCAGTGCGACGAGGGGAAAGCGAAGTGCCGGAATGCACCTGGGCGGATACCCACGGTAACCTTCGTGGCCAACTCGAGTGGTGTCGGCAACTCGGTCTGACCTACGTATAATTCCATGAATTGTGGGTGGATTTTCCCGTTGTAGGTCGTTTGAATCCTCCTGCCCTTAGGTTATTCGTTATGAGAAGACTCAGCCCCATTTTTGCTTTCGCATTTGTTTTATCGGTAGTGACTTTGCCGCTTTGGGCCGCTGACGGTTCAGCCGGCTCTTCGGGACGAGACCGATCTCCGGCCGGTCCCGTGGTCTCGGCGGTGGCCGGGGTGACTGGAATCGCGATCTCTCCCTTGCTCGGCACCGGAGCTTACGGAGCTTACACGTATTTCTCCGCGGATGCGGAAGACCGGGCCAATTTGCCATGGTTTGCACAGGTGAGTTTTTGGCTGCCTGCGCTAGGTTTGGTGGGTGCGGCCGCGGCGAAGGATGCCGCCGGTGCCGCACTTCCTCCCGGCTGGAAGAAACCACTCGATGTGCTCGATACCTTGGAAAACAAGGTCACGGGCCTCGTCGCGGCTGGTGCGGTTGTGCCGTTTTCGATGTCGATCCTATCTAAAGCGATCCTCGGCGGTGGTGATGGCATGGCGCTCAGCCCTGAAGTAATTTCCACCGGCAGCCTCGCGACAATCCATCTCGCGGCGATCGACTGGTCCTGGTTGCTCAACATTTTGACCATTCCGTTTGGCGTCGCGATCTACGCGGTTGTCTGGATGGCTTCGCATGCGATTAACGGCCTGATTCTGTTGAGTCCGTGGGGTGCGATTGATGCGGCTCTAAAAGCGGGTAAAACCGCACTGTTCGGACTCGTTACGCTTTCGGCTACGATTGATCCGTGGATCGGCGCGATACTTTCGCTTGTTGTTATTCTGATATCGGCACTGATTGCGGGCTGGTCGTTTCGGCTCACGGTTTTCAGTTGGATTTTCTGTTGGGACTTTTTCACCCGACGCAATCGTCGGTTTTCGGTGGGCATGCACCGCACAACGGTGTTTGCGGGCGTTGGATTGAAAGGCGTGCCGCAGCGCACTTACGGCAAACTTGTGCACGGCGATGCCGGAAAGAATACCTTCGTTTACAAGCCATGGATGGTCATGGCCGAGAAAACGGTGGAGTTTCCGGAGGGCGCAAATCTCGCGGCCGGTCGCGGAGCGTTTTTCTCGAATGTGACAGATGGCGAAAATGAGCTCCTCGTTTTGCCTCCGCGTTATCGAACGCACGAGGCGGAGATGGCCAGCATGTATGGCTTCAAGGGCGGAGTGGAACCGATCGGATTAAACAAAGCCTGGAGTTGGCTAAAAAGTGCCATGGGCTTTGGTCGCAAAACCTCTACTGCTACCGCCTGACGTGAACGATTCCCGTTTTTGCCATGAAGATTCAGAGACTACCGTGGCGGAACGAACTTGAGAAGAGTAAGGCGACCACGGCCTCGACGAGGGGACTGTCGGGTGGGAAAACAATTCTGATCACCTTTGCCTGTGAATGAGGATAAAATGCATCCTCTCTTAGCCCGACAGATTCGAGAAAATCTGCCGGATGTTGATATGGATGGATCAACGTGGGAGAAGTTTATAGCCGCGGTAAGCGACACCTACGCGCGGGCCGACCAAGACCGTGAATCCGTTGAACGCTCTCTCAATTCCGTTTCGACGGAACTCGTCGAAACCAACCAGCGGATGCGTCGCGAGGTCGAGAATAAGCTGAATCAACTCACCCGCTACTACACGCAGACTCTCGATCTACAGAAGGGGCTATTACTCTGTTTTCGGCGTGAAGAAGACGGGGGTTATATGCACACTCTGTGCCGAGGTCAGCTTCCCAAAAATATGGGATTCAGGCCTGAGCGGGTCGAAGGGCATCGGCTCGATAAGATTTTGCGCGGGTCGGTGCTGCGTCGTATGACGCGAGTATACAACGCGGCGTGGGCTGGAAAAATCCGCACCATGGAAGGTGGCAGTAAACGCCGCGGCGTCAGATTTCTCGCGGTGTTTCATCTCCGGCGGGAAGGCGATAAAGTCATCGAAGTGATCGTGTCGGCGATGGAGATCACCGATCTCAAGAATACCGAATCTGAGCTCAGGGCGGCGAAATTAAGGGCGGAAAGTGCGGACAAGGCGAAGAGTGATTTTCTGGCGGTGATGAGTCACGAAATTCGCACGCCGATGAATAGTGTGATTGGTTTCACGAGTCTGCTGCGCACGTCCAAACTCACCGAGGAGCAAGAGCAATATGTTAAAATGATCGAAACCTCGGGCGAGGGATTGCTGGAGATTATTAACGATGTGCTCGACATCTCCAAAATCGAAGCCGGGCGCATGGAGTTATCCTTGGAGGCCGTGGAGGTCACGATGCTCGCCCACGAAGTTGTCGCTTTACTGGCGTCCCGAGCCGACGAAAAAGAGGTGATGCTCGAAGTTCGTTTGCTTAACGAGATTCCGGAGGAAGTGCATACTGATCGGGCGCGCCTACGGCAGATTCTGATCAACCTGATGGGCAATGCGATTAAGTTCACCGCGTCGGGATCCGTCACTCTGGAGATGGGTTACGGGCCGGGGAGTGAGTTGCACTTCAAGGTGATCGATACTGGAATCGGAATTCCTGAAGAGAGTATGGAACGCTTGTTCAAGCCCTTCAGTCAGGCTGATTCTTCCACTACGCGAGACTTCGGGGGCACGGGTCTCGGACTGGCAATTTGCAAACGCCTCAGCGAGGCAATGGGAGGAGGGATCAGTGTGACGAGTGAATCTGGGAAAGGGTCTTGCTTCACTTTCCACGTTGATGCTCCGCGGGCGGAATCGCCGACCTTGGCGCTGGCTGAAGTAGAGTCCGAACCGGCGGTGGGTAAAGATCTGGCGGATAACCCCGCCATCCTCGTGGTCGACGACAATCCCATTAATCGTAAGGTGCTGGGCTCGATCCTGCGGGTTTCGGGTTATGATCGCGTTGAATATGCGTTTGATGGCGCCCAGGCATTGGCCGCGGCTCGTCAGAATTTGCCCGACCTCGTTTTTATGGATGTAGAAATGCCGGTGATGGATGGCATGACGGCGACGATCGAGATACGTCGACTGGCTTCGACGACGGCGACACGGCCGTGGATCGTCGGGTTGAGTGCGAATGTTTGGCCCGACACCGTGCGTCGATCGGAAGAAGTGGGGATGAATAACTATCTCGTAAAGCCGGTGCGACGTTCCGACGTCGAAGCGGCGATCCGCGAGCGGGTCTGATCTAGCTCGCTTCAGGCTTTCAACGTTTAGCTTTTGATCGGCGGATTCGGGCGCAGAAGACTTCCCTGCCGATGTCGAGCGGGGTAACCCTCATCCTAACATTATATTATCATGACGTTTCGATTCTTGGTTTTACTTCTCATGGCTCCCGTTGTTTTCGCGGCCACTCCCGTTGTTCTCTCCACCGATATTGCCGGAGATATTGACGATACTTGGGCGTTGGCGCATCTGCTGCGGTCGCCGGAGTTGGATCTTAAGATGGTGCTTACCGAAACGGGCGAAGCGCGATATCGAGGTTCGTTGGCAGCGAAGGTTTTGGAAGTGGCGGATCGGACTGACGTGGACATTGCACTGGGACTTTCTTCCGGGGTCATGCCGGACGAGGATCGACACCAGGGACCGTGGATCCGCGATTACGATTTGGATGCGTATCCCGGCATGGTGCACGAGGACGGTTTGCAGGCATTCATCGATTTTGTGCGCGCGTCGGAAGAGATCGTGACCGTGATCGCGATTGGTCCGGTGCCCAGTCTCGCGGCGGCGATCGAACGTGCGCCGGATATCGCGGCCAAGTGTCGTTTGTTTGGCATGCACGGTGCCTTCGACAAGGGCTATGGTGGAGGGCCAGCCGATGACCCCGAATACAACGTGCGTGCGGCGGTTCCGGCGTTGCGCACCGTGTTGGACGCGGGGTTTCAATCGATAAAGCTCACGCCATTGGACACGTGTGGGTTGGTCAACCTCAGTGGTGAAAACTACCAACGTATTTGGCAAGCGGTAGGTGACGATGCCTTGATGCGGGCCGTGATTGAAAACTACTGTATCTGGGCCCCGCGGGTGCCGTGGATGAAGTGCGATTTTTTTACCCAAGCATCTTCAACCTTGTTTGATGATGTCGCCGTCTACATGGCCTATGGCGATGATTTCATCGCATACGAAACCATCCGTTTTCACATCACGGATGAGGGTAAAACGATTAGAGACCCGCAGGGTCCTCACGTAGCGGATATTGCGATTGATTGGAAGGATTTACCCGGATTTCGCGATTGGTTGACCGGGCGACTCTTGGGCGAACACTGAGGCATTCGCATGGCCGCGATCATTGGCGGATTCGGCGCATTTCGGCTTGGCGCATCGGCATGCTGTCGATGAGCGCAAATAAATCGTCGGGATCGATGGGCACGGCCTGCTCGCGCTTGCGGCCGCCGTCTTTGCCGATGAGCACAGCTTGAAAATCGGCTGAGTCGAATTGCGAGAGCACAACAATGTCCCGTTCGGCCATTTCCTGTTTTCGTTCTGCGAACAAGACTAGTTGTTTTTGGTAGACGGCGTCCGCAGCGTTCGGGGCGTGGAGCACTACTACGCGGTGTTTCCACTGATGGGCCGCGAGATCGATTTCTGTCGGGACCCGCTCCACGGGAATATGGACTTCGGCGGTCTTCATGAACCAAGGCGTAAAGGGACCGTTCCAATACACGCCGTAAGGTTCTCCGGCGGCCCGCCATTCCGGTTGTTGCGTGAGCCATGCTTCGAGGGCACTCTGGGTTTCTTCGTAGTTCGATCGGCTGTAGCTGCCTTTGGCCCCGCGGGCCGCGACCGTGCGCTCGGGGATTTCCAAGACCTCCACATCGTCGGTGCTGCCGCGGACTTTCTCGACTTCGCTCGGCGCCACCCAGAAGAGCATCGCCGCGTCATCGATCACCGCTTCGACCGGTGTTGTCATAGCGATATCGTTGCTCGAGATATAGCGAAACAGCGGCCCGAACAGTTTGCCGCCATTATCGAAGTAGTTGCCCGGCGCGGTCGACTTTAGCAGCATACCGGACGGAAGCGTTTTGATCTCGTTGGTATTGGGGGCAGTGGCGGGAAAAGCGGATTCAGCGGCCATCAGGATGGGGGAAGGCAGTAGGATTGAGAGTCCCAGAATGATGGTGAATAGACACGATGATTTCATGAGGTGAGGACTATTTGACTAGGGGACGCACCGAGGTGAAGCCGCCATCAACGGGAATGACCTGGCCGGTGATTCTATCCGCCTGTTCGGAGAGTAACCACGCCATGACGCCGGCGATCTGCTCCGCTGACTGCAGGCCTCGCAGGGGATATTGCCGCGCCGCCGCTTCTCGAAAGGCATCGGATTTCAATAAGGGGGCGGTCAGCGGCGTTTCGGTCAGACCCGGGGCGACGGTATTGAAACGAAACCCTTGGGCGGCATAGGTCGCGGCAGCGCTTCGCACCAAAGCCTCCAAACCGCCCTTCGCCGCGGCAATGGCTTCATGATTGGCAACTCCGATGCGGGAAACTACTGAGCTCGCGAAGACGGCGGCACCGCTGGTTTTGGCTTTCTGATGAGCGGTGATCCACGCCTGTATGACGTGGAACGCACTGTCCAAATTGACGCGCATCACTTCGGACCAAGCTTCGCTGCGAGTGCGATGCAAGGGAGTGAGCAACGTGTTGCCGATACAATGCGCCAGTTGCCCCGGTGATCCGCCGAAATGGGCGGTGGCTTCCGTCAGCGCTTTCTGCGCTCCCGCTTGAATTGTGCAATCCGCCTCGATTCTTAATTCGGCGGCGGCGAGATCGGCGAGTCTGTCCGCGTCCCGGCTGACGGCCGCCACGCGGTAGCCGTCAGCCGCCAAGCGGCCACACAAGGCACCGCCGATACCACCGCTTGCACCGGTGACGAGAATGGTGCGGGAAACACTCATGCCGTTAAAAGAGGTGAGTCCACGCCTCACCAGCGCTGCGTGAAGGCGAGGGCGAACAAGATAGAGGGATCGTAGTCGGTGCGAGCCAAGAGGCTTCCGCCCGAGTCTTCGAGTTCCAGCTCACCACCGACCACGGTGCCGACATAGAGGTCGAGGTTGCCGCCGGTTTGAAATTCTCGCGAGGCGCGGACAAACATCGCAGCACCTTCATTTTGCCCGAAGCCATTTGGCGCGGCACCGACATCGTTGAGTGCAAATCGACTGACTCGATAGCCGCCACCGAAGCCGATTTCCCAGCCGGTCAGGCCGGTATAAACCACTTCAAGTCCCGCCGGACCACTGGGCCCAGGTCGGAACGGATTCGACAGCCGCCAGTTGTCGGCCATTTGCCAGTAGACGAAGATGACCGGGAAACCACTCGTGTCTTCCAGGCCGTAGAAAGCTCCGCCGCCGATGCCGAGGGTGAGTTCACGACTGAAGGTCTTGGTGTAGCCAAAGATGGCACCGAACTCGATGCCGTCACCGAAAGACGCCCCCGATTCCCCGGAGGATGTCACGCTGGGCATGAGGAACATGGAGGATTCCCCATCGATGGCGTAGCGATACTGCAGGCTGAGCTGTAACTGGTCGATGTCCTCCCATGGTTTGAATCCACCCTGTGCAGGCACACCTTCGAAACGGTAGCCCAACATGGTGTAGCTCAGTCCGCCACCGATTGAACTGCCGCCATCGAGTCCGCGGATAGCTCCAAATTTGAAGCCCAGCCGATGGATGCTCATGTCCCCACCAGCATCCATATCAGCGGAACTTTGGAAGACCCCGAGGACCTCGCCGGCGTAGAAGGTTTCCCCGGGGGGGATGGGCGGCCCCATCTGGGCGTGAAGCGAAATTAGGGCGACCGCAGGAAAGCTGATCAGAAGTTTGAGAATGTTTTTCATGTCGATAAAATGATGTCAGGTGATTCGCGCGGTGGAGAGCCGGCGGAGGAAAGGAGGCGCGGGTTGATTCGGGGCATCTAACCGTTGGCAGAACCGAGGTTCGCCTGATGCCGGTCGATTTCATCGGCGAGGCGGCGGCGCCGGTTCGTGCTGAGGGTGGTGTAGAACTGGTCGATGTCGGTCACCACCTCGGCTTGAATTTCGGCGAGGGCTTGGTGGTAGCTTTCACAGGCCCGACCTCCCGCCACGATCCCGACTCGAGAGGGTAATAAACGGCGTAGCATGCGCAGTTGGGCGGGTAGGTCCGCATCATCCGGCGGATGCACCAGACTGAGTGCGACCAGACGAGCCTCGGCGCGGATCGCCGCGCCCGCAATTTCGGCGGCCGGGAGACTGGAGCCGAGATGAATCACATGCCAACCGGCGGATGCCGCGGCGGCGGCGGTGATTACCGCGCCAAACTCATGTAGCTGTCCAGCAGGCGTCACGGTGATGATGGAGGGTGAGCTACGGCTGGCCGCATAGGACTGAACTTGACCAAGGAGGTAGGTGCGCAGAGCGGAAGATGCAAAATGTTCGTAGGCGGCGGTCAACTCGCCCTCACACCACAAGCGACCGATGTTCTGCATCAGTGGCACGACGAGCTTGGTGAGCATGCCTTGGTGGCCGAGGTCGAGCGATGCTTTGTCCAGTGATCGCTGCAACGCTTCGACATCCATGTTCTCGATCGCCTTGAACGCCTCGACGACTTCGACCGGCAACGTTTGAGCGGCCGCGGAGAGGGCCTCGAGAGGAGTGGTTGCTTCGGCTTGCGTCGCTCCACCCGCGGATTCCTGCGAGAGTTTTCGCAAAGAGTCGGTGGGGAGCGTCGCGACGTTGCCGATGCGATGCCCGGCCTGAGTGCAGGTATGCAGCATACTGAGCCGTTCGACGTTTTCGTCGGAATAAAGCCGGCGATTCGTTTCGGTGCGATCCGGAGACAAGGCACCGTAGCGTTTTTCCCACATCCGGATGAGGTGCGAGGACACCCCGCTACGTTCGGAGGCAATTTTGATGGAATAGCGAATATCGGGCATTTGTCAGAAAGGTAACAAATCTTCAACAAAACGAAAGTTGTTAGAGCTAAAAAACATCAAAAACATGTAAGTGAATAATTTATAGGTAGATAAGATTTACAAAATAAATGAGACAAAAATGAGTCATCAGGTTGCATCCCGTATAAAGTTAGACAGAAGTGAGACATATCTCCTCCGACATCAGTCGATCAACACCCTTTATTCGCCATGAAAACTTCCCTCATCCTCATCACTACCGCCGTTGCCGTTCCCGCCTCCATCATGTTTGGCGTGGGCACCAGCGCTGCTTTCAGCACCGCCGTCATCATCGGTGTTGCGGCCATGCTCACCGAAGACTACGGCCGCGCTTACTCCATCCAGCCCGTCCTTTCCGGCGCCAAGCGCGTTGAAACCAACCCGCTCGCCGCCTGATCAACCCTCAGCGTCCTTACCAGAATCCAACTCAGCCCTCTCTTATAACAATGAAAACACTCACTGCCCTCGCAGCCGCCGCGGTAATCGCGGCTTCCCCCATTTTCGCCGCCGGTCATCTCCACGACGACGTCGAAGTTCGCAACCTTTCGACCCGCGGTGTCGTCGGCGCCGGAGACGAAACCATGATTACGGGCGTCTCAGTCGAAGGACCCGCCACGGACTATGTTTCGGTTCTCTTCCGCGGCATCGGCCCCTCTCTCACCGAGTTTGGAGTAGCCAACGCGACCGAGAATCCCTCCATCACACTTTTCAAAGGATCGACCTGGATGGGTTACAACGACGATTGGGCCACTGGTGGCCAATCCTTTGCGCTCAAGGCCTCGGGTCTGGCTCCTTCAGTAGCAGCAGAGAGCGCGATGATCGCCAATCTCATCCCGGGAACTTACACCGTCCACCTCAGCAGTGGCCACACCGGTGTAGGTTTAGCCGAAGCCTACTTCATCGACGAGAAATCTGTCCCGCAGAATTTGATCGATGCGGGTTCCTTCACGACGCTCGTGGCCGCAGTGCAAGCCGCTGGGCTCCTCGATACCTTGCTCGGCCCTGGTCCTTACACGTTGTTCGCCCCGACCGATGAGTCGTTCGCGAAGCTCCCGGCGGGCACCGTCGAAGGTCTGCTCAACGACATCCCCGCGCTTTCGAACATTCTCCTCTACCATGTGGTTTGGGGTAAGGAGGTGATGGCCGCTGATGTTTCGAAAAATCCCGTAGTGATGGCCAATGGCGGAGTCGCCAGCCTGTCCGTCGCGGACGGCGCCAAGATCGACAATGCCAGCATCATCGAAGTCGATTGGATGGGCACCAACGGTATCATTCATGCCATCGACGAAGTGATTCTTCCGGGAACCGCTCCCGCCGGTCAGACCATCGTCGAGAACCTGGTCGCCCAAGGCAATTTTACTACTTTGGTAGCGGCCGTTACGGCCGCGGGACTGGTTGATACGCTCAACAGCGCCGGACCGTTCACGCTCTTTGCGCCGACTGACGCCGCGTTCGCCAAGCTTCCCGCCGGCACCGTCGAGGGGTTGCTTAACGACATTCCGACCCTCTCGGACATTCTCCTCTACCATGTGATCAGTGGCGCCAAAGTTGAGTCGTCCGCGGTGGCTGCGGGCAGTGTGAACATGGCCAATGGCGACGCCGCGACGCTTTCTACTGAAGGTGGAGTGAAGATCAACGCGGCCAACGTATTTGGCGTCGACTGGCAGAGCTCCAACGGCGTGATCCACATCATCGACACCGTGATTCTGCCCCCGATGTAATCCTTTTTTATGGTAGCTTGTTCAAGCTAGGTAATGCAACGCGCGGACCGGTTTCGACCGGTCCGCGTTTTTCGTTTTGACGGGGTAGGTGGTCCGAGTTGAGACGATATCGGATAGCGCAAAAAACTACCCTTCGCCTTCGATGAACTGATTAACCTCGCCCATGATTCCGCGGCGTTGGAGATTTTGCCGGAATACCCGTTCGTCGGGTGTGTTGAGATCGCTCGCATTTCCGGGCTTTCGCTCACTCCTCCTCTTTCCTCTTCAGATCTAACCCCGCCCATGAAAGCCCTCGTTCTCACCGGACCTTCTCAATTCGAAATTCAAGATGTCGCCCAACCCGAGCCCGGTCCTGGTGAAGTGCTCATTAAGGTCATGGCCTGTGGCATCTGCGGGAGCGATGTGCACGGCATGGACGGCAGCACGGGCCGTCGCCAACCCCCCGTCATCATGGGGCATGAGGCCTCCGGCGAGGTCGCCGGACTCGGTGAAGGGGTGAGCGACTATGCGCTAGGCGATCGCGTGACGTTTGATTCGACCGTCTATTGTGGCGCATGCAGCTACTGCCAATCGGGTAAGGTCAACCTCTGCGAGGATCGCAATGTCATCGGCGTCTCCTGCGACGACTACAACCGGCCGGGTGCGTTCGCGCAGTATCTGGTGGTGCCCACTCGTGTGCTCTACCGCTTTGGCCCGTCGCTCGATTTTGCCAAGGCCTGTATGGTCGAACCGCTTTCGATCGCGTTTCACGCCGTGAGCCAAACCGACATTCCGCTCGGCGCATCCGTCGTCGTGGTGGGGGCGGGCATCATCGGCCAGATGGTCGTGCAAACCGTGCGGCGCGCGGGCTGCGGCACCCTGGTTGTGGCCGACCTCGAAGACTCACGTCTCGCGGTCGCTACCAAACATGGGGCCGACCACGCCGTGAATTCCGGCAAGGAAGATTTGGTTGCCCGCGTTAAAGAACTCACCGGCGGCATGGGCGCCGACATCGTGATCGAAGCGGTCGGCGCTGAACCGACGATCCGCGCCGGCGTGGCTTGTCTGCGTAAGGGTGGAGCGATGACCGTAATCGGAAATATCGCGCCCAATATCAGTTTCCCAATTCAAGAAGTCGTCACGCGCGAGTTGCGCATCCAAGGCACCTGCGCCTCCGCCGGAGAATACCCGGCCTGTCTCGAGTTTTTAGAGCGCGGATGGATCGACGTGAGCGATGCCATCAGCGAAATCGTGCCGCTTGATCGTGGCCCGGAAATGTTTGAGCGGCTTCATCACCGCGAAGCCGGCCTCAATAAAGTTATCCTGCAACCTCAGGAGGTGTCATCATGAGCGAACTATTCGACCTCACGGGCCAAGTGGCCATCGTGACCGGTGCGAGCCGCGGGCTCGGCCAATACTTCGGACGTGCCCTCGCCAAGGCCGGCGCCGACTTGGTGATCACCGCGCGCCAGGCGGAGGATCTGGTTGAGTTTCAAAAAGAGATTGAAGCGCTCGGTCGACGGGCGCTGCCCCTTGCGTTGGACGTGCATTCGGCCGCGAGTATTACGGCCATGGCTGACGCGGCGCAGGCGCACTACGGACGTCTCGACATTCTTGTGAACAACGCCGGTTGCAACGTGCGCAAACCCGCGCTCGAAATCACCTGGGAGGATTGGAACCTCGTGCTCGATACGAATTTGCGTGGCACCTTCTTCGTGGCCCAAGCGGTCGCGAAGCACATGGTAGGCCGCAGCTACGGGCGCATCATCAACATCGGTTCGGTGACGAGTGTGGCGGGTTACGCGGGTCTTGGTCCTTATTGCGCGAGTCGCGGTGGGGTAAAGCAGCTCACCATGAGTTTGGCCGACGATTGGGGCATTCACGGGATCACGGTAAATTGCCTCGCGCCGGGTTGGTTTAAAACCGCCCAGAACAAGGTGCTCTACGACAACGAGGAGTGGGTGCGTTACCTATGCGACCGCATTCCACTCAAGCGCCCCGGTAAGCCGCGCGACCTCGATGGCGCGGTCGTTTTTCTCGCCTCGCCTTCGAGCGAATACGTGACCGGGCAAACTTTGCTGGTCGACGGTGGCATCAGCACCGGGGCGACCCGGGCGACGGTTTAACAAATCGCTTGGCCCACGGGCCGCGGCTCGATTGTTTGGAAGTGCCCCATGAGTAAATCCAAATCACCCGAACCGGCCGAATCCGATGCCGTCGCTTTCCGTTCCCTGCGCTTTGGATGGTGGGCCTTGGGCATCTCGCTCTGTCTGGGTCTGGGGCTGGAAGTATTGCACGGATTCAAGATCGGCTGGTATCTCGATGTGGGTAATGAGATGCGCCGACTTATGTTCCCGCTCGCGCATACCCACGGCACGCTGCTGGCGCTGGTCAATATTGCGGCGGGTGTTTCAGCCAAAGTATTTGGCGCCGGTATCCTGCCGGCGCGCGCTGCGAGCGCAGTGCGACTGGCCGCGATTTTGATGCCACTGGGATTCCTCCTCGGCGGCATCGTCATCTACGATGGCGACCCCGGTTTGGGCGTCTTGCTAGTGCCGCTTGGCGGATTTCTTTTGGTCTATGGTGTTGCGGCCATCGCGATCGCGGTAAACCGCTCGCGCGCTTAGGCCTCGTCGGCGAAGGCTTCCATGCCAACGCAGGAGCACACGAGGTTTCGATCTCCATAGACGTTGTCCACGCGACCGACCGCCGGCCAGAACTTGGTCTGTCGGGTCCAGTCACTTGGGAACGCCGCCAACTCGCGAGAGTAAGGATAGATCCACTCGCTCGCGGCGATGGCCTGCGCCGTGTGCGGGGCATTGACCAAGGGGTTGTTCCCCGCATCGGACTCACCGTGCACCACCGCTTGCATTTCGCCGTGGATGGCGATCATGGCGTCACAGAAGCGATCAAGTTCGGCGAGAGATTCACTCTCTGTGGGCTCAATCATAAAGGTGCCCGCGACGGGCCAGCTCATGGTGGGTGCGTGAAAACCGTAATCGATCAACCGCTTGGCGGCGTCTTCTACTTCGATACCGTGAGCCTTCCATGAACGCAGATCGATGATGCACTCGTGCGCGACCAGATCTTGGTTGCCGCGATAGAGCACGGGGAAGAATGGCTCGAGACGCTTGGCGATGTAGTTGGCGTTGAGAATGGCGATCCGGGTGGCCTCGGTAAGACCGCTCGCACCCATCATGCGGATATACATCCAAGAAATAACGAGAATGCTCGCCGAACCATAAGGCGCCGCCGAGACCGCGCCGACTCCGCCTGCCTCACTTGATAATTGATCCTTGTTACTTGGTCCTTCGTTAGCGGGGTGGCTAGGGAGATACGGTGCGAGATGTTTTGCCACCGCGATCGGTCCTACTCCGGGTCCGCCGCCGCCGTGCGGAATACAGAAGGTTTTGTGGAGATTGAGGTGGCAGACATCTGCGCCGATATGGCCGGGGGAGGTCAGTCCGACCTGCGCATTCATGTTGGCGCCGTCCATGTAAACCTGGCCGCCGGCATCGTGAATGAGTTGGCAGATTTCGCGTATCGTAGATTCGAATACACCGTGGGTGGACGGGTAGGTGATCATCAACGCGCCGAGGTTGTCGGCGTGGGTGGCGATGCGGGCGCGCAGGTCGTCGAGATCGATGTTACCCTGATCGTCACAACCGACCGGCACGACCTTCATGCCGCCCATAACCGCGCTGGCGGGGTTGGTGCCATGGGCACTGGTGGGAATGAGGCAGACATCACGGTGCGAATCACCGCGGGCGGCGTGGTAGGCGCGGATGGCAAGCAGGCCGGCGTATTCACCCTGGGAGCCCGCGTTGGGCTGGAGCGACACAGCGTCGAAGCCCGTGATCTCGGCGAGCCACGTTTCGAGGTCATCGACGATACGTTGATAGCCCGAAGTTTGGTCGCGGGGGGCAAAGGGATGCAGTTGGCCGATCTCGGGCCAAGACACCGGAAACATTTCACTGGCGGCGTTCAGTTTCATCGTGCACGAGCCGAGTGAAATCATCGAATGGCAGAGGGAGAGATCCTTGGCTTCGAGCTGTTTGATGTAGCGCAATAGCTCGTGCTCGGTGTGGTGGGCATTGAAGACCGGATGGGCAAGAAAACCGGACTCGCGGGCGAACTCCGCCGCGATGTCCCCGACATTTGATTCGTCGATACCGCTCAGATCCAATTTAGCTTCCGCACTGAAGCACCCGAGCAGCTCGACCAAATCGTCGACCGTGGTGGTTTCATCCAGCGAGATTCCAACGGAGGATTCATTCACACGGCGCAGATTAAATCGATGGGCTTGGGTCGCAGAATGCACGTGCTCCACGTCGATTCCGCTCACCGTGAGCGTGTCGAAAACGGGCGCGGTATTTACGGTCGCACCGATTTTGCGTAGTGCGGCCGCCGTCAGCTCGGTCAGCAATTTCGTGCGACGTGCGATTCGGTGCAGCCCGTCGGGGCCGTGATAAACGGCATACATCGAGGCCATGACCGCGAGTAGGACCTGAGCGGTGCAGATGTTGGACGTCGCCTTATCGCGGCGGATGTGTTGCTCACGGGTGCCGAGGGCGAGGCGCATGGCCGGGTTGCCGTGGCGGTCCTTGGAGACGCCGACGAGACGGCCGGGCATCTGCCGTTTAAAGGCATCCTTGGTGGCGAGGAATCCAGCATGGGGGCCGCCAAATCCGAGTGGCACGCCGAAACGTTGGGCGGAACCGACCGCGATGTCGGCGCCAAATTCGCCCGGTGGTTTGAGCAAAGTGAGGGCGAGCAGATCGGTGGCCACGATGGTGTGGGCCTTGACCTCATGGGCGGCGGCGAAGAACGCGCCGAATTCATGGATGTCGCCGGTGGTGTCCGGATATTGCACGAGCACGCCCACAGTCTCGATGTCCGGCGCGTAGGTCGTATGGTCACCGACAATGACCTCGAGCCCGAGCGGTTCGGCACGGGTGCGTACGATGTCGATGGTTTGCGGGTGACACTTTTCAGAAACGAAAAACGTGCTGCCTTTGCCGCGACGTAGACGATGAGCCATCATCATGGCTTCCGCGGCGGCGGTGCCCTCATCGAGCATCGAAGCGCCGGCGATTTCCATGCCCGTAAGGTCAGTAACGAGCGTTTGGAAATTGAGCAGTGCTTCCAAACGCCCTTGAGAAATCTCGGCCTGATAAGGGGTGTAGGCGGTATACCAGCCCGGGTTTTCGAGAATGGTGCGTTGAATGACAGCGGGCGTGTGGGTGCCGTAGTAGCCTTGGCCGATGAAGTTGGTGAAGACCTGATTGGCAGCGGCGATACCGGCGAGTTCACCGAGGGCGGCAGATTCTCCCAGCGGCCCCGGAATGGACATGGCGCCCTCACGACGAATGTCGGTCGGCACGGCGGCATTGACCAGCGCGTCGAGCGAAGACACCCCAAGAGCTTTGAGCATGGCAGCCTGTTCGGCTGCGTCCGGACCATTATGGCGACGGGCGAAGGAATCGGTGGGACGTAAAAGGGAGGACAGCGACGCAGCGTCGGTCACGGTAGCAGACATAAAAAAGACGGTAGGCTGAGCCCGCCGTCCCGCAAATTGATTTATGCATTGGCCCGAGGTATAAGCTCGAACGGATCAAACTTAAGCCATCGTAGTGCGAACCCGACGACGAGATGCAGCGAATCCTATCGTCGCCAAGCCAGCGAGGGCCGCGAATGAGAAGGGCTCAGGGACGGCGGTTGCCGTCCCTAGGACCAATAGGTCCGGATCCAGCTCGCCTAGGTTGCGGATACGAGTGGTTCCTGCGCTGCTTGAATTACTGGTATTCCATCCGTAAATTCGAAAAGTTATGGAAGATATATTTTGATAGGCAGCCATGCCGGTGAATGTGACGGATCCGAACCCACTGGCATCAGAATCGAATCCCCCGGTAACGTCTTGGATACTGGAAACTTCCTTGATCTGATCGCCGTCTGTAAATCCCTCGACACTAGAGAAGAGAGCTACATTGTCCGCGCCTGTTCCAGAACTCTGCCCTAGAATGTCGAGCGAGGTTACAGTGAAATTAAAACCCGAATCTGCGGTCACCGTCCACTGCATGTAGTGGTTTTGAGAAATGGCTCCCGCTAGGGTAGTCTGCGCATTCGAGCTGCTAATCTTAAAACCGTATTGTGCTGCAGAGGTGGTCGGGTTGGTTCCACTTCCTAGAGAAAGAGACCCTCCCGAGATACCAGTCGCGAGGTTGGTCCCGGCGACAGTATACGGCGCCGTCAGGGTGTCGGCCTCTATCCCGCTCACGTCCCAACTGATCAAGGTCTGGGCTAATCCGATGCTAGCTGCTGTCGGTAGGAGTAGTGCCAATAAGATCCGATGTATATTCAGCATTATTCAGTCGATTTGTCGGGACTCGATTACGGAGTCCGGCAAGGTGTATATTTCGAGCCTGTTTCGCAAGCTTTTGACTGTTGCGCTTGTGTCACTGGGCGACTGATTTCAGAGAGTTGATTTGTGACGCGTGCGGAAAAAGTTAATTATGTGAAAGATAGGTTGGCGCAGCTTTATCCGGAAACGCCTATCCCACTGGATCATTCTGATCCCTACACTTTGCTGGTCGCGGTGCTGTTGTCGGCTCAGTGCACAGATAAGCGGGTAAATTTGGTTACGCCTGCGCTATTCGAACTCGCGAACAATCCGCGAGAGATGGCTCGGAAATCGGTGGATCAGATCAACGCCATCGTGCGGCCGTGTGGACTGGCTCCGCGCAAGGCGCAGGCGATTCAGGGGCTCTCCCAGATCCTGATCGATCAACACGGTGGCGAGGTGCCGCGCACGTTTGAGGATTTGGAGGCATTGCCGGGAGTGGGGCACAAGACGGCTTCAGTGGTCATGTCGCAGGCCTTTGGTTTTGCGGCCTTTCCGGTGGATACGCACATCCATCGTTTGGCCCAGCGTTGGAAACTGAGCCCCAAGGGTGGCACGGTGCAGCGGGTCGAGAAGGATTTGAAACGCATCTTCCCGGAGGACTCTTGGAACGCGCTCCACCTGCGGATCATTTTTTATGGTCGCGAACATTGCAGTGCCCGCGGTTGCGACGGCCACACCTGCGAGCTCTGCGGGCACTTGAACGGCCCGCCCAAAACAAAGCGTAAGCGGGTGGCAAAAAAAGTTTAGGCCGGAGCCGAGCGTTTTCCCCCGATTAAGTAGCGGGGGATCATCCCTCTCCTTGAAACGTGAAATCTACTGTGATGGGTTGAGTGGTCCTAGGTGTGGTTTCGCCAGGCTATTCCTCTCTTTTACCCGAATTATCCCATGTCGAAAAAACGCGTTCTTATTACTGGTGGGGCTGGCAAGGCCGGTCACTGGATTCTCCAGCATTTTATCGAGCAGGGCTACCTCGTCACCAATGTCGATACGCGCCCTCCGGCAGCGGGGCTGGATTGTCATCATCTGAACGCGGACCTCACGGATCTGGGTCAAACGGTCGATGCTATCGGTCCGCACTCCACCGGCAATCGTGCGCCTTACGATGGCGTGGTGCACATGGCGGCCATTCCTCGTCCGCAGATGCATGCCAATCAAGAGGTGTGGCGGGTCAATACCGCCACGACTTACAACGTGCTTGAAGCCTGCGGCCTGTTGGGTATCCCGAAGGCTGTCATCGCTTCCTCCGAATCATCCTACGGTATCTGTTTTGCCAACGCGTTTTTCGAGCCCACCTACCTGCCGATCGATGAGGCCCATCCTCAACTTCCCGCCGATACCTATGGGCTCACCAAGGTCGTCAACGAGGAGACCGCCGCGATGTTTCACCGCCGCGATGGCACTCAGATTCTTTCCTATCGCATCGGTAATGTCGTGTGCCCGGATGACTACGAGGCGATCAAGGCACGCTCCGCCGAGCACCCGGAAGACCGCCTGCGCATCTTGTGGTCCTACATCGATTCCCGCGATTTGGCGCAAGCCTGCCGCCTCGGTATCGAAGGTGACAACTTGGGCTGCGAACCGGTTATTATCGCAGCCGATGACTCGTCTTCCGTGCTTCCATCCCAAGAACTGATCGCGCGATTTTTGCCTAACGTGACCGATATTCGGGCCGATTTTTCGCAACACCGGTCCCTCATTTCCAATCAGCGATCCAAAGATTTACTGGGTTGGAAGCAGGAACACTTTTTTTAGGGACGGCTTGCGCTTCGGCGCAGAGAAGGTTGCACCCGTCGGGCCTAAAGCCCGACCCACCGAGAGCCGGAATGTGGGTTGGGCTTTATGCCCAACATTTCGTCGACGGTAGGATTCTGTGTTAGCTCAGTATATCACGCAGGCTGTCGAGGTCCATGACCTTGCTGAGGCTTTCTTCCTGCACAACGGACGCCGCGAGGGCCGCTTTTTCGTGTTGAAGGGCGCGGATCTTTTCCTCGACCGAACCGGCGGTGATGAAGCGGTAAGCAATCACGGGTTTGGTTTGGCCGATGCGGTGAATGCGATCGATCGCCTGCGCTTCCGCGGCGGGATTCCACCACGGGTCGTAGAGGATGGCGTAACTCGCCGCTGTGAGGTTCAGTCCGAAGCCGGCCGCTTTCAGCGAAAGCAGGAACACCGTTTTGCTCGGGTCCTTTTGGAATGTGTCCACCAATTCGGCGCGATTCTCGGTCGAACCGGTTAAGATGAGGTGACCAATTTCACGTTCCACCAAACGATCACGAATGATGTTGAGCATCTTCACGAACTGGCTGAAGACGAGAACCTGATGGCCCTCTTCGGCCAGTTCTTCAACGCGCTCTAAGAGGGCATCGAGTTTGGCACTGGGGATATCAGCGTGGGACGGATCGATGAGGGCGGGGTGGCAACAGATCTGACGCAGTCGCAGCAGACTCGCCAGTACGTGGAAGCGGACTTTGCCCAATTCCTTGGCCGTCTTAACGCCCAGTAACTCGGCGCGGGCGCGTTTCAATTCGGCGTCGTAGAGTTCACGTTGTTCGCCTTCGAGATCGATGATCACGTCGTCTTCACTGCGCTTCGGCAAGTCAGGGGCGGCCTGGGCCTTGGTGCGTCGCAACAGGAAGTGTTTTACGCGGCGGTGAAGGCGCTGGAGTCCCTCATGGCTGGCGTCGGTGTATTGCCGACGGAAGTTGACCTGGTCGCCCAGTAGACCGGGTTGCGCAAAGGCAAAGAGGCTCCACAGGTCGGTGAGTCGATTCTCAATCGGCGTGCCGGTGAGCACTACACGGTGACGGGCCGGCAGGGCCCGGGCGGCGAGGGCCACTTGGCTCTTGGGGTTCTTGATGAACTGACCTTCGTCGAGCACGACGACATCCCAGGTCACGCTGCGGAACCGTTCCGCGTGGCGTCGTAGCTGGGTGTAGTTGGCGACGAGAATATCGGGATGTTTCCGGTCGGTATCGAGGCGGCCTGTTTCGGCGGAAAAAACGGTGGTGGTGAGATCGGGAGTGAAACGAGCCGTTTCGGTCACCCAACCATGCGTGACACTTTTAGGGCACACGACGAGCGCACGGAACGGTTCGTTTTCGGTTTTGGGTTTTGCGGCTTTTTTGGATTTTTCTGTGCTGAGCTGGAGCATCCAGGCCAGCGCCTGAACGGTTTTACCCAAGCCCATGTCATCGGCTAGAATTCCACCGAATCCTTGTTGGGATAGGTGACACAGGAAATGGTATCCGTCAGTCTGATACGGACGGAGGTTCGCCTTCAGATTGCTCGGAAGTTTGGGAGGTTTGATCGAAGCAATCTTGGTCGCGCGATTTTTCAGCCGCTCCACCATGCGTTCGTCGCGGGCAGCTAGGCGGTTCGCTTCGAGGGCAAGTTGCAGGGTGTGGAAGCGGTGTTTGGCGGGATCGCCGCTTTCGAGCACATCGGCAACGCCGAGCCCGAGCCGATCCAGCGCTTCGGTCGTTTCTTCGTCCACCGCGGCCTCGGCGTCGACGCGCCGCCAACCGTGTTGAGGCAGGTGCACCCATTTACCACGGGCTTTGAGCAGGAGTTTGATCTCTTCCGTGCTCAGATTGGTGTCCTCGATTTTTAGACCGACCGTGAGATCGAACCAGTCCTTTTCGGCATCGGCCGACGGGTCGAGGCGGACCTCCACATGGGCATTCAGTGGTTCGTCCAACAGGCTTGCGATTTCGGGGGAAAGCTCGGTGTGGATGTGGGGTGACAGGCCGGCGTGCCACTGCAGAAAACTCTCCGCGAATTCATCATCAACCGGCCGAATCCAGGCATCAGCCCAGCCGTCCCACATCAGACGAAACCCGGTGAAGCTCTCGCTCGCCGCACGAGCCTGAGCGAATTCGAACTCCAGGGCGGGTTTGCCGACCTCGCGGGGAGGAGGCGCGCCGCTTTTGGTCCATTGCCAGCCGACGGCATCGCCGGTCCATTGTTTCTCGCAAGGCGGGTGGGTGGAGACGGCGGTGAGTTGAGCGTGCAGCTCGCGTTCTTCGCCGTCGAAGCCGGCCGTGAGCCAACACTTGAGTCGTGGTTTCAGTTCAACGACTTTCAGCTCGGCGGCGATGCCGTCTGGCAGACGCAATCCCACGGCGCGCAGACGTGGCAGCAGGCGGGCGTCACTGAGTGCGGCGACGGGGAGCTGAGGAGCCGGGGAGGGCGGAGGGCCCCGCCAGAGTTGATCTTCGAAAAGGTAGAGTGGTTCGGGACGCGAGGCGACGAGCACGGCGTCTTCTGCGGGTCGGCCATCAGGGGTGACCATATGCAGGTCGAGGCGGTCGCTGGTTTCGATGGAAACGGTGGCCTCCGGCACCAAGGGATCGTCCTCAATCGTCAGCGGTTGGCCATCGGGCATCGCGAGGGCAGGACGGGCGGCGGACGTGCGCAGGAGTTCGGCGACGGCTTCGGCGGGCACCGGACGTTTGGCGGTAAGTCCGGTGGGTAGCAGGCGTGCCTCGGCGGCGATGGCGGCGGCGAGACTGGCCTCGGCGGGGGCCAACTTTTCTAAATCAGCCGGGCGAATTTTGGTCAGATCGTTCATCCACCGTTGGGCCGGAGCCCGCCATGGGTTTTGTCCTTTGCGGCGAACTTCGATTAACCAGTTTCCGCCATGATCGAGCCGGAGTCGCAGACCATTGAGATCGGCAAAAAGAGGATGGGTTTGATCCATCGCCGTTTCTTCCGCTGAAGGTAGGACGCGTAGCCAACGGGCGAGTTCCTTTTCGAGGGCGTGCTCGTCGGAGGATGAGACGGCCTGGGTGAAATTGCTCTCCATGCGGTGTGGGATGGTGCGGGGATCGCGGCGGCCATCAGGGGCTCCGGTCTCTACGGCGGTGATCCAGGCGTAACCGGAGGCGTAGGCGTGTTTGCAGTCCTTTTTGTCGGGGCAGGAGCACTGGAAGGTCCATTTGCCGCGAGTGAAGAACCACGTCAGGTCGTAGCTGGCGTTGCCCAGCACCTCGGCTTTGACCAAGTGATCGGCCTCGGACCAGACCGAAGCGACGGCTCCGCCCTTGAGGTATTCTTGGCCGCGCTCTTGGGCGCGTTCGCCGAAGGCGCTCAGTCGCTCGATGAGCGCTTTGATGGCTTCAGGCGTGCGCACTTCACGCACTGCGGTGGGACGATAACGCGGAGGCATTAGGCCGTCTCCCCTAAACCCGAGGCAAGGCGGGCAACTTGGGTGACGACTTCAATGAAGACGGTCGGAAAGAGTGAATGACGGTGGTGCAATCCTTCCGCCTGTCACACATAAGGGTCCTTCGCAAGACAATGCGTGAAAACTGAGCCTATTGAGGCCCAGTCACGACCACTTTGGCCTAATAGACCTGCTCGTCTAGCAGTTTGAGGAGTTCGTCTTCGGTCACGCGTTTTTGCTCCATGGAGTCGCGTTCGCGGAGGGTGAAGGTGTCGCCTTCGCCTTCAATGGTTTCGAAATCGATTGTCACACAATACGGGGTGCCGATCTCGTCTTGGCGACGATAGCGGCGGCCGATCGCTCCAGCTTCGTCGTAGAATGCGGCGTAGCGGCGTTGGAGTTTGGTGTAGAGTGCTTTGGCGCGGGCGGTGAGTTCTTCCTTCTTCTTGAGGAGGGGCAACACGGCCACTTTGACCGGGGCGATTCTTGGGGAAAGACGCAAGACGGTGCGGGTCTCCGTGCGTCCTTTGTCGTCGGTGACTTCTTCTTCCGCGTAGGCTGCGGCGAGCACGGCGAGGAAAATACGATCCACACCGACGGCGGGTTCGATGACGTGCGGCACGAATTTCTTTTTCGATTCTTCGTCGAAGATTTCCTGCGGTTTGCCGGAGGCTTTGGCGTGTTGGTTGAGGTCGTAATTTCCGCGCGCGGCGATGCCCCAGAGCTCTTGGACGCCGAACGGGTATTTGAACATGATGTCGGTCGTGCCGCGCGAGTAAAACGCAAGCTTGGCCTTTTCATGATCAAACAGCGAGAGGTGCGACTCGGGTAGGCCGATGGAGACGAGCCAGTCCCAGCACCATTGGATCCATTCCTTGTGTGCGCTTTCCCAATCGGCGTCTTCGTGGATGAAATACTCCATCTCCATCTGCTCAAACTCGCGGGAGCGGAAGATGAAGTTACGCGGGGTGATTTCGTTGCGGAACGATTTACCGATTTGGGCGATACCGAAGGGCAGTTTCACGCGGCCGGTATCGACGACATTCTTGAAGTCGACGAACATGCCTTGGGCGGTTTCGGGGCGGAGATAGGATTTTGATGAACCGTCGCGCAGGGCGCCGACGTTGGTGTCGAACATCATATTGAAATCGCGCGGGGGCGTGAGGCTGCCCGGCTCACCGGTGGCGGGTGAGGGGATGAGCGGAATCTCTTCGGGCGTGGCTTCGGTGAACTCTTTGGCGACGACCGGTGCGAGGGTGCCTTGGAGGGCTTGCTTGCGCTTTACCTTTTCAGCGGCGGCCTGGAGGTCAGCGGTGGTGTCCTCAGATTCGAGGGCGGAAACGTAGCCGTGGGTGGTGTTGTCCACAACGACGGCGGCGAAGAAGAGTTGATCGGCGCGGAAGCGTTGTTTCGACGTCTTACAATCGACGAGAGGATCCGTGAAACCACCGACGTGGCCGGAGGCTTCCCAGACCTTGGGGTGCATGATGATCGAGGTCTCGATGCCGACGACGTCGTCGCGACGGCGGACCATGTCGTCCCACCAGCAGTCGCGGATGTTCTTCTTGAGCTCGATACCGAGGGGCCCGAAGTCGAAAAAGCCGTTGTAGCCGCCGTAAATTTCGGAGGACTGGAAGACGAAGCCACGTCGTTTCGCGAGTGAAACGATGGCTTCCATGAGTTTGGCTGAGTCGTCGGTCTGGGACATAAGGGAGCGAGATAGCCAGCTCTGGCTATCTCGCTCAAGTAACAAACGCGGGCGTGGGCTACGCCCGCGAAGTAACAAGTAACAGGTAACAAGTAACAAGATAGACGGACGGAGGGGCAGATGGTGCCAGGTTGATGCTTTCTTCTCTGGGTTCGGTGGAATGAAATTTCAGGGGAAAATTGTCTGAATTTTCGGACTATTGCGTTGCTGATTTCAGGGTGGGTTTCAGAACGGAGAGCCTGCTCTTACCCCTGTGTCACCGTGTTTTGGTGACCGCGTCCCTTTCGCCTCATGCATCTCGAATACATCACCCTCGGCGCTTATTTCATCCTGTTGATCGTCATCGGCGTGGTCTTTGCCCGCTTCAACAACAACTTGAGTGACTTCGTGCGGGGCGGAGCGCGCGCCACGTGGTGGATGGTGGGCACCAGTATGCTGATGGCGGGAATCAGTGCGTTTACCTTCACCGGTAACGCGTCCGCGATTTACGAGGCGGGGCCTTCGGCGATCATCATCTATGGCGCCAACATCCTAGGCTTCATGATGGGTGCGACCTTTCTGGGGCGTTGGTGGCGGCAGAGTCGGGCGCACACGTCGGGTGATTTGGTGCGGGCTCGATTTGGCCTCGGCGCGGAGCAAACCTTTGTGGTGACGGGCGTCATCCTGAATCCGTTGCAAGCGGCCATTCAGTTATGGGCGCTCGCGGTTTTTGTGGGCGCGGTGTTCGGTATTCGGGTGGACTGGATGATCATCGTGATCGGTCTGATCACGCTGGCCTATTCAACCACGGGCGGCATGTGGGGCGTGATGGCGACCGATGTCATCCAAGGTGTGATCATGTATGGCATGACGATGTTGATGGGCGTGCTGTGTATCATGGATGTCGGCGGCGTGAGTGCGTTTATCGAGAACTACCAAGCGATGGTAGCTGAGGGCAGTTTCACGTTCGTGAAAGAGGAAGGGCAGTTCGCGAACGACCGCTACACGGGACTCTGGATTCTGATGGCATTCATCATGCAGATCATTTCCCAAATTCATCTGGGTGCGGCCAACAAGTATCTTGCTTCGAAGGATGGTAACACCGCGTCGAAGGCCAGTTGGTTTTGTATGGTGCTGATGGCGCTGGGTGTCGCCGTGTGGTTTATCCCGCCGATGGTAGCGCGCTTCCTCTACGCCGACGAAGTCATGGCGATGGCGGTGGGCGATCCGGCCACGACCTCTTACGCGGTGGTCGCCAAACACGTGCTCCCCAACGGACTGCTCGGTGTCATGATCGCCGCGATGTTTTCCGCCACGATGAGTAGTATGGATTGGGGACTGAACACCACCACGGGTATTCTGGTGAACAACTTCATCCTGCCGATCCGTCGCTGGATGGGTAAAGCGAAGCTCTCCGATCTTTTTCAACTTCGCCTGTGTCGCACGATCACGGTGATCCTCGGACTCTTAATCATCTCGATGTCGATCGGGCTCTCCAACCAGACGAGGTTCGCGATGTTCGATTCTTACATGGTCTTGTCGTCGGTGTTGGCGGTGCCGCTCACGCTCCCACTGGTGGTGGGAATCTTCATTCGCAAGATGCCGGGCTGGTATTACTTCGTGATGCTCGGCGGCGGTTTAACCCTCTCGATTTACACGGTGATGGATGAGAGATTAAACGGAAATTTCTGGGCCCTGCAGGAGCGTAGTTTCGTCGTTGTGTTGGGTGCGTTATTGGCACTCCTGATCGCCTGGCCGTGGCGCCATAAACGCAGTGCTGAGGATCTTGACCGAGAGACTGAACTCTGGAAACGCACTGCAACGCCCGTCGATTTTGAGAAAGAGGTCGGCGGTTCGCTGGATGGCGCTCAGGCGCGCATCACGGGTAATCTCATCCTGGTCACCGCCGGCTTGCTTGCGGCGTTCCTGCTCGTGCCTAACACACTGGGTGACCGTTTCGTCATCCTGTGCCTGGTGGGCTTCGTGGCTGCCTGCGGCAGTTGGCTGCGTTTTGTCGAAGGTCGTAAAGAATAGCCGGACAGAGCCGGATGCAACCGGCGGGCCCGGCGGTTGCATCCTCCCTGCTCTGACGTTGTGGATTCCCATTGCAGCAGATCCTGTGCGGCCCGATAACCGCCGTTCGTTCGCCGTATCATGAAGGAATCGTTTTCACCGCAAGAGTATGCCCGCCTATTGGAGTTGGTCCAATTGGGCATGCGCGCGGTGATGTCGCGACAGGGCGGGGAGTCGCCACATTACGCGCGTTATGCCGGCATCGAACAGAAAATCCTCAAACTCGCCGAGAGCCACGGCTGCAGCGACATGGTGGATGTGGGCGGCGGCGGCAATCTCGTGCCCGCCGCGAAAATCGAGACCGACAAAGAGCTGCGCAAAATGGTCGGCGAATCCGACAACGATATTTTTTGGCACGAGCTCGTCGCCCGCTTGGCCGACCGTGATTTGGGCGTGGAGCAAACTACCGCCGCCTTGAGCGGTAAGCCTGGACCGCCGATCAATGCCGACGGACGATTGAAGGAAATCGAAGAGGCGTATTGGGCCGAATTCGAGAAGCACGATCTCGCCCGAGTGCTCGTGCTAAAAGCAGCCAAAGGCTGACTAAATCAAACGGCATAATCCATTTTTCGGGAGTGTTATACACTGAAGTTCAACCCATATGGTTAAACTCTCATCAGGGTGAGATCAGGGGAGGGGTCGGGAGAAGGATTGTGTTAGGAAGGAAAGTTGGCATGTCGGGGTGATGGGCGTTTCCTCGCTGACTACTAATCCGTTTTTTCTGCCTGTCTGGTTTGAGCTTGGGGCGGTGGGTTTGTTGTCGATGTCGGCGGCAATCGTCGCGATGAAGCGGGGTTACGATGTGGTGGGCGTGGTTGCGCTTTCTCTGATCACGGGCGTCGGTGGCAGTCTGATGCGGGATGGTATTTTTATTCAGCAGGGTCCACCTGCCGCTACGACGGACCCGCGCTATATTCAAGTGGCACTAATAGGTGCGC